>NZ_JABBWZ010000008.1:59999-487214 GCF_014161435.1 Microbispora sp. H10949 | reverse complement strand
GGGATTGGACGGCGTCGTCGGGTTATGAGCTGGGGCGGCGGTTGGCGGCCGATGAGGCGGTGACGGCGGTGTTCGTGGCCAATGATCATATGGCGATGGGGGTGTTGCGGGCGTTGCGGGAGGCGGGCCGGCGGGTGCCCGAGGACGTGAGTGTCGTGGGGTTCGACGACGTGCCGGAGGCGGCGTACTTCTGGCCGCCGCTGACCACGGTGCGGCAGGACTTCGGCGAGCTCGGCCGGCAGGCGTTCCGGCTCCTGCTGCACCGCATCGCGAGCCGCGACGGCGAGCCGGCGCGTCTGGTCGAGCCCGAACTCGTGGTCAGGGAGAGCACCGGCATGAGCCCCTGAGAGCTTCCGCCCGGCTCCATGGCCGGGCGGGAAAACCGCGCCCCGCCGGTCTAGGCCCCCGGCGGGACGCGAGGAACAACCATTCCGAAGGAGATTGTCTCATGCGCAAATTCACAGGCGCGCTGGTGGCAGGGCTGTTACTGCTGCTGGCGGCCGCGTGCGGCAACAGCAGCGGGGACGGCGGGAACACGACCGCCGGCGGTAAGGGGACCGTGGGCATCGCGATGCCCACCAAGTCGTCCGAGCGCTGGGTCAAGGACGGCGACAACATGGTCCAGCAGTTCAAGTCGCTGGGCTACGACACCGACCTGCAGTACGCCGAGGACGTGGTGGAGACCCAGGTCTCCCAGGTCGAGAACATGATCACCAAGGGCGTGAAGGTGCTCGTCGTCGCGGCCGTCGACGGCGCCGCCCTCACCGACGTGCTGCAGCAGGCGGCCGACCAGAAGATCCCGGTCATCGCCTACGACCGGCTGCTGATGAAGACCCCCAACGTGGACTACTACGCCACGTTCGACAACTTCCAGGTCGGCGTGCAGCAGGCGGGCTACATCGAGGACAAGCTGGGGCTGAAGGACGGCAAGGGCCCGTTCAACATCGAGCTGTTCGCCGGCTCCCCCGACGACAACAACACGGTGTTCTTCTTCAACGGCGCCATGTCGGTGCTCAAGCCGTACATCGACTCGGGCAAGCTCGTGGTGCGCAGCAAGCAGACGAAGCTGGAGCAGGCCGCGACGCTGCGCTGGGACGGCGCCACCGCCCAGGCCCGCATGGACAACCTGCTGAGCGCGAACTACACGTCCGAGAAGATCGACGCGGTGCTCTCGCCGTACGACGGGATCAGCATCGGCATCATCTCCGCGCTGAAGAGCGTCGGGTACGGCTCCTCCGGCAAGCCGCTGCCGATCATCACCGGCCAGGACGCCGAGCTGGCCTCGGTGAAGTCGATCATCGCGGGCGAGCAGACGCAGACCGTCTACAAGGACACCCGCGAGCTGGCCAAGGTGGCGGCCTCGATGGCCGACGCCGTCGTCCAGGGCAAGAAGCCCGAGGTCAACAACACCGACAGCTACAACAACGGCGTCAAGACGGTGCCGTCGTACCTGCTGAAGCCCGTGTCGGTCGACAAGGACAACTACAAGCAGATCCTGGTCGACGGCGGCTACTACACCGAGGCCCAGCTCACCGGCTGAGCCTCGCGGGTTCACGGCACGAAAGGGGCCTCCGATGCCCGACCATATCCTCCGGATGCGGGGGATAACCAAGGAGTTCCCCGGTGTCCGCGCGCTCGACGACGTGAACTTCGACGTCGAGCGCGGGACCGTCCACGCCCTCGTGGGCGAGAACGGCGCCGGGAAGTCCACCCTGATGAAGGTGCTCAGCGGGGTCTACCCCCACGGGAGTTACGAGGGGGAGATTCTCCTCGACTCCCGCCCCTGCGCCTTCCGCGGCCTGCGGCAGAGCGAGGCGGCGGGCATCGTCATCATCCACCAGGAGCTCGCGCTCATCCCGGGCATGTCCATCGCGGAGAACGTCTTCCTCGGCAACGAGCGGGCGCGGCGCGGGGTCATCGACTGGCACGCCACGTCGGACGAGACCGTGCGCCTGCTGGAGAAGGTGGGCCTGCGCGAGGACCCGGACACCCCGGTGAACGCGCTCGGAGTGGGCAGGCAGCAGCTCGTCGAGATCGCCAAGGCCCTGGCGAAGGACGTAAAGCTGCTCATCCTCGACGAGCCGACCGCCGCGCTCAACGAGACCGACAGCGAGAACCTGCTGCGGCTCCTGCGTGACCTGCGCGACCACGGCATCACCTCGATCCTCATCTCGCACAAGCTGAACGAGGTGATGGCCGTGGCCGACGCGATCACGATCCTGCGGGACGGCCGGACGATCGAGACGCTCGAGGTCGCCGCCGGGGTGGACGAGGACCGCGTCATCAGGGGCATGGTGGGGCGCGACCTCGACCACCGCTACCCGCCGCGCACCCCGGAGATCGGCGACGTGCTGTTCGAGATCGAGGGGTGGAACGTCTTCCACCCCACGGTCCCCGACCGGCAGGTCGTCCGCGACGCGAGTCTCACCGTGCGGCGCGGCGAGATCGTGGGCATCGCCGGGCTCATGGGCGCCGGCCGCACCGAGCTCGCGATGAGCGTCTTCGGCCGGTCCTACGGCGCGCGGATCAGCGGCACGCTCCGGAAGGACGGCCGCGAGCTGCACCTGGCCACGGTGGGCGACGCCATCGCGGCCGGTCTGGCGTACGTCACCGAGGACCGCAAGGAGCTCGGCCTGCTGCTGGAGGAGGACATCCGGCGCAACGTCACGCTGGCGAACCTGCACCGCGTCTCGCGGCGCTCGGTCATCGACCTGCACCGGGAGGTGGCCGACGCCGAGGGGTTCCTCCACCGGCTGCGGATCAAGGCGCCCGGTGTCTTCACCAAGACCGGCAACCTCAGCGGCGGCAACCAGCAGAAGGTCGTGCTGAGCAAGTGGATGTACACCAACCCCGACGTGCTCATGCTCGACGAACCCACCCGGGGAATCGACGTGGGCGCGAAGTACGAGATCTACACGATCGTCCAGCGGCTCGCCGCCGAGGGCAAGGGCGTACTGCTCATCTCCTCGGAGCTGCCCGAGCTCCTCGGCATGTGCGACCGGATCTACGTGATGAGCCAGGGGCGGATCACCGGTGAGCTCGGACGGCGGGAAGCGACACAGGAGGCTGTCATGAGGCTGATGACGAACACACCGGCGGTGGCCCGATGACCGTGGTGGACCGCCCGGCGACCACCCCCGCGTCCTCGGGCGGGTCGTCCGGTCCCCGCCTGCGGGGGAACCTCCGGCAGTACGGGATGATCGCCGCGTTGGTCGTCATCGTCGTGCTGTTCGAGATCCTGACCGACGGCATCCTGCTCAAGCCGCTGAACGTCACCAACCTGATCATGCAGAACGGCTACGTGCTGGTCCTGGCGATCGGCATGATGCTGGTGATCATCAACCGGGAGATCGATCTGTCGGTCGGCTCGGTGGCGGCGTTCGTCGGGGCGGTCACCGGGGTGGCGATCGTGAACTGGGGCCTGCCCTGGCCGCTGGTCGTGGTCGGCGCGCTCGTCACGGGCGGGCTGATCGGGGCGTTCCAGGGCTTCTGGATCGCCTACGCCCGCATCCCGGCGTTCATCGTCACGCTCGGCGGCATGCTGCTGTTCCGCGGCCTCAGCATGGTCGTGCTGCAGGGGCAGTCGATCGCGCCGTTCCCCTCCGGGTTCCGGCAGCTCGGGTCGGGCTTCGTGCCGGAGATCGGCGCCGGCGACCTGCACCTGGTGACCATGCTGCTCGGGCTCGCCGGGGCCGCGGTGATCGTGTGGAACGACTGGCGCTCGCGCGCCCGGCGCCGTGAGTACGGCCTCGGTGTGCCCGCCCTGCAGTGGTTCGTGCTCAAGGCCGTCGCGATCGTCGCCGCGATCGGGGCGTTCGCCTGGGTCCTCGCGGTCTACCAGGGCCTGCCGATCGTCGGCCTGGTGGTGATCGTGCTGACCGCGGCGTACTCGTTCGTCACGACGAGCACGGTGGTCGGCCGGCACATCTACGCCGTCGGCGGGAACGAGCGTGCGGCCGCGCTGTCGGGCATCGCGACCAAGAAGACGAAGTTCTGGGTGTTCGTCAACATGGGCGTGCTGGCCGCCCTCGCCGGGCTGATGTTCGCCGCCCGGCTCAACGCGGCCACTCCCAAGGCGGGCACGAACTTCGAGCTCGACGCCATCGCCGCGGCCTTCATCGGCGGCGCCTCGGCGTCGGGCGGCGTCGGCAGCGTCGTCGGCGCCATCGTCGGCGGCCTGGTCATGGGCGTGATGAACAACGGCATGTCGCTGCTCGGCCTCGGCGTCGACTGGCAGCAGGCGATCAAGGGCGGCGTGCTGATGCTCGCCGTGGCCTTCGACGTCTACAACAAGAACAAGTCGAAGTAGACGCGACCGGGTGACGGGGAGGCACGGACCGCCCCGATGCGCCGGCCGGACATGTCGTGCATGTCCGGCCGGCGTTGTCGTCTCGTCACACCCCGACGAGGCGGCGGGTGAGCGGCTCTCCGCGTCGCCGCGCCCTGTCCCCTAGAATCGGAGTCACAGCTCCTGTTGAGCGGCGCGGAGCACCTGCTCGGAGAGCGGCCAGGCGCGGGGGGTTCGATGACCAGATCGCTGCGCTCGGACGCCCAGCGCAACAGGCAGCGCATCCTGGAGGCCGCCGAGGTCGTGTTCGCGCTCAAGGGGCCGTCCGCCTCCACCGAGGAGATCGCGCAGAAGGCCGGCGTCGGCATCGGGACCGTGTTCCGCCACTTCCCGACGAAGGAGGCGCTCCTCCAGGCGATCATCAAGGGTCTCGCCGTACGCGTCGCCGCCGAGACCGGGAACCTCGCGCGCACCGGCGAACCGGCCACCGCGTTCTTCCAGTTCTTCACCTGGGTGATCGGTCAGGCCGCGGAGCAGCGGACGGTCGTCGACCTGCTGGCCGAGGCGGGTGTCGAGGTCATTGTGGCCAAGCCCGTCAACGCGCTGCGCGACGCCGTGGCCGCGCTGCTCACCGGGGCCCAGCGCGCGGGGGCCGTACGGCGGGACGTCGGGGTCCCCGAGGTGCTGGCGCTGCTGATCGGCCTGTGCCAGGCGTCGCTGCACGCCGGCTGGTCACCCGAGGTCCGCGACCGCACCCTGGCCGTCGTGTTCGACGGGCTGCGCCCCTCCCCCGCCGCCTAGTACTGCATAGCTAGATCTGTAGGACCTGTCGGCGCAGGTGCCGATGAACCACACCAAATCCATCCCCCACCAACTTCACGGCGCCTGTGCTCTTGTTCCGCTGGTCAGACGCTCCGGTCTCCAGGGCGACGAGGAACTCGGCGACCCGTTCGGCGAAGTACCAGGACGGCTCCTCGTCCCACGCCGTGATGTCGGTGAAGAGGTTGCCCACTGGCAGGGCCCCGGCGTTCCCGCGTTTTGTCTGGTGGGACTACCTGATGCTCTCCGGCTGCGGGCTGATGCCGAGCGGGGTGGCAACGGCGGGGGCGTCCTTCACGATGCCCCACGTCCAGCCGCACTCGAACTTGTTGTGTTCGTCGGCGTCCTCGGGGGTGGCGCAGCAGCTGACAGTCGTGCTTGTGGCGGGCGAGGGTGCACTGGTGCCGTTCGAGTACGTACAGGGAGGCGTCGAGAAAAAAGCTGGTGCTCCTCGTGGTAGCCGTGGCGGGCGGCGAGCCCGTCGAACAGGGCGTTGACCTGCGGCAGCATGCGCGGAGGGCCGATGGAGGAGAGCCGACGACCGCCGAGAGGGGCCCAGGCACACACGAGTCGAGCCGCTACATCGGCACCGAGCACATTCTTCTTAACCTGATGCACCTTGGAACACTTCCGCCGCCAGAGATGCTCTACCTGCGGATATATGAATCGCTTCCCCGCGAGGCTGATCTTCAAGTTAACCTGATGCACCTTGGAACACTTCCGCCGTCAGAGATGCTCTACCTGCGGATATATGAATCACTTCCCCGCGAGGCTGATCTTCAAGATGCAGAGACATCTGAGAATCCGCACTCTTGAATTGTCGCCATCCCCAGCCCCATATATCCTGAGCTACGAAGTCGAGAGCCCCCGGCCTTGGGAGGCCGGGGGCTCTGGCGAACCTCCTGGCAGAGGTCCGCGCGACTTGCCAAGTACCAACTGCCGGACCGGTAGTCAGGCCGCTAGTACGCTCGCTAGGCGTGTCTAGTGTATCTGCTGTGCGTGTTTCTCGTCATCCTCGGTGAGTCACATGCCCTTGAAATCGCCCGATCCGGCGGTTGGTTCCATCATTCAAATTGCTGGAGGAATCAATTGCCAGAACCGTTGGATCCCAATCATCGAGGTTTCCTTCCCTCATCCGTATCGGAAATCGTCTCGAAGTTGGCAACGCTCAGTGAGGCGGTTCCGTACTACGTTCCACGGGAGACCTGCCGCAAGCGCTACCACGAGAACATCCGCATTCTGGTCATCTGGCTTATCGTTGTCGTCATCGTCGTGAAGGTTGGCGGCGTTCCTGTCACCATCACGATCGGCGGCTGACCAGCGGAAACAAGTTAGGGGCGGCGTCGGGCATGTGGCCGGCGCCGCCCTGTGGCCTCTCAGCCTTGAAGTGTCCTCCCGCCAAACTTTGCCCCGTCGCGTCGCCCAGATCGGCACCTCTCCGCGTTATCGCCCCACCCACGAAAACTCCTCGCAAGCTCGGACATTCCGCAGAGCCGGAGAACGTCGCTCACAGGCTCCGCCACGACCCCCCCTCCGCCTTGCGATCCACCGCTCTCGACACCGCTCCACCCAGGCAGGCCCTGGCGGTCACGGCACCGGCCTTTATCCGCCCTGGCCGTCGATCTGCGAGAGCATCGGGCCTATCAGCCGGTTCAGCTCCCGGACCAGCACCACCAAGGCCCGGTGGGCCAGCTCCGGCAGGTCCTCGGCGGGGCCGTCCGGCGCCGGAGGAAGGTCGTCGAGCGGCAGCGGCGCGTCCACGAGCAGGACGGGCCGGACGAACGGGATCTTGGTGAGATCCCGCTCGGCGGGCTCGACGTACTGGCCGAAGATCTCCGGCCAGCCCTCCCAGCCCCGGTCGCGCCACCAGGCCCGCGACGCCGTGAGCGCCGCGGGCGGGGGCGAGACCAGGCTGATGCGGGCGATCATCGACCCGTCCCAGCCGTTGCGCACGCACGAGGCCGACAGGATCCGGCGGTGCCACCGCACAAACCCCGGCGAGGCGACGGGAGGCGTCGCGACCCGCCAGGCCGCGCAGGCGAAGGCGACCGGGGCGATGTCGCCCCAGACGCCGTCGAACTCGCCGATGTTGTCGCGCAGCAGCTCGGTGTAGCGACTGTCACCGCCGTGTGCGCGCTCCCGGTCGGAGCGGGTGTCGATCCAGAACGCCTGGTCTTCGCGCATGTGTCCCGTCTTCCGGCCTGAGGGGCGCGCGGTCAGCGAGCGGGCAGCGCGGCGGGAGCCGCTCCGCCGGCCACATGCGAGGGCCCGGCTTCGCCGGTGAAGACGAACTTGGCGTTGTCACCCTCGCCCTCGATGTCGATCCTGACGACCTGGCCCGGCCGCAGCTCGCCATAGAGGATCTTCTCCGACAGGGTGTCCTCCAGCTCGCGCTGGATCGTCCGGCGCAGCGGACGGGCGCCCATCACCGGGTCGTACCCCCGGTCGGCCAGCACCTGCTTGGCCGCCGCGGAGACCTCCAGGCCCATGTCGCGGTCCTTGAGACGCTCGGCCACCTGGGCGAGCATCAGGTCCACGATCTGGATGATCTCCTTGGGCGTCAGCTGGTGGAAGACCACAATGTCGTCGACACGGTTGAGGAACTCCGGCCGGAAGTGCTGCTTGAGCTCCTCCTGCACCTTCGCCTTCATCCGGTCGTACGTCGACTCGCTGTCGTCGGCCTTCGAGAAGCCCATCCCCACGCCCTTGGAGATGTCCCGGGTGCCGAGGTTGGTCGTCATGATGATGACGGTGTTCTTGAAGTCCACCACCCGGCCCTGGGCGTCGGTCAGGCGACCGTCCTCCAGGATCTGCAGCAGCGAGTTGAAGATGTCCCCGTGGGCCTTCTCGACCTCGTCGAACAACACCACCGAGAACGGCTTGCGCCGCACCTTCTCGGTCAGCTGGCCGCCCTCCTCGTACCCGACGTAGCCGGGCGGGGAGCCGAACAGCCGCGAGACGGTGTGCTTCTCCATGAACTCCGACATGTCCAGCATGATCAGCGCGTCTTCGTCCCCGAACAGGAACTCCGCCAGCGCCTTGGACAGCTCGGTCTTACCGACTCCGGAGGGGCCGGCGAAGATGAAGGAACCACCGGGACGGCGCGGGTCCTTCAGACCGGCGCGGGTGCGACGAATCGCCCGGGACAGGCCCTTGATGGCGTCGTCCTGACCGATGATCCGCCTGTGCAGCTCGTCCTCCATGCGGAGCAGCCGCTGCGACTCCTCCTCGGTGAGCTTGAAGACCGGGATGCCGGTGGCCGCGGCGAGGACCTCGGCGATGAGCTCCTCGGTGACCTCGGCCACGACGTCCATGTCGCCGGCCTTCCACTCCTTCTCCCGGCGCTCCCGCCGCACCTGCAGCTGCTTCTCCTGGTCGCGCAGCGCGGCGGCCTTCTCGAAGTCCTGCGCGTCGATCGCGGACTCCTTCTCACGCCGGACGTTCGCGATCTTCTCGTCGTACTCGCGCAGGTCCGGCGGCGCGGTCATCCGGCGGATCCGCATCCGCGAGCCCGCCTCGTCGATCAGGTCGATCGCCTTGTCCGGCAGGAACCGGTCGCTGATGTAGCGGTCGGCCAGCGTCGCCGCGGCCACCAGCGCGCTGTCGGTGATCGACACACGGTGGTGCGCCTCGTAACGGTCCCGCAGGCCCTTGAGGATCTCGATCGTGTGCGACAGGCTCGGCTCGGCCACCTGGATCGGCTGGAACCGCCGCTCCAGCGCGGCGTCCTTCTCCACATGCTTGCGGTACTCGTCCAGCGTCGTGGCGCCGATGGTCTGCAGCTCGCCCCGCGCGAGCGGGGGCTTCAGAATGCTCGCCGCGTCGATGGCGCCCTCCGCGGCGCCCGCGCCGACCAGCGTGTGCAGCTCGTCGATGAACAGGATGATGTCGCCGCGGGTGCGGATCTCCTTGACGACCTTCTTCAGGCGTTCCTCGAAGTCGCCGCGGTAGCGCGACCCGGCCACCAGCGCGCCCAGATCGAGGGTGTAGAGCTGCTTGTCCTTCAGCGTCTCGGGCACCTCACCCTTGACGATCTTCTGGGACAGGCCCTCCACCACCGCGGTCTTGCCCACACCGGGCTCGCCGACCAGCACCGGATTGTTCTTGGTCCTCCTGGAGAGGACCTGCATGACGCGCTCGATCTCCTTGTCCCGGCCGATCACCGGGTCGAGCTTGCCCTCCCGCGCGGCCTGGGTCAGGTTCCGCCCGAACTGGTCCAGCACCAGCGACGTCGACGGCGCCGACTCCTGCGGCCCGCCCGCCGCCGCCGGCTCCTTGCCCTGGTAACCGTGCAGCAACTGGATGACCTGCTGCCGCACCCGGTTCAAGTCAGCGCCCAGCTTCACCAGCACCTGCGCCGCGACGCCCTCACCCTCCCGGATCAAGCCCAGCAGGATGTGCTCGGTGCCGATGTAGTTGTGCCCAAGCTGCAACGCCTCACGAAGCGACAGCTCGAGCACCTTCTTGGCACGCGGAGTGAAGGGAATGTGCCCCGACGGCGCCGACTGCCCCTGGCCGATCGTCTCCTCGACCTGCCGGCGTACGGCCTCGAGGCTGATCCCCAGGCTCTCCAGAGCCTTGGCCGCCACACCTTCGCCCTCATGGATCAGCCCAAGAAGAATGTGCTCGGTACCAATGTAATTATGGTTGAGCATCCGGGCCTCTTCCTGGGCCAGGACCACAACCCGCCGCGCACGGTCGGTGAACCTCTCGAACATGTCGGCTCCCCTCCGAAGCTGAGCCTGAATCGGAGTCTTCACTCTAGTTGCCGGGCCCCGGGTAAGGCCCCTCCGTAATCCCGGCACGGAGCTGGTGGACCGGCCCGGCCGGCGAGCGGGCGTGACCCAACGCGCCGGGGGCCACCCGCCGTGGGCTGCGCGTCTTCGCCGTGAACGGCCCGGAAACGCACCGGGGACGCCCGGGGAGGGTGCCCCCGCCCTGCGGTTCTTTCGCGCGAAGCGTAACCACCGAACCGGGCGCCGGCCCGGACGTCACCCGAGCGGCACGGCGTCCCCCTCCCTTGCTCACCGCATCCCATCTCTAACCGGTTCGATGGAAGTTTCATGCGATGAGACCGGTCCAGGTCCGCGGGATCGCACGCCGCGGCGCTGGCCGGGAAACAGTCCGTACACATACAGGACACCCACCATTGACATCAACTCAGGGGCAAGCCTAGGCTTCGCGACGAATCGATTCGACTGATCCGGCGGGAGCCTCCGCCGCGCCTGCGGCGCGGCCACCGGTGAGGCCCGCCGGGAACCGCTCCGCGACGGCGTCCGGGAAGCCCCGGGAGAGGTTCGGCATTTCGCTCGGCCCCCCGTACAGCCCCCCAAAGAACAACTCCCAGCACAACTCCCAGAACACCCCTCTGTCCAAGGAGTCGCCAGTGGACACCACTCCCCGTACGCGACGCCGGCGTCGCCAGGGCCTCGCCGCACTGCTGTCGGCCACGGCCATGGTCGCCGCGTCCGTCCTCGCGACCGCCGGGCCGGCCCAGGCCGCCGACGAGTCCATCACCGTGAACTTCTCCGTCACGAACGGTTCCCCGACCTATCGGGCGTCGGGGTGGATCTACGGCATGACCGAGAACGGCGCCAATCCGCCGGACCATTTCTTCACCGACGTGAAGTACCGGTACATGCGGGCCGGTGGCGCGCAGCTCGACAGCCCGGGCGGATGGGTGTCGGGCAAGTACGACCGGCGGTGGAACGCCACCCGCGCCCAGCTGCTGCGCACCCGCTCGCTGGGCGGGGAGTTCGTCCTGCTGGTGCACGACCTGTGGGGCGCCGACGGTTACGCGATCTCGCGCTTCCCGGGCGACAACGGCAACTGGACCGACTACGACAACTTCCTCACCCGCGTGATCAACGACGTGCGGGCGACGGGTGCCCCGGTGCAGTGGGACATCTGGAACGAGCCCAACATCACGATTTTCTGGAACCGTCCCCAGTCGCAGTACTTCGAGATGTGGAAGCGGGCCTACCAGCGCATCCGGGCCGCGTTCCCGTCCCAGCTGATCGTGGGCCCGAGCCTGGCGGGCGTGCCGTCCACGAGCGGCTGGTGGACGCAGTACCTGGACTACGTCAAGGCCAACAACGCCGTGCCCGACATCGTCAGCTGGCACTCGCTGCCCGGCGACCCGGTGTCCAACGTGGCCACCGCGAACACCAGCCTCGACTCGCGGGGCATCGCCCACCCCCGCCCGTACCAGATCAACGAGTACGGCGCGTCCAACGAGCAGAACCCGGCCGACGGCGCCTGGTACATCGCCCGGCTTGAACGGGCCGGTGCCGACGGCCTGCGCGCGAACTGGGCCAGTGGCGGCAACCTGCACAACGACCTGGGCAACCTCCTGACCCACAACTCCGCCGGCCAGTACTCGCCCAAGGGCGAGTGGTGGGTCTACCGCTTCTACGGCTCCCAGACCGGGCAGATCGCTTCGGTCACCCCCAGCTCGAACTACGACGCCTTCGCCACCAAGGACACCGCGAACGCCAAGATCCTCCTCGGCGGCGGCCGCACCACCGGCAACGTCGCGGTCAACCTGCAACGCCTCGACACCACCAGCGGCATCGTGCAGAACAACCAGGTACGCGTCGTCGTCGAGCGCATCCCCTACAGCGGCGGCGGCGCCGTCACCGGCCCGGTCACCGTCCAGAACACCGTGGTGAACGTGTCGAACAACGGCGCCACCGTCAACGTCCCGCACACGAGCATCGACGACACCTACACCGTCACCCTCCTGCCCCCCGACACCTCGGGTCCGTCGCCGTCGGCTTCTCCGAGTTCTCCGAGCGGCGGCGCGACGGCGGTGCGCAACGTCAACGCGAGTCGCTGCCTGGACGTGCCGGGCGCGAGCACGGCCAACGGCTCCCAGCTCCAGCTCTGGGACTGCAACGGCCAGGCCAACCAGCAGTGGACGTACACCTCGTCGAAGCAGCTGCAGGTGTACGGCAACAAGTGCCTGGACGCCGAGGCCGCCGGCACCGCGAACGGCACCCGGGCGATCATCTGGGACTGCAACGGCCAGGCCAACCAGCAGTGGAACGTCAACTCCGACGGCACCATCACCGGCGTGCAGTCGGGCAAGTGCCTGGAGGCGAGCAACTTCGGCACCGCGAACGGCACGAAGGTGCAGCTGTGGTCCTGCACCGGCACGACCAGCCAGAAGTGGACCCGGAGCTGACCCCTCCCCCCTGCCCCGTCTCCGTTCCGGTGGCCGGAGGGCCGCCGGAACGGAGAAGGCCGTGAGACGGCCCGGCGGCGAGGACGCCTCGCCGCCGGGCTGCCGCGTCACCGGGTGACGGTGACGGTGTCGAGGTCGTACAGGTAGCCGGTGCCGCTACCGGTGAAGACGAGGTACAGCGGACCGGACGCCGAGCCGGTCAGAGTGGTCGAGACCGTCGTGAAGGTGTCCCAGCTTCCGGTGGACGAGACCGCGACCTGGCCGAGCACCGTCCCGTTCTGCGACCCGGACCGGATCTGGATCGTCCCGCCCGAGCCGCCGGAGGACACCCGCGCCGAGAACGTCTTCGCGCCCTGCGTGTTCACCTGCGAGTACGCCGCCCAGTCGCCGTTGTTGATGTAGCCGGCGGTCCGGCCGCCGCTGGCGGTGGAGTGGTTCGCCTGCTGCAGGCCCGACTGCGCGGTGTACGCCTCACCCTCGACCGTCTGGCTGCTGGGGGTGGGGCTGGCGCTGGGGCTCGGACTGGGACTCGGGCTCGGACTGGGACTCGGGCTCGGGCTCGGACTCGGGCTGGGACTCGGACTCGGGCTCGGGCTCGGGCTCGGGCTCGGGCTCGGGCTGGAGCCGGACTTGGTGAGGGAGAACGAGTCCACGTTGAACAGGTAGCCGGATCCTCCCGTGAAGACCAGGAAGAGCGGGCCGGACGCCGATCCGTTCAGGGTCGCGGACACGGTCGTGAAGGTGTCCCAGCTTCCGGTGGACGAGACCGCGACCTGGCCGAGCAGGGTGCCGGTCTGCGAGCCGGAGCGGATCTGGATGGTGCCGCCCGAGCCGGCCGAGGAGACGCGCGCGGTGAACCGGGTCGCACCCGCCGTGCTCACCGAGGAGTAACCTGTCCAGTCGCCGTTCTCGATGAAGCCGACCGCCTTGCCGCCGCCGGCCGTGCTCTGGGTGGTCTGCTGGACTCCCGACTGCGAGGTGTAGGACTCGGCCTCGATCGTCGTTCCGTTGTTGTTGCCGGGCGGGGCGCAGTCGGCCTGCACCATGCCGGCGGCGTACCTGATGCCGCCGAGCAGCAGGTTGCGGAGGCCCTGCTCGGAGTAGGACTGGATCGAGTGACCCATGCCTGTGTAGAACGACCGGCCGGACGCCTGCGGGTGGCACCAGGTGATCGGGTGGTCGCCCATGTTCCCGCCGCTGTAGCTGCTCTCGTCGAGGGTCTGCAGCACGTGGGTCGTGGACCGCGGGTTGGTGCGGTAGTTGTACCACTCGTCGGTCCGCGACCACGCCGCCGCGAGGCCCGCGGTCGCCGGATGCGTGCTGTCCTCGGTCCTGACGGTCGCCTGCTGGATCGCCGGGTGGTTGTTGAACCAGGCGCCCACCAGCTGCCCGTAGTAGGGCCAGTCGTACTCGGTGTCGGCCGCGGAGTGGACGCCGACGTATCCGCCGCCGCCGTCGACGTACGACTGGAAGGCGGTCTGCTGGGTGGCGTTGAGGACGTCCCCGGTGGTGCTGAGGAAGACCACGGCCTTGTACTGCGCGAGGTTGCTCGAGGTGAACGCGTTCGCGTCCTCCGTGGCGTCGACGGTGAAGTTGTTCGCGGCGCCCAGGTCGCGGATGGCCTGGATGCCCGTCGGGATGGAGTCGTGCCGGAACGCGGCCGTCTTGGAGAACACGAGCACCTTGTAAGCCGGGTCGGCGGCGTGGACGGCGGTCGGGAGCGACACGCTCGCGACCAGCGCGGCGGCCGCCGCCGACGCGCTCAGTAAGACCTTTGCGGCTTTCGGCATGGGTGTCCTTTCGTCGCGGCGCCCGGCACGGCCCCCTTCTCCTGGTGTCGTGGGGGCCTTGCCCGGGCGCCGCATCAGGTGTGGTCAGGTCACGCCCTGTGAGGGGGATCCCGCCGTCGAGACGAGCGGCGTACGACGGCGCACGGCTTGTGCGGATCTTCGGAGTGAGCCGGCCCGGGAAGGAGAGCCCGGAGGGTCAGCTACTAGTTAGTTTGCGCGTGACGAGACCGTCAAGACCGTAAGCCCGCTTATACCGGTCTCCGCACAACCGCACCCGGTCACCGTCGGCACCCGCTCTGGTCAGCGCGGCGACGCGCCGGCCGAGGGCCGTCAGCCCCTATGAAGCGTTCATATGTGTCGCACTCTTCGCCCGGGCACGAGTCCCCCGCCGCTCCGCGGTTCGTGGACCGCGTGATCGGGCCGGGCGCCCGCGATCCCGGCGTCCGGCCCGCGGGCCGTGTCTCTGACGTCTCTAACGTTCCAGGCGTACGGGATTGGCGGGACCGCTGCGGCGGACGAGCCAGGCGTCGGTGATGTGGTTGAACATCGCCTCGGCCGCGCCGTCGGGGTCGTGGGCGGCGATGCGCTCGTAGATACGGCGATGACCGAGGTTGGACGCCACGCACAGGGCCCGCTCGGACCGGCCCATGTAGCGCGCGGTGTTGACGACCTGGCTCTCCAGCGAGCGGACCACCCCCCGGGCGATACGGTTCCCGGACGCCCGCATGACCGTGTCGTGGAAGGCTCGGTCGTGCTCCTCGTACGTCAGGTGGTCGTCCACGAGCTCGTCCATCCGGTCGACCAGCGCGCGCAGCCGGTCGACGGTGTCGGAGTCCGCCACGCGGGCGGCGACGTTGGCCATGTCGGCCTCCAGCACGCGCCGCGTGACGACGACGTCGTCGAGGATCGCCAGGCTCTCGTCCTCGGCGATGGTCGCCGAGAGGACGAGCTCGTCGAGCATGTCCCACGACGTCGGCGGGGTGACCATGGTGCCGGCGCCCTGGCGCACCTGCACCAGGCCCTTCTCCTGAAGGATCTTCACCGCTTCGCGGACCACGGTCCGGCTCACCGAGAAGGCCTCGCACAGCGCGGGCTCGGGCGGCAGAGGCGTCCCCGACGGGTGCACGCCGCGCACGATGCGCACCACCAGCTCCGCCGTCACCGCCTTGGCGAGGCTCGCCGGTCGGCGCACCCAGGCAGGCGACGGAACGTCGCGGGCCGATTCCTGCGATGCCGTCATCTCATCCTCCGATGGCCTGCCGGGACGGCACGCCCACCGGCGAGTATATGTCAGCAGTATTGACGTCAGACGTCATACGAGTTACGTTTTCGCCGCAGACGGCCGGGTCAACCGGCCACGCTCTGGAGAGTGACAGCCATGAAGCAGCGAACACTGTGGTCGGCCGTCCTGGTCGCGGGGCTGACCGTGGCGGGATGTGGAAGCGCCACCCGAACGGCCCCCTCACCTGCCGCTTCCGGAACCTCCGGCACCGGCAAGCTGGTGGTCTGGGACTGGAAGTCGGGCGACGCGACCGCGGCCTCCTATATCGAGAAGGCGAAGGCGGACTTCGCCAAGAAGCACCCGGGCGTCACGGTCGAGTTCGTGGCCCAGCCCTTCGACAACTACTACACCCTGCTCGGCACGGCCATCCAGTCCAGCACGGGACCGGACGTCATGCTCTTCAACGGAGGCGGGCAGCTGCGTGACCGCGTGGACGCGCTCCTCCCGCTGGACGAGTACGTGGCCGAGGACCGCCAGCGGCTCGCGGGCTGGGACGCGTTCAGCAAGGACGGCAAGGTCTACGCCGCGCCGGTGACCCTGCAGGGACACCCGATCTACTACAACAAGGACATCTACCAGAAGGCGGGGCTCGACCCGGCCAAGCCGCCCGCGACGTGGGACGAGCTCATGACCGCCTGCGCGGCCGTCAAGAAGGCGGGGAAGAGCTGCTTCGCGCTGGGCAACAAGGAGGGCTTCGGCATCCAGTTCTTCCTCTCGGGCCTGGGCTCGGGCGTGCTCACTCCCCAGGAGTACGACGACTGGATCGCCGGCAAGCGCGACTGGACCTCCCCGCACGTGAAGCAGATATTCACGCTGTGGAAGGACGTCAACGACAAGGGCTTCAACAACGCCGGGGCCAACTCGACCGCGATGTTCAACGACTCGTGGGCGATCTTCCAGTCCGGCAAGGCCGCCAACGTCATCGGGCTGATGTCGGACATCGGGCACTGGAAGGACTTCGGCGAGTTCCTGCCGCCCGACCAGATCGGCGTGATGCCGGCCCCGGTCGTGACCGACGGAGCCACTCCGAGCCTCGCCTACGACGGCGGCATCGGCTACGGGGTCGCGAAGTGGACCAAGGACCCGAAGCTGGCGGCCGACCTGGTGCGGTCCCTGACGTCGACCGACGCCCTGACCGCGTTCTACGCCAAGGCCGGCGCGATCGCCTCCGACACCACGATCGACGCGTCGCAGTCCGGCCCGGCCGCCGGCGCCATCGTGTCGGCGATCAAGAGCGGTAAGCCCGCCCTGCACGTCGCGTTGTCCTCGAAGACGCTGGACCTGATGGGACGGCTGTCGCAGAAGCTGCTGAGCGGGTCGGTGACCGTCGACAAGGCGATGGACCAGATGGCCGCGGCCGACAAGGCGAGCTGACAATGCCGATCGGAGGCTCCTCCCCACTGGTCCGCCCGGGCGCGCCCGGGCGGACCAGTGGGGAGGACACCACACGACAGGCGAGCCACCGTGCCACCGGAGCGGGTTCCCGGCGGGCGGCGCGCTCGGAGCGTCTCGCACCGTACGTCCTGGTGGCTCCGGCCGTACTGATCATCCTGGTGTTGCGGCTGTACCCGCTGATCCTCGGTGTCAACTTCTCCTTCACCGGCGACGGCGACCGGAACGGGTCGGCGGTTGGGCTCGACAACTACCTGGACCTGTTCGACGACCCGCTGTTCCGCACCGCGCTGGGCAACGTGGGGCTGCTCGTGCTGCTGCTGCCCGTGGCGGTGGCGATCCCGGGCCTGCTCGCGACGTTCATCTACCTGCGGGTCCCCGGGCACCGGGTGTTCCGCAGCGTCTACTTCTTCCCCGCCGTGCTCTCACCGGTGATCGTCGGTTCGATCTTCAACCTGATGCTCGCCTTCGACGGCCCGCTGAACACCCTGCTCGGCACGATCGGCATCGGCCCGGTCGACTGGCTCGGCGACCCGGACGTCGCCATGTTCAC
Source organism: Microbispora sp. H10949 (assembly GCF_014161435.1). Lineage (NCBI taxonomy): Bacteria > Bacillati > Actinomycetota > Actinomycetes > Streptosporangiales > Streptosporangiaceae > Microbispora > Microbispora sp. H10949. The sequence goes on along the minus strand of NZ_JABBWZ010000008.1, from coordinate 469,904 downwards.
CGTGGTCGGGGTACAGGTGTGGGCGACGTTCGGGATGGCGCTGGTGGTCTTCCTCGCCGGGTTCTCGACCCTCGACTCCTCGCTGCTGGACGCCGCGCAGATGGACGGCGCGTCACTGGCCCGGACCATCTGGCACGTGGTCATCCCAAGCCTGTCCCGCACCATCGCGTTCGTGCTCGTGACGACCATGATCGGCATGCTGACGTCCATGTTCGGCCTGCTGTACGTCATGACCAGCGGCGGCCCGGAGGGGTCGACGTACCTGCCGGAGTACTACATCTGGATCCAGCAGGGACAGATGAACCGCCCGGCGCTGGCCTCCGCCGCGTCGACGGTTCTCTTCCTCATCATGCTCGTGGTGGGGCTGGCGCAGGTCGGCCTGCTCCGCCGCGCGGGAAGGCAGGACTGATGCGCGGCAGGCGCCTGAGCGGATGGGTGGCCGCCGTGCCGATGGCGGCCCTCGCGCTGGCCACGGTCTACCCCCTGGTGTTCACCGCCAACGTCGCCATGAAGACCCGGCGTGAGTACATCCTCGACCGGTTCGCCCCCTTGAACTCGCCGCACTGGGAGAACATCGGCACGGCCTGGTCCGACGCCGGCATGGCGCGGTACTTCGCCAACTCGCTCCTCGTGGTGACGGTCTCGGTGGCCCTGCTGCTGCTGCTCGGGTCGATGGCGGGCTTCGCGCTGAGCCGGCTGCGGTTCCGCGGCTCCAGGATGATCTTCCTGGGCTGTCTCGCGGCGCTGTTCGTGCCGTTCCAGGTGATCATGGTGCCGCTCGCCCGGGTCATGGCGGACACCGGTCTCATCGACACCTATCCGGGACTGATCCTCGCCTACGTGGCGCAGTGGCTCCCGTTCACCGTCTTCCTGATGACCAGCCACTACACGACGATCCCGATGGAGATCGTCGACGCGGCGCGGATCGACGGCAACACCGTCTACGGCGTCTACCGGCGGATCATGATCCCGCTCGGCAGGCCGGCGCTGTTGTCGGTCGGCATCCTCGACACCCTGTTCTGCTGGAACGACGTGCTGATCGCCCTGCTGACGATGAACTCGGCCGACCACCGCACCCTCATGGTCGGGGTCACCTCGCTGCGCGGACAGTACTCCGACGACATCCCCACCTTCGCCTCCGGAGTCCTGATCGCCGCCGTCCCGGTCCTGATGATCTATCTGTTCCTCCAGCGCCAGATCGCCGACGGCGTGACCGCTGGTTCCACGAAGGGCTGACATGCGGATTTCGGGGTATCGCACGCTCAAGACGGTCCAGGACTGGGGACGCCCGGTCGGCGACGCCAACGGCGTCTACGCCGACGGGGTCGTACCGGTCCAGATCGTCATGGTGGACACCGACGAGGGGATCACCGGGGTCGGCATCGGGCCGCACGTGGAGATCGACACGGTGTTCGCCGCCGTCGAGGGCGAGGATCCGCGCGCCGTCACGGCGCTCTACGACCGCATGCTGCGGCACACCTTCAAGGCGGGGCACGCGGGCGTCGTGTTCGGGACCATCGGCGCGATCGACACCGCGTTGTGGGACATCAAGGCGCAGGCGGCCGGCGAACCGCTCTGGCGCCTGCTGGGGGGACGCGACCGGCGGGTCCCCGCGTACGCCTCGGGCCTGGACATCGGCCTGACCGACGACGAGCTCGTCGCGGCCTACAAGGAGTACGCCGGGTACGGCCTGCGCGCCGCCAAGATCAAGGGCGGCCTCGACGTCGAACGGGACCTGCGCCGGCTGAGGCTGGTGGGCGACGTCCTGACCGAGGCCGGGCAGGGAGCGCGGCCGGGCCTGATGCTCGACGTGAACGAGGCCTGGACGCGCAAGCAGGCCGTCCGGCACGTCGGCGAGATCGAAGACGTCCTGGACCTCACCTGGATCGAGGAGCCCGTACGGCGCTGGGACGCCGAGGGCATGGCCGCCGTCGGCCGCGGGATCCGGGCCTCGGTCGCCGCCGGGGAGAACCTCAGCGGGCTCGAACAGTTCCGTCCGCTGCTCGCGGCGGGGGCCGTCGACATCGTCCAGACGGCCGCCGTGTGGGGCGTCACCCACTTCCTCCGGGTGTCGGCCCTCGCGCACGCCCACGACCTGCCGGTCAGCCCGATCGGCAACACGCCGGTCGGGCTGCTGCACGCCGCCACGTCGGTGCCGAACCACCTGGTCAGCGAGCTGCAGGACCTGCGGCCGCCGCTCGGCGTGTCCGCCGACATGCACATCGAGGACGGCGCGTTCGTCCTCGGAGACGCGCCGGGCCACGGCCTCACGGTCGACGAGAGCGCGATCGGCGCGTTCACCCGGCGGGCGAGCGCGGCCACGGCCGACAGCCCCAACGTCCGGCCGGAGCACGCCGGGCGGCGTCTGCTCCCCGTGCCCGACCACGGCCACCGGCCGCACCAGCTCACCTCTTCAAGCGACCGGGCGGCGAGGTAACCCGTCCCCGAGGTAATCCGCCCCAAGGTAACCCGTATCGCTCGGCGCTCGCCGTCCCTGCGCACTCCGTGCCGGAAGAAAGGAAGAACCATGCGTCCGTCACCCGAGCCGCAAAGACGACCACAGGGAAGAACATCGGCCGCGGCATCCGCCGCCTTACTCGTGACCGCCGGACTGCTCGCCGCGCCCGGCCCCGCCCAGGCGGAGGCCCAGGCCACCGAGACGATCGTGGTGGCGCCCACCGGAGCCACGAACGCCGACGACAACAACAAGGGCAGCAAGGTGCGGCCGCTGGCCACCCTGGGAGAGGCACAACGGCGGGCCCGGGCCGCCGCGGCCGAGGGAACGCGCGACGTCACGGTCGAACTCCTCGACGGGACCTACCGGCTGACCTCGCCGCTGCGTTTCGACGCCGCCGACTCCGGCCGGAACGGGCACACCGTCACCTGGAAGGCCGCGCGCGGGGCCACGCCCGTGCTGAGCGGCGCCACGCCCGTCACCGGCTGGGAGGTCGACGACGAGGCCACCGGCGTCTACCGGGCCCAGGTCGGCACCGGGTTCGACACCAGGCAGCTCTACGTGGACGGGAAGCCCGCGCAGCGCGCACGGATCAGCGTGGCACGGTCCGACATCACCCTGACCCCCACCGGCTTCACCATCAAGAACCCCGATCTCGCCTACCTCGCCACGCTTCCCGACCAGAAGCGCATCGACTTCCAGGCGATGCTGTCGTTCACCAACCGGTTCGCGCCGGTGGAGAGCATCTCCGGCTCCACGGTCGTGATGCAGCAGCCGGCCTGGGACAACAACACGTACGGGTACGACGCCATCCAGGCCCCGTTCCGGACACCGAAGTTCTTCCTGCTCAATTCGCGGAAGTTCCTGGACGAGCCCGGCGAGTGGTATCTGGACTCGACGGCTGGAACGCTCTACTACAAACCCCTCCCCGGCCAGGACATCTCCAGCGCGCGGGTCGAGCTTCCCCGCCTGGAGTCGCTGGTCCAGGTCGGCGGCACCTACGACGCGCCGGCCCACGACCTCCGGTTCGAGGGCCTGACCTTCACCGGCACCACGTGGCTGCACCCCAGCACCTCCGACGGCTACGCGAACCAGCAGACCGGCGCCTTCATCAGCGGCGTCCAGCCCCATCGGCCGCCGGACGCGTTCACCTCGTGCGCCTCGGGCTGCAAGGGCTTCGAGGGCTCCCGCAACGGCTGGGCGCAGGCGGCCGCGGCGGTGCAGGTGTCGGCCGCGGAGGACGTCGCCTTCGTGGACAGCTCCTTCGTGAACCTCGGTTCCGTCGGGCTCGGCATCGGCAACGACGCCGACGCCCACGCCACCGGCGTGGGGCTCGGCGCGCACCGGGTGTCGGTCGTGGGGAGCACGTTCACCGCGAGCGCCGGCGGCGGCATCGTGGTCGGCGGCATCCGGCCGGACGCGCACCACCCGTCCGATCCCCGCATGGTCAACAGCGACATCCTGCTGCGTGACAACCGCGTCTACGCGACCGCGCTCGAATACCTGGACCAGGACGCGATCTTCGCCAGCTACGTCACGCGGCTGGCGATCGAGCACAACTACGTCTCCGACATGCCGTACACCGGCATCGGCGTCGGCTACGGCTGGGGCGCCAACGACCCGGGAGGCAGCCCCGAGTACATCAACCGCGGGCTGTACGACTTCCAGCCGCTCTACGACACGCCGACGACCCTGAGCGACGTCCGCGTGGTGGGCAACCACGTCCGCAAGGTCGTGCAGACCATGTTCGACGCCGGCTGCATCTACACGCTCTCGGCGATGCCGCGCAGCGTCATCGACGAGAACTACTGCGAGAGCAGCGGGCAGCTCGGCCTGTACTTCGACGAGGGCTCCCGCTACGTGAGCGCGAACCGCAACGTCTTCGTCGGCACCGCCGCGCAGTGGGCGCACGCCAACAACCAGAACGGCAACCACACCGGCGATCTCACCCTCACCGGCAACTACTCCACCAACCCCGCGATCACCGGCATCGTCAACGGCCAGCGCGGCAACGTCACCAGGGACAACGTGACCATCACCGCCGGCGGCATCCCCGTCGAGGCCGCCCGGATCATCTACCAGGCGGGTCCCACCGGGGACTACCGCGGCGCGCCCGACCCGCAGCGGCCTCCGGTCGGCGTCTCCCTCACGGCGGACCCCGCCAGCGTGAGCGCCGGGGGGTCCTCGACCGTCACCGTCACGGCCGGGAACGTGAGCGACATCCGGGTCACCGACCTGACCGTCTCGATCACCGTGCCCGAGGGCTGGCGGGCCGAACGCATCGGCAGGCCGGTGAAGCGCGCGTTCCCCGCCGACGCCTCGGCCACCGAGACATGGAAGATCACCGCGCCCGAGTCGTTCACGACACCGGTCAGCCGCGCGGCCGTCAAGGCGGCGGTGAGCTTCACCGCCGCCAAGACCGGGATCGGCTACACGCTGGACAGGTCGCTGACCCTGACCGCGCTCAACCCGCTCACCTCCCTGAAGTCGCACGGCTCGGTGCCGAGCCGGTTCGCGGAGGCCGGGTCGGAGTACGCCATTCTCACCACCGGGACCGACATCTGGCAGGACGCCGCCGGGTCGTTCGACGAGTACGGCGCGCTCTACCAGGACGACGCGGCCGGGAGCGCGTCCACCGTGACCGCGCGGGTCACCCAGATGGACAACACCAACGCCTGGGCCAAGGCGGGGGTCGTCCTCCGCAACGACGTCACCGGCACGGGCTCGTCTCCCGGATACGCCGTCATGGTGGTCACCCCCGGGAACGGGGTCGCCTTCCAGTGGGACTCCAACGGCAACGGCTACCTCGACTCGTTCAGCGGGGCCTCGGGGATCAAGGCGCCCGCGTGGGTCCGCCTCGTCCGCTCCGGCGACCAGGTCAGCGGTTACTACTCCACGAACGGCACCACCTGGACCAAGGTCGGCCCGACCGTGACCCTGCCCGGCATCGCCGACCGGCAGGACGCGGGACTGATCGCCACGTCCCACGCGGCGGGCGTGACGGGGCAGTTCGGCTTCGCCGACTTCGGCGTGAGCTGATCCGGGCGCCGTACGGGCCCGCCTGAGCCCGGACGGCGACGGAACACGGAACGGAACACGACACCGAACACGGCGTCGGGGGCCGGCCGCGATGGCGGCCGGCCCTTGACCGTTCGCCATGCGAGCGCTAACAATCGCCGGGCGACACACTCCTGCGATCAAGGAGAAGCCCGTGCTCAAGGCACAGCTGACCATCGATCCCGCCCAGCGGGTGGCTCCGGTGCGGCGCCGTACGTTCGGCACGTTCGTCGAGCACCTCGGCCGCTGCGTCTACACCGGGATCTACGAGCCCGGCCACCCCACCGCCGACGCGGACGGATTCCGCGGCGACGTGCTCGCGCTCACCCGTGAGCTGGGCGTGACCACCGTCCGCTATCCCGGCGGCAACTTCGTCTCCGGCTACCGCTGGGAGGACGGCGTGGGCCCGCGCGAGCGGCGCCCCCGGCGGCTCGACCTGGCCTGGCACAGCACGGAGACCAACGAGATCGGGGTCGACGAGTTCGTCCGGTGGTCCCGCCTGGCCGGCCTGGAGCCGATGATGGCGGTGAACCTCGGCACGCGCGGCGTCCTGGAAGCCGTCGACCTGCTCGAATACTGCAACATCCCGTCCGGGACCACGCTCTCGGACCTGCGGGTGGCGGGCGGCGCCAAGGAACCGCACGACATCCGCATCTGGTGCCTGGGCAACGAGATGGACGGCCCCTGGCAGATCGGGCACAAGACCGCCCGCGAGTACGGCAGGCTCGCCGCGGAGACGGCCCGGGCCATGCGCATGGTCGACCCCGGACTCGAACTGGTGGCGTGCGGCAGTTCCGGCTCCTCGATGCCGACGTTCGGGTCCTGGGAGACGACCGTCCTCGAGGAGACCTACGACCTGGTCGACCACATCTCCTGCCACGCCTACTACGAGGAGAAGGACGGCGACCTCGGCGGCTTCCTGGCCTGCGCGACCGACATGGAGCACTTCATCTCCACGGTCGTCTCGATCGCCGACCAGGTGGGGGCGCGGCTCGGCTCCGGCAAGAAGATCTCCGTGTCGTTCGACGAGTGGAACATCTGGTACCTCAGCAGGCACCAGTCGGCCCCTCCCCCGCCGGACTGGCCGGTCGCGCCGCCGCTGCTGGAGGACCACTACCACCTCGCCGACGCCGTGGCGTTCGGCGGCCTGCTCGTCACGCTGCTGCGGCACAGCGACCGGGTCGCGGCGGCCTGCCTGGCCCAGCTCGTCAACGTGATCGCGCCGATCATGACCGAGCCGGGCGGCCGGGCCTGGCGGCAGACGACCTTCCACCCGTTCGCCCAGGCCGCGCGGTACGCCTCGGGCGACGTCCTGCTCACCGAGCCGGTCGGGCCGTCGTACGAGACCGGCGAGTTCGGGCAGGTCCCGGTGCTCCACGCGGTGGCCACCCACGACGACCTGTTCACCACGGTGTTCGCGGTGAACCGGTCGGTGACCGAGCCCCTGGAACTGGAGCTCGACACGCGGGCGCTCGGCGCCGTGCGGATCGCCGAGGCCACGACGCTCGCCCACGAGGACGTGTACGCCCGCAACACGGCCGACGACCCCGAGCGGGTGGCGCCCCGCCCCAACACCTCCCACCGGAGCGATCCCCCGCGGATCGTGCTGCCGCCGGTCTCCTGGAACGTGATCAGGCTGACGAGGGCCTGACCGGCGGGGCGGTGCTGTCGCGGACCACCAGTTCGTTCGCGAGGTCGATGCGGCTCGTGGCCACCTCCCCGCCACGGGCCAGGTCGAGCAGCATCTGGGTCGCGACCACCGCCATGTCGGACAGCGGCTGGTTCACCGTGGTCAGGGCGGGCTCGACCCAGGCGGCGGCCGGCACGTCGTCGTACCCGACCACGGACAGCTCGCCGGGGACGTCGAGGCCGAGCCGCCGCGCGGCCCGCAGCACGCCGAGCGCCTGGAGGTCCGACCCGGCGAAGATCGCGGTCGGGCGGGCGGCGCCCGACAGGAGGTCCATGCCGTGCTCGAAACCGGCGTCGACGTAGAAGTTCCCGTACCGCACCAGGGCGGGGTCAACGGCCAGCCCGGCCTCGTCGTGGGCGACCCGGAAGCCGGCGACCCGCGCCCTGCTGCACAGCACGTCCTTCGGCCCCGAGACGACCGCGATCCGGCGGTGGCCGAGCTCCAGGAGATGGCGGGTGGCGAGCAGGCCGCCGTTCCAGTTGTTGGAGCCCACCGTAGGCACGGACGCGGGCGTCACGCTGTCGGTGTCGACGACGACGAACGGGATCCGCTGCCGCCGCAGCCTCCGCTGCTGCGACTGCGACGGGCCGCACAGGACGAACAGCACCCCGAGCGGACGGCGGTCGAGCAGGCCGTCGAGCCACTCCTCCGGCAGCCGGTGCGCTCCCCCCAGCTGCGAGAGGGCGACCTCGATCCTCGCGGGGGCGGCGACGGAGTCCACGCCCCGGATGATCTCCATCGACCAGACGGAGTTCAGCTGGTGGAAGACGAGGTCGATCTGGCCCTTGAGCGGCCGCCGTCTGACGCGGGGGCGGTACTCGTGCCGCGCCAGGCATGCCTCGACGCGTTCCCGGGTGGCCGGCGCGACGTCGGGGCGGCCGTTGAGGACCTTGGACACCGTGGTCACCGAGACACCGGTCTCCTCGGCGATGGACGCGATCGTCGCGCGGCGGGGGCCCTGGGCGGAGGTAGGGCTGGTCATCGGTCCACTCGTCGTTTCCGTGGGCTGGTAGTTTCCGAAAATTTCGTGAAACTCTACCAGCGCGAGGGCCTTCGATAAGCCGAGACCAGCGTGATCGCGGAGCGAGCGGACGGCCCTTGACTTCCCTCTTGACGCCCCTTGTCCAGGGGTTTATATTTCCGCAATATTAATCCACATTATCGAAACTTTCGGTCATATCGCCCGGCGTCTTCCGTTCGCGGCGTGCTGACGCGGCGGCGTGGTGGCGACGCGGCGGCGCCGCCACCGGAGATGGCACCGGAGGCACGAGGATGAGCACCACCAAGGCGATCGACGGGTCACCGGACACCGGTGACCCCCGGCGGGCGGGCCCCGGCCCGGCCCGTACGGAACGCCCTCCGGGCCGCACCTGGCGTCAGGCGCTGCGCCGGGACTGGCAGCTGTACTCGCTGGCGATCCTCCCGCTGCTGTTCTTCCTGGTGTTCCGGTACCTGCCGATGATCGGCAACGTGATCGCCTTCCGGAAGTTCCGGCCCGGCGGCGGGATACTGGGTGAGGAGTGGGTGGGCCTGCGCTACGTGCGCATGTTCCTGGACGACCCCTCGTTCTGGCACGTGTTCACCAACACGGTGATCCTCGGCGCGCTGACCCTGCTGTTCTGCTTCCCGATGCCGATCGTGCTGGCCCTGCTGCTCAACGAGCTGCGCGGCCGGCGGATCAAGCGGTTCGTCCAGTCGGTGTCCTACCTGCCGCACTTCGTGTCGATGGTGGTAGTGGCCGGTCTCGTCATGGAACTGCTGTCGGTGGACGGGCCGGTGAACCAGGTGCTGCGGGCACTGGGCGACGACCCGATCGCGTTCATGCAGGAGGCGGGCTGGTTCCGGACGATCTACGTCTCCTCGGAGATGTGGCAGACCGTCGGCTGGGGGACGATCATCTATCTCGCCGCGCTCACGACGATCGACGACCAGCTGTACGAGGCGGCCCGGATCGACGGCGCGAGCCGGTGGCGGCAGATCTGGCACGTGGCCCTTCCCGGCATCCGGCCGACCGCGGTCACCCTGCTGATCCTCAACATCGGCACGTTCATGGCGGTCGGCTTCGAGAAGGTCCTGCTGCTCTACAACCCGTTGACGTATCCGACCGCCGACGTGATCTCGACATACCTGTACCGCATGGGCATCATCTCCAACAGCTTCAGCTACGCCGCGGCGATCGGCCTGTTCGAGGCCCTCATCGGGCTCGCCCTGGTGCTGTCGGCCAACCTGATCTCGCGCCGGACCGTGGGGACGAGCCTGTGGTGACCGTGGACCGGACCCCGGGCCGTCAGGTGTTCCGGGTGGTCAACGCCGTCGTCCTCGCCGGCGTCGTGCTGGTGACCCTGTATCCCTTCGTCAACATCGTCGCGCGGTCGCTGAGCAACGAGTTCGCGATCCGGGCCGGCAAGGTGAACCTCCTCCCCGTCGGGTTCACCTTCCATACGTACGGGTTCGTGGCGTCCGACCCGACGTTCTGGACGAACTACCGCAACACGGTGGTCTACACGGTCGTCGCCACGGCCATCGCGATGATCATGACGACCTGCTACGCGTACGTGCTGTCGAAGAGGCACCTGAAGGGCCGCACGTTCCTGATCGGGGTCGCGGTCTTCACCATGTTCTTCTCCGGCGGGCTCATCCCTAACTACGTGCTGATCTCCGGCCTCGGGATGAAGGACACCATCTGGGCCATCGTGCTGCCGAACGCGATCAGCGTCTTCAACCTCCTGGTGATGAAGACGTTCTTCGAGGGCATCCCGGCGGAGCTGGAGGAGGCCGCCGCGATCGACGGCATGAGCACGTACGGCATCCTGCTGCGGATCGTGCTGCCGCTGTCGAAGGCGGTCATCGCCACGATGGTGCTGTTCTACGCCGTCTCGTTCTGGAACTCGTGGTTTCCCGCCTTCCTCTACATGACGCAGAGCGACCTGTTCCCGGTGACCGTCTACCTGCGCAACCTCACCGCGGGGGCCACCACGGGGACGTCCGTCGGCGCCGACGCCACCGACATGACCGTCGCCACCAACATCAAGGCGGTGACGATGGTCCTCACCGTCCTCCCGATCCTGACGATCTACCCCTTCGTCCAGCGGTACTTCGTCAAGGGAGTCATGCTCGGCGCGGTGAAGGGATAGCCGCGCCGATCCTCGCACTCAGGCAGCCCCGCTCCCCCAGGGAAAGGACCCCCCTCTCATGCACAAGATCAACCGGCGTCAGGCGATGGTCGCCATGGGTGCGTTCGCCGCGCTCGCCGGCTGCGGCAGCGGTGACGAGACCGGCGGCAAGAAGAGCGGTGAGGCCCTCTCGGCGAACCGGGACGGCGCGATGGCCGACTACGCCGCCGGCAAGCAGTTCAAGGCCGCCGCGCCGCTGACGTTCACCATCCTCTACAACAACCACCCGTTCTATCCGCTGCAGAAGGACTGGTTGTTCTGGTCCGAGCTCACCAAGCGGACGAACGTGACGCTCCAGCCGAACGTGGTGCCGCTCAGCGACTACGAGAACAAGCGCAGTCTGATCATCGGCGCGGGCGACGCACCCATGATCATTCCCAAGACCTACCCGGGCCAGGAGGTTCCCTTCGTCGCCTCCGGCGCGGTCCTGCCGGTCAGCGACTACATCGACTTGATGCCGAACTTCAAGGACAAGGTCGCCAAGTGGAACCTGCAGCCCGACCTGGACACCCTCCGGCAGTCGGACGGCCGCTTCTACCTGCTTCCCGGCCTCCACGAGGACTACTGGGTGGAGTACACGCTGGAGGTCCGCGCCGACGTCCTCGAGAAGCTCGGGATTGAGACCCCGCAGACTTGGGACGACGTGCACGCCATGCTGAAGGCGATGAAGGAGGAGCACCCCGACTCCTATCCCTACTCCGACCGGTGGTCCGTGCCCACCCCGGGCGGCGCCATGCTGAACCAGGTCTTCGGCCTGGGCTGCGGGGCCCGCGGCGGCTGGGGCTTCAACACCGGCCTGACCTGGGATCCGGCCGCCGGGAAGTGGGCCTACACGGGCGCGATGCCGCAGTACAGGCAGATGCTGGAGTTCATCCACACCCTGGTGCAGGAGAAGCTGCTCGACCCGGAGAGCTTCACGCAGACCGACGACCAGGCGATCCAGAAGCTGGCGTCCGGCAAGTCCTTCGTGATCAGCGGCAACGCCCAGACCCTCGTCAACGAGTATCGCCCGCCGCTGAAGAAGGCGAATCCGAAGGCCCGGCTGGTCAAGATCCCGGTGCCCGTCGGGCCGCTCGGGCCCATCAAGGCCGACTCCAACGACACCCGGCTGGAGAACGGCATCATGATCTCCGCGAAGGCCAAGGACAGCAAGAACTTCGTGGCGATGATGCAGTTCATCGACTGGCTCTGGTACTCCGACGAGGGCCAGGTGTTCGCCAAGTGGGGCGTCGAGGGGGTCACCCACACCAGGGACGCCTCCGGCTTCCACCTCGCGAAGGACGTCGACTTCGTCGGGCTCAACCCCGGGGCGCCCAAGCACCTGCAGAAGGACTTCGGCTTCTCCAACGGCGTGTTCGCGTACGGCGGGAGCACCGAACTGCTCCAGTCGGTCTTCTCGGAGGAGGAGATCGAGTGGCAGAAGGCCATGAACGCCCGGAAGGCGCTGCCGCCGAAGCCTCCGGCCCCTCTCAACGACGAGGAGCGTGAGCAGGCCGCGCTGTGGCAGACCCCGCTGAAGGACCACGCCACGCAGAACTCGCTCGAGTTCATCCTCGGCAAGCGCGACTTCTCCGAGTGGGACGCGTACGTGCAGGAGCTGGAGGCCAAGAACATGTCCGCCTACGTGAACCTGGCGAACAGCGCCTACGAGCGGTACAAGAAGGAGCACGGCTGACCGTCGCGCCGGTAGGCGCGCTCGACCCCGCGGCGGCCCGATCGACCAGGAGACTCCCCCATGACCGACACGACGACGACGTCAGGGGCGGCGACGTCCGCGGCGACGACGGAGGCGGCACGGCGGTTCGGCACCGGCCCGCTCTCGCGGGCCGCCGCGCTGGTCTACACCCTGCTCGTGGTCGAACTGCTGCTGCTGACCGCCTGCCTGCCCGGCCTGGCGGGGCTCGTCCTGCTCGGCCTGTTCGGGCGTGACGCGGCCAACCTGCCGCTGGCCGCGGCCTGCCTGCTCCCGGCCGGCCCGGCGCTGTCGGCCGCGCTGTACGCGCTGCACCGCCGCCGCCCGGATCTGGCGGACCTGCGTCCGGCGGCGGCGTTCCTGCGCGGCTACGCGATGAACGTCCGCGGCGCGCTCAAGGTGTGGGTCCCGGCGCTGGCGTTGCTGACCGTCGTCGCGGTCGTCCTCGCGAACTTCCCCGCCGCCGGGGTGCCGGACTGGTGGACGGTGCCACTCGTCGTCATCGGGGTGGTGACGGTGGTGTGGACCGCGAACGCGCTGGTGATCACCTCTCTCTTCGCGTTCCGGGGGCGGGACGTCGCCCGCCTGGCCGTCTACTTCCTGTTCCGGACGCCCCGGGTGGCGCTGGGCGACGCGGGACTCCTCGTCGCGGCGGCCGGCCTCACGCTGGTCGCCACCGAGGCGGCGACGGCGGCGCTGGCCTCGGTGTTCGCGGCGCTGCTGCTGCTGAACAGCCGGCCGATGATCGCCGAGGTGCGCGACAGGTTCACCGCGTGACCCTCCCGCGACGACCGGCACGCCTGTCCGAAGGGAAGTCCCGTGACCTTTTCCGGCCCGCCCGGCACCCCCGGTTCGCGCGGCGTCCACCCGGCGTGGCTGCCGGACGAGGCGTTCCGGCCGATCGGCTCGCGCCGCACGCTCCTGTGCGGCGGCGGACCGCTCGCCGGGACCGTGCACGAGGAGGTGGCGTCGGCCTGCGCCCGGTACGGCGGCAGCGTCCGGCGGCGGGCGGAGGGCCCGGACGAGGCCCCGGAGGCCGTTCCGGACGACGGCCCGGAGGCCGGCCCGGACGACGGCGCGGACGACGGCGGGCCGTACGACCTCGTGCTCGCGCTCACCACGGCCGGGCCCCTGCCCGCCGTCGCCGAGACGGCCCTGGCCGGGTTCCGGCGAGGGCCCGCGCCGGGTGACGGCCCGGCGGTCGGCTCGGACATCGGCCCGGTGATCGGCACGACCGGCGGGGACGAGGGCATCGGGGACGAGGGCTACGTCGTCGCCCGGCACGACGGTGTCACGGTGGTGTTCGCCGATTCGGCGGCCGGCCTGCTCTACGGCCTGTTCCATCTGGTGCGGCTCGGCGAGGAGGCGTTCGGCGCCGCGCGGCCGGCCGAGCACCACCGGCCCGCGGCCCGGCTGCGCATGCTCGACCACTGGGACAACGTGGACGTGCACCCGGTGATGGGCCAGGTCGAGCGCGGCTACGCGGGCGGGTCGATCTTCTGGCGCGACGGCGCGTTGCGCGACGACCTGACGCGGGTCCGCGCCTACGGGCGGCTGCTGGCCGCCTGCGGGGTGAACGCGGTCACGGTGAACAACGTGAACGTGCACGCCACGGAGACCCGCCTGCTCACCGATCGTCTCCGCGACGTCGCCGCGATCGCGGACCGGCTGCGCCCCTACGGCGTACGGGTACACCTGTCGGTGAACTTCGCCGCGCCGGTCGCCCTCGGCGGGACGGCGACCGCCGACCCGCTCGACGAGGACGTGCGGACGTGGTGGGCCGCCGTCACCGCGCGGGTGTACGAGACGATCCCCGACTTCGGCGGCTACGTGGTCAAGGCCGACTCCGAGGGGCAGCCGGGGCCCCACGCGTACGGACGTGACCACGCCGACGGCGCGAACCTGCTCGCCGAGGCGCTGGCGCCGTTCGGCGGGGTCGTCCACTGGCGCGCCTTCGTCTACAACCACCGGCAGGACTGGCGCGACAGGTCGACCGACCGGGCCCGCGCGGCGTACGACCACTTCACCCCGCTCGACGGGCGCTTCCGCGACAACGTGATCCTCCAGGTGAAGCACGGCCCGATCGACTTCCAGGTGCGCGAGCCGGTCTCGCCGGTGATCGCGGCGATGCCCCGCACCCGGGTCGCGGTGGAGCTTCAGGTGACGCAGGAGTACACCGGCCAGCAGCGGCACGTCTGCTACCTCGCGCCGATGTGGAGCGAGGTGCTCGGCTTCCGCCCGTGGGGCCACGCCGGGCCCGGCGTGGCCCACGTGGTGGCCGGCGGAGGGCTGGTGGGGGTCTCCAACGTCGGCGACGATCCCTACTGGACCGGCCACCCGCTCGCCCAGGCCAACCTGTACGCCTTCGGCCGGCTCGCCTGGGCGCCGTCCTCCGACCCGGCCGCGATCCTCGACGAGTGGATCGGCCTCACGTTCCCGGCGGCGGCGGGCGGGAACGACGCGACCGGCGGGGACGACGTGCGGCTGCGGGAGGCGCTGCACGAGATCATGGACGACTCGTGCGGCACGTACGAGCGGTACACCGTGCCGCTCGGCGTGGGGTTCATGGTCCGCCCCGGCCACCACTACGGCCCGGACGTGGACGGGTACGAGTACACGCCGTGGGGCACCTACCACTTCGCCGACCGCGACGGCGTGGGCGTCGACCGCACCCGCGCCACCGGCACGGGGTTCACGGGCCAGTATCCGCCGCCGTGGTCGGAGGTCTACGAGTCGCTCGCGCGGTGCCCCGACGAACTGCTGTTGTTCTTCCACCACGTCCCGTACGGGCACGTGCTGCACGACGGGACCACCGTCATCCAGCACATCTACGACACGCATTTCGCCGGGGTCGAGGAGGTGGACCGGGCGCGGCTGCGCTGGGCGGAGCTCGCCGGGCTGGTGCCCGACGCCCCGCACGCCCGCGTACGCGAGTTGTTCGCGGAGCAGCTCCGCTGCGCCGAGGAGTGGCGCGACCAGGTCAACGCGTACTTCCTCCGCAAGTCGGGCGTACCCGACGCCCGAGGCCGCCGCATCCCCTGAGCATCCCTGAGCCCCTCCCCGAACGCCGGACCTTCCGGACGCCGGGGCTCGTGATCGCGACAGGCGCCGCAATCACCCTTCGTGACGCCACCGTGACGGCGGCGCCGACGCCGGGGCGTCCGTCCAGTCCACCCGCAAGATCGGCCCAAGTCAACGCGTTCCGGACAGGATTAAGGCCAAAGGTCAGATGTTCTCGAGGGTCAAGGGGGCAAGATGGCGGGTTTTCGGGCGTTTTGATAACAACCATTGACCCATACATCAAATCTTTGTAGCTTTGCGCTCACCCCCTACACCGCCTCGTCACAGTGCCGGTCCCGCCGAGCCCGTCTGCCCCCGCCACCGCCGGGATCAGGCGTATCGGCGTGCGCCGGGCCGTCGGCAAGGCCGGAGCGCGTTTGGAGAACCGATGCCAGACCTGACGCGAAGGCAATTGATGAAGATCGGCACGGTCGGAGCAGGAGCTCTGATGCTGCCGATGCAGTGGACAGCGGTCGCCCGCGCCGGATCGTTGGCACCCCCGGAGGTACGCGCCGCCAACGACATGGCCCTGTGGTACGACCGGGGCGCCGGCACGGACTGGCTCCGCGCCCTTCCGATCGGCAACGGGCGCCTCGGCGCCATGGTGTTCGGCAACGTCGACGTCGAGCGGCTCCAGCTCAACGAGGACACCGTCTGGGGCGGCGGACCGTACGACCAGAGCAACCCCAAGGGCGCGGCGGCGCTGCCGGAGATCCAGCGCCTGGTCTTCGCGGACCAGTGGAGCCAGGCCCAGACCCTGATCGACCAGAACATGCTGGGCAAGCCCGCGGGCCAGCTCGCCTACCAGACGGTCGGCAACATCAGGCTGACCTTCCCCAGCACCAGCGGGTTCACGGAGTACAACCGCCAGCTCGACCTCACCACCGCCGTCACCTCCGTCAACTACCTGCTGAACGGCGTGCGGTACAAGCGCGAGGTCTTCGCCAGCGCGCCCGACCAGGTCATCGTCATCCGCCTGACCGCCGACAAGCCGGGCTCGATCACGTTCAGCGCGACCTTCGACACCCCCCAGCGCACGACCACCCGCACCAGCCCGGACAGCACCACGGTGGCGCTCGACGGCGTCTCGGGCACCTTCGAGGGCATCCCCGGCCAGGTCAAGTTCCTGGCCCTGGCCAAGGTCGTCGCCGAGGGCGGCGCCGTCACCAGCACCGGCGGAACGCTCCAAGTCGCCGCCGCGGACAGCGTGACGCTGCTGATCTCCATCGGCACCAGCTACGTGAGCTACAAGGACGTCAGCGGCGACTACCAGGGCATCGCCCGGCAGCACCTCGAGGCCGCCCAGCAGACGCCGTACGACCAGCTGCGCAGCCGGCACGTCGCCGACTACCAGGGCCTGTTCAAGCGGACGACGCTCGAACTGGACCGCACCGACGCGGCCGACCAGCCGACCGATGTCCGGATCGCCCAGCACGGAGCCGTCGACGACCCGCAGTTCTCCGCGCTGCTGTTCCAGTTCGGCCGCTACCTGCTGATCAGCTGCTCGCGTCCCGGGACGCAACCGGCCAACCTGCAGGGCATCTGGAACGACTCGCTGAGCCCGCAGTGGGACTCGAAGTACACCATCAACGCCAACCTGCCGATGAACTACTGGCCCGCCGACACGACGAACCTGTCGGAGTGCTATGAGCCGGTGTTCTCCATGATCAAGGACCTCACCGAGACCGGCGCCCGCACCGCCGAGGTGCAGTACGGAGCCGGCGGCTGGGTCACCCACCACAACACCGACGCGTGGCGGGCGACCTCGGTCGTCGACGGCGCGCTCTGGGGCATGTGGCAGACCGGCGGCGCGTGGCTGTCCACCATGATCTGGGAGCACTACCTCTTCACCGGCGACGTCGAGTTCCTGCGGAAGAACTACCCGGCGATGAAGGGCTCGGCGCAGTTCTTCCTCGACACCCTCGTCGAGGAGCCGAAGCTCGGGTATCTGGTCACGAACCCGTCGAACTCGCCCGAGCTGCCGCACCACCCGAACGTCAGCGTCGCCGCCGGCCCGACCATGGACAACCAGATCCTGCGTGACCTGTTCACCGGCTGCGCCGAGGCCAGCGAGGTGCTCGGCGTGGACGCGAGCTTCCGGGACCAGGTCCTGGCCGCCCGGGACCGGCTCCCTCCGATGAAGATCGGTTCGCGCGGCAACATCCAGGAGTGGCTGTACGACTGGATCGAGACCGAGCGGAACCACCGGCACGTCTCGCACCTGTACGGCCTGCACCCCAGCCACCAGATCACCAAGCGCGGCACTCCGGAGCTCTACACCGCGGCGCGGCGGACGCTCGAACTGCGCGGCGACGACGGCACCGGCTGGTCCCTGGCCTGGAAGATCAACTACTGGGCCCGGCTGGAGGAGGGCAAGCGGGCGCACGACCTGGTCCGCCTCCTCGTGACGCCGGCCCGGCTCGCGCCGAACATGTTCGACCTGCACCCACCGTTCCAGATCGACGGCAACTTCGGCGCCACGTCCGGCATCGCCGAGATGCTGCTGCAGAGCCACGCCGGCGAGCTGCACCTGCTGCCCGCGCTGCCGCCCGCCTGGGCGAACGGGCGGGTCAAGGGTCTGCGGGGCCGCGGCGGCCACACCGTCAGCGTGGAGTGGAGCGAGGGCCAGGCCGACGACTACCGCGTCAGGCCGGACCGCGAGGGCGTGGTCAAGCTTCGCGGCGACATCTTCGCGGGCCGCTTCAAGCTCCTCGACACCACCGGCGGCGGCACGGCCCAGTACAAGAGGGTCGAGCCCGACGCCATCGAGATCAACGCGCAGGCCCGCCACACGTACCAGGCGGTCGCCCTGCAGAAGATCACGATGACCGCGCCCGTCGAGGTGAGCCCGGGACAGGGAGGAAAGGTCAAGGTCACCGTCAAGGCGGTCGACATGCCGATCGCGCCCAATGCGACCGTGACGCTCCAGGCGCCGGAGGGGTGGACCGTCACCCCCGCGCAGGCCGAGGTGGGGCCCCTGGCGCCGTACGCGAAGGCCACCGTGCAGTTCACCGTCACGCCCGCCGCCGGCGCGGCGAGCGGCACCGCGGTCCTCACCGCGGTGGTGAGCGGCACCCAGGCGGGCGAGGACTGGACCGCGTCCACGCAGGCCACGGTGCGGGTGTGGAGCGGCGGCGAGAAGCCGCTGGAGGAGCTGTTCAGCAACGTCGGCATCACCGACGACAACAACACCGCTCCCGGAGGCTTCGACGGCACCGGAGGAGCCAGCATCTCCGCGCAGGCGCTGGCGTCGGTCGGGGTCACCCCCGGGGCCACCGTCGCCAAGAACGGGGTGAACTTCAAGTGGCCCAACGTCCCGGTGGGCACCCCTGACAACGCCATCGCCTCGGGACAGTCCCTAAAGATCACCGGCACCGGCAAGACGCTCGGCTTCCTGCTGACCGGGACCTACGGCGCGGTGTCCGGACCGGCCACCATCGTCTACAAGGACGGCACGAGGCAGACCTTCACCCTCAGCTCGCCCGACTGGTACGGCGCGCCGAGGCCCGAGGGCGACGCGGCCGTCGTGGCCCCCTACCAGAACCGGCCGAACAACCAGCGGCAGAACACCGCCGCGACCATCTACTACGTCGGCGTGCCGCTGCAGAACAAGGAGATCTCCCGCGTCGACCTGCCCAACATCAGCGCACGGGCGGCGACCAACGTCGCGACCATGCACATCTTCGCCGTGGCCATCGGCGGCTGATCCCGCCCCGGTCACCGGTCACCGTCACCACCCGGAGGCCGCGGCACGGCTCACCAGCCGTGCCGCGGCCTCCGGCCGTTTTCCCGTCCTACTTCCGCCCGCCCGGCAGGCTTGTCAGCGCCTCCAGCAGCCGGTCCACGTCCGAGCGGTCGTTGTAGTGGACGAGACCGGCGCGTACGGCGGAGCCCCGGTCGCGGATGCCGAGGGCCAGGGCGGGCTCCCAGGCGTAGCAGTGCCCGTCCCACACGTTGACGCGGCAGGCGGCCAGATGCTCGGCGACCTCACGGGGAGTGTGTCCGTCCACCGTGAAGTAGACCGTGGCGGTGCGGCGCCGGGGTGACCCGATCAGCGTCACCCCGGGCAGGGCCGACAACCCCTCCAGCAGATGGGCCAGCCCGGCCTGCTCATGGGCCTCGACCGCCGCCATGGAGACGCGCAGCCGCTGCCGCCGGGTGCCGGTGGCCTCCGGGTCCAGGCCGGCGAGGTGGTCGACCGCGGCGGCGACCCCCGCGAGGTCGGCGAAGGGCGCCGTCCCCGTCTCGAACCGGTCGGGCACGTCGTCCGGAGCGGAGGCGAGCTTGTCGGGCCGCAGGCGCTCCAGCAGGTCCGGACGCGCCACGACGGCCCCGACGTGCGGGCCCGACCACTTGTACGCGCTGGTCGCGTAGAAGTCGGCGCCCAGCGCGACCATGTCGACCGGCGTGTGCGGGGTGGCGTGCACGCCGTCCACGTACGTCAGGGCCCCGGCGGCGTGCACCAGGTCGGCGATCCTCCGCACTTCGGGGATGGTCCCCAGGATGTTGCTCGCCGCGGTCACCGCCACCAGCCTCGTCCGTTCGCCGACGAGCTCGCCGTACTGGTCCGCGGGCAGTTCACCGCTCGGCACCTCGATCGACGCCCAGCGGACCCGGGCGCCGGCGCGCTCGGCCGCCTGCGCCCAGGGCCGGACGTTCGCGTCGTGGTCCAGCCGGGACAGCACGATCTCGTCCCCCGGGCCCCACTCCTTGGACAGGGCGTACGCGAACCGGTAGGTGAGGGTGGTCATGTTCGGGCCGAGGACGACGCCGCCGGGATCGCCGCCGACGAGGTCGGCGACGGCCCGCCGGGCCTCGGCGACGATGGCGTCGGATCGCGCGCTGGCCGCGAACGCCCCGTGCGTGTTGCCGATGCCGGCCGAGTAGGCCGCCACGATGGCGTCGATCACGGGCTGGGGCACCTGGGTGCCCGCCGCCGCGTCGAGCCAGGCGGAGCCGTCGGACAGGGCGGGATAGAGGGCACGGACGCGTCCGATGTCGAAGCTCATGACTCCTCAGTCTCGCGGCACCGTCAGCCGGAGAAAAGAGCTGATTTCGGTCATACAACCTGAAATCGCCTTCGACGCTGCACCCTCAAGATGAGTGCGCGGGACCGCTGTGGTGGAATGCCCGGCAAGACCCAATAGAAGCCCAGGCGGGCGAAAGGGGATTGTCGTTGTGAGTGATGCCGAGACAGGTGGAATGTCGTTCCGGGCGAGGGTTCGCGGCTGCCTGCTCGGCGGGGCGATCGGCGACGCCCTCGGCGCGCCCGTCGAGTTCGACCCTCTGGCGGTCATCCAGCGCGACCACGGCAGCGCGGGCCTGGTCGACTTCACCCCCGACTGGCGGGGCAAGGTCGGGCTGATCACCGACGACACCCAGATGACGTTGTTCACCGCCGAAGGGCTGATCCGCGCCGACGTCCGCGTACGCGAGAGAGGCATCGGCAGCGAGACCGACGTCGTCCGCAACGCCTACCTGCGCTGGCTCGACACTCAGGAGCACCGCTCCCCGCCGCCGGCGGACGGTCTCGTCCGCACCGGCCGGCTTCGCGAGCAGGCCTGGCTGTACTCCCGTCGCGCGCCCGGAAACGCCTGTCTGTCCGGACTGCGCGTCGCGCCCGGTCCGGCCGCCGCTCCCGGCGAACCCGGGCCGGTCAACCCCCGGTCGAAGGGCTGCGGCACGGTGATGCGCTCGGCGCCGTTCGGGCTGGCCGCCCGCGACCCGTACGCGGCCTTCGATCTCGCGGCCAGATGCGCCCAGATCACGCACGGACACCCGACCGGCTACCTGGCGGCGGGGGCCTTCGCGGCGATCGTCTTCTTCCTGGTCGAGGGCAGGCCGCCGATGGAGGCCGTACACCACACCCTCGATATCCTGCGGGACAAGCCCGCGCACGAGGAGACCACCACCGCCCTCCAGGCCGCGGTCGCCCTGGCGGACGCGGCGAAGCCGTCACCCGAGACGGTGGAGTCGCTCGGCGGCGCCTGGGTGGCCGAGGAGGCGCTCGCCATCGCCGTCTACTGCGCCCTGGTGAGCGACGACGACGTGGAGCGAGGGCTGCTGCTCGCGGTCAACCACTCCGGCGACAGCGACTCCACCGGCTCCGTCTGCGGCAACCTGCTCGGCGCCCGGCACGGCGAGGCGGCCCTTCCCGAGCGGTGGCTGTCCCGGCTCGAAGGCCGGGAGGTCATCACCGAGCTCGCCGACGACTTCGCGGACCAGTTCGGCGGCCAGTCCGGTGGAGGCCGCGCGGCGTCCGGCAAGTACCCCGGCTGCTGACCGGCTTTCGGCCGGTGGCCGCTGAGGTGATCGTCGCCGACGCACGTGTGCTCGCGGCTGTCACCCCAATTCAATGCTTGTTTCCCTGGCGACGTTGCCGAGACGGAGATAAGTTCGTGAGGGATGAACTTATCTTCTCCACTCCGGCGAACATATCGGGCAACCCGAAATGAATCGCCGGTTGGATGTCCGGAGAGTGCGGTTGCCGAGGCTATAGGACGATGTCTACCTTTGACATCGAATGCGAAGCGGGGGCGAGGGGCAGGCGGAACGGGGGACGGCGTGGCGGAAGAGATGGTGCCCAACCCTCGCCACGCGCAATTGGTGGAGCTCCTCAGGGAAGTGCAGAGCCGCGCCCACGAGGTCGGGCAAGCATATCACGGCATTTATGCCGCGATGCAGTCAGCCAAAGTCTGGACAGGACCGACCGCCGCGAAATGGACAGGCGAGGTGGCGGATCGGCATCACCGCCTGGCCCAGCTCGTACGGCAGATGACCCACGCGATCGAGGACGAACTGCACCGGCATCCGGCGATGGTGACCCGCTCCCAGGCCGAGCTCATCCGGCACCGGCTGACCGGGCGCCCCTGAACGCTGTGACCGCCCCGCCAGGAAGGACGCGATGACATCTCCCAGCGGCGACTTCTGCGGCATCGATCCGGCGGCGATGAACGCGATGGCGGCCGACCTCCGCCGGGCCGCCGACCGGCTCACCGCCTTCTCCGCCGACTTCGAGGGGCTGTTCCGGGCGAACGGGGTGAGCACCGCTCCCCTCACGCAGGTCACCGCCATCGCCGACTGGGGCAGAGGCCAGGTGCCCAAGCTCTCGGAGCGGGCCGAACTGATCAAGGCGCTGAACGGAACGGGCGACCACACCTTCGCCCGCCTGCCGGACGCACTGGACAGCTTCGCGACCGGCCACGGCCTGGGCCTCATGTACGGCACCGGCCTCCTTGCGAACCCCGACTTCACCGTCGAGACGAAGGGTGACCTCGTCCATCAGCACATCAAGGAGATCGCCGCACTGGCCAAGGACCCCGCCGCGGCGGCGGCGTTCTTCGCCACGTTGCCCGCCGAAGTGCGCGACGCGCTGCCCGACCTCCTGATGAACACCGGCAGCCCGACCGCCAAGGCCGACCTGGCCGCGTTCAGCGCCGCCCTGGGCGCCGCCCTGCACGCCCCCGGCCGCATCCCGGCGTTCGAAAAGGTGAAGGCAGAACTGCTGAGCACGCCCGCGAACCGGGTGGTCGCCTGGAACCGGCTCGCGCTGCTCGCCGGGGCTGAAGCGCCGACGGACGTGCGGGTCTCCGCGGCCCGCACCCTGGCGCTCGACGACTTCACGAAAAACCCCCGCCAGGACTGGCGCGGCGCCGGCGTGAACGAGACCGACACCTACGGCTACTCCCCCGACACTGTCGCCCTCGCCCTGGGGCTTCTCGCCGGTGACGGCAAGGCCGCACGGGCCGCCTTCGCCCAGATGGGTGGCGATGGAGTCAAGCTCACCCAAGTCGAGAAGATGAAGCAGTTCCTTGCCTACGCCAAGTCGACCGGCGCTGGGGACGACGTCGCGGACGCCTTCGGCCGGGCCATGGAGGCGGGCAGCGAGGCCGCAACAGAGAAGCTGGGCAAGCACTCGGCGGAGGCCGCCGCCTTCACCCTGGACGCGATGCTCGCAGCAGGTTCCTTCGGCAAGGACCTCCCAAACGCCGCACGGGACTCTATGACCTCTATCGCCAAGTCATACATCCACGAACTCGCCTCCGGCGCCCGCTTCGACAAGGCCATCTATAGGAAATCGGGGATGGCCGTACCCGATGAGTGGCTGCCGATCCCCGGCGTCACCCCCGCCTTCTATCTCAGCCCTGGGGACACCTACCGCTTCCTGCAGACGTTCACCGGCGAGGAGTCACTGACCGAAGACTTCGACAAGACAGCAGCGCAATTCCGCTACGACATTCTCATGGCCACTGCTCGCCTGGATGCCAAGAGAGACAAAGATTGGTTCCGACGTGGAGCGCAGATGTTCGGCGATCTCGGCGGCCTCGAGTTCAAGGCGGCGCTTGAGGTTAGGGGCGAAAAGGACACTACAGACAATCTGATCCGGGATCTCAGCAAAAACACCATAGGCCTGGGCATCGACCAGATCCCCGTAGTGAGCGGTCTCATCGAGACAGGCTGGACGCTGACGAAAACATACGCCGCAAGCAGCTTGCTGGACGACTGGGCCGCCAGCTTCGAAACCCGCGTTCAAGCACTGACCGAGGCTCGCGCCAACTTCACCCTACGCCAGAAATACGACATGGCATACCTGCTACACGATGCCGGCTATCCAGCGGAAAAAGCGCCAAGCGAAATAACCAGTGCGAGAACTGGTGATCTCAAGACATTCGATGAGCTTATGGCGGAGGCAAAAAGGGAAGCGACCCGTACCGGGAGCAACTGGGAGAGCATCCTCCAAACGAAGCTGACTCCATACGAACGATGGATGGACTCCAACAAGAAATTCGACGACAAGTTGGAGAACTCCTCACGCATCATCGTTAACGATCACGCAAAGGAACTCATCAGGGTTTGGGGATGACGCCCTTATGAACGCGAAAGACAATCAGTCTCCGCGACCAAGCGCCACGTGGGCGATTCCGGAACCACGATCACCCTGACCGTAATGCCGGGGACGTCCTTCCTACCCTCGATCACCCGCGCATCCTTCCAGTCCGTCTGGGTGAGGTCATATGTCATCTTGTAGTGAAGTACACGGGACAATGTGTTCTCCATCAACCTTTGAGCAAGGTCTAGGTGGCCATCTACGTCTGGGGTTTTACGTTCCTCGTCAGCCGTCGCCCGTAGCACCCGCTGAAACTTACCCTTGTCACAGGGCAAGTCCTTGTCCGGGCGATCCACAATACGTAGCTTCTTGAGAGGGTTTTTGAAGACGTCGTCAGCCTCCAGGCGTTGCATGTCTTTCTGGAGCTCCGCACTCGCCGCCTGCAGGGTCGGACCGGTGCCGCAGCTCGAAACCACTCCGCCGACCAGGAAAGCCGCCACCGCTATCCGTGCAACGCGCACGCCCCTACCTCCACTGGCCGACATACGGACAAAGCAATCTTGACCTAAAACCTCGCCTCTCGTCATCCCATCGATTAAGTCGGTCGCTTATCCGGATTGCGTGGTGGCTTCGGCGACCCCTGGGTGTGCGCCCGGACCTCAGGGCCGACCCGCGTGGCCCTCCTGTCGTGATAAGGGCTTCCGGCAGGCGCGCGGCTCAGGTGACCGGATAACGGTGGTCCACGTCCCGCCGGGCGGTAGTCCCTGGCCGCTGGCTCGGATCGAATGACATGCTCGCGGAGTGGCGATTCAAGTAGCGGTGTGCGGGCCCCGCGACTGCACGGCCGAGGACGAGCGCAACGCACAGGAGATCGGCAGGCTTCTGGCCGAGCGCGGCGCGGTGGTGATCTGCGGCGGCTACACCGGAGTGATGGCCGCGGTAGCGGCGGGAGCGCGCTCCGCCGGCGGGACCGTCGTCGGCATCCTGTCCCGTCCTGACCGCGAGCACGCCAACCCCGACCTGAGCATCGTGATCCCCACCGGGGCCGGCGAGGCACGCAACAACATCATCGTCAACTCGGGGGATGCCGTGATCGTGATCGGCGGTTCCTGGGGGACTCTCTCGGAGCTCGCCCTCGCCATGCGGCACGGCCGAGCCCCCGTTGTCCAGCTAGGAGGGTGGCGACTCCTGGACCAGCACGGCGATCCCGTCCCAGGCGTACGGCATGCCACCTCGCCCGAGCATGCGCTCGAACTGACGGGCCTCTGGCCATGACGGTCATGCCGAGCCGGACGCAGCCGTCTCCGCACTGCGGCTGCTCGAAGCGGCCGAGGGACCGATCCCGGCAGCGACCGCATGTCACGAAAACGAGCCGGCCCCGATGACTCGCCCGCTCGATGTGGCAGGGTAAAGCTGGAACCGCACCCAGCGAAGGCCGCCAACTACCCGGCCTTCTGCAGGATGCGCAGGACAAGATCAGGCGCCCCAGCCGATGGAGCGGGCGACCTAAGGCAGTTCGTACGGCGACGGCTCGGTGAAGCGCTCCTGCCCCAGCACGGCGAGCAGCCGCAGCTTCTCGTAGCCCTCGGTGCGCGGAGGGGCGGTGAGCACGAGCAGCGCCTGGGACTGGTCCTCGGTGAACAGCACCTGGCAGTCCAGTTCGATCGGGCCGAGCTCGGGATGGATGAGCGTCTTGTGGTCCTCGAAGCGCTTGGCGACCTCGTGCCGGTCCCACAGCTCGGCGAACTCGGCGCTCGCCTTGCGCAGGGCCCGTACCAGCTCACCCGCCCGGGACTGCTCCCCCATCGTCCCGTACGCGACACGCAGGTTCGCCACCTGGGCCCGGCTGTGCCGGTCACGGTCGTCCTCGGGATAGCGCAGCCGCTCCGAGGGATCGGTGAACCACCGGTAGACCTCGCTGCGGGCGAGGCCCGTGTAGCCGGACCTGTCGCCGAACAGCGCGTCGGCCATCCGGTTCTGCACCAGCGTCTCGCCCAGGTTGGACAGGATGAGCGCAGGGGTGTCGCTGAGGCGGTCGAGCACCCGCAGCAGCGCGGGGACGACGTGCGTCGCGGCGGAGGCCCTCGCGGGAGCGTTGTGCCCCGCGATCCGGAAGAGGTAGTCGCGCTCGTCGCCCGTCAGCCGCAGCGCCCGGGCGAGCGAGGCGAGCATCTGCTCGCTGGGCTGCGGTCCGCGCTGCTGCTCAAGCCGCGTGTAGTAGTCGTTGGACATCGCGGCGAGCGCCGCGACCTCCTCACGCCGCAGTCCGGGCGTACGGCGGCGGGCGCCGGCGGCGAGCCCCACGTCCTCCGGACGCAGGGCCTCACGGCGTCGGCGGAGGAAGTCGGCGAGTCCGGCGCGGTCCATGCGCTCAGTATCCGCCCGGCGTCCGCGAGCCGGTGACCGGCTGCCAGGGATCGCCGATCCCCCGATAAGCGCTCTCTGCACCCGTGACGGCCCGGCGCCGAGAATGTGAGCATGAACATCTCGGGAAACACCATATTCATCCCCGGCTCCACCAGCGGGATCGGACTCGCGCTCGCCGTCGCGCTGCACGACAGGGGGAACACGGTCATCGTCGGCGGACGGCGGGCCGACCTGCTGGAGCGCATCGCCGCCGAGCATCCCGGCATCGGCACCGTACAGATCGACGCCGCCGACGCCGGGAGCATCGAGGCCGCCGCGAAGGACGTGCTGGCGAGGTATCCGGATCTCAACGTGCTCGTCACGATGGCCGGGATCATGCGCGTCGAGGACTGGCACCGGCCCGAGTCGTTCCTCGCCTCCGCCGAGTCGGTCATCACGACCAACCTGCTCGGCACGATCCGCCTGATCGCCGCGTTCGTCGAGCATCTGCGGGCGCAGCCGGACGCCACCATCGTGACCGTCTCCTCGGGCCTGGCGTTCGCGCCGCTCAAGGTCACCCCGAGTTACAACGCGTCGAAGGCCGCCGTCCACATGCTCAGCGAGTCGATCCGGCTGCAGCTCGCCGACACGAGCGTGAAGGTCGTCGAACTCGAACCGCCGTCCGTCCGCACCTCGCTGCTGCCGGGCCAGGAGGACAGCGAGGCGGCGATGCCGCTCGACGAGTTCGTGGCGGAGGTCGTCGAGCTGTTCGAGACGCAGCCCGACGCGAAGGAGATCCAGGTCGAGCGGGTGAAGTTCCTGCGGTACGGCGAGGCGCGCGGCGACTACGACCAGGTCGTGACGAGGCTCAACGCGTCCGACCCGCACGGCAAGTAGCGGCCGGGTCCGCCGCCGGCGCGGATGTAGCGGAATCCGAAAGAGCGGCGGGCCGGATGCCTTGAACGCCGCACCGGCCGCGGTGGGCCCGCGCACCCTCGTCGGGACCTTCACGAAGCGACCGGACCGCGTCCAGGCGGCGGCCTTCCTCGACGACCACGACACGTACCCGGTGCCGGACCTCGCGTTCGCGTCCGTCCTCGCCGGGTTGCGTGCCGGTGGATCGTTGTAATCTTCTGGACGTCCTGGTGATGCGGCCCGACGGGCTTCCGTTGCTCACGTGAGAGCGGACACGCCCCCATACCGCACGAATTCTTCGTGCTGCCTGGGGGTACGTCCGTGGCGGTTGTCCGGCATTCCGCGGAAGGCCTGCTCCAACTCGCGTCGGTACCGGAAAGGGTGCTCAGCGAGGTGATCGCCGAACAGCTTCACCACACCCAAGGCATCAGCCCCGGCAGGAGCGAGCGGAGGTCCTGGGATCGAAGCCTGCCCGTCCTCGCCCGCGATCTGGTCGAGGCCGGGCTCGGCGGCGTCGAGATGCTCCTGGAGTACCGATTACCGCTGACCAGCAAGCGGGCCGACGTATCCTGGCCGGCGTGGACCGGCACAGCGGCGACGACGCGTACGTCATCGTGGAGCTCAAGCAGTGGAGCCAGGCCGAACTGTACGAGGACGACGCCGACCTCGTCATCGTCCCCGGAATGGGCGACCAGCTCAAGCTTCATCCGGTCCTGCAGGTGCGCGGCTACTGCGACTACCTGGCCGACTTCGTCGGCGCCCTGGAACACCGCCCACGCGGTGCGCGGTGTCGCCTACCTGCACAACGCAAACGACCTGGACATCCACGACCTCTACGATCGAGTGGAGGACGAGTGGACCCGGTTGTTCAGTCAGAGCCGCCGAGGCCGGTTCATCGACTACCTCCGCGCCCAGTTCGCACCCGAGCCGGGCGCCGCCGCCGCGGACAGGCTGCTGTCGTCCGCGGTCCGGCCGTCCAAGCAGTTGCTGAAGGTGGCCGCGGCCGAGATCAAGGATCGCGACCAGTTCGTCCTGCTGGACCGGCAGCGCCTGGCGTACGGGCTCGTGCTGCACGCGGTGGAGAAGGCGAGGGCGGCCGACTCCAAGCAGGTCGTGATCGTCACCGGCGGCCCCGGCTCCGGCTCCGGCAAGAGCGTCATCGCCCTGTCACTGCTCGGCGAGCTGGCCGAGCGCGGCTACCCGGCACAGCACGCCACCGGGTCGCGGTCCTTCACGGAGACCATGCGCCGCCACGTGGCCAGGGGCTCCACACGGACGAAGGCGATGTTCAAATACTTCAACAACTTCACGGCCGCCAGGCCGAACGACCTCGACGTGCTGATCTGCGACGAAGCCCACCGGGTCCGCGAGACCTCCGCCAGCCGCTTCACCAGGGCCACCGAGCGGACGGGGCGGCCCCAGCTCGACGAACTCATGGCCGCGGCCCGCGTTCCCGTCTTCCTCCTGGACGAACATCAGGTGGTACGGCCGGGCGAGACCGGCACCGTCGCCGACATCAGGGCGCACGCGCGGTCCCTCGGCCTGGCCGTCCACCAGGTGGATCTGGACGCCCAGTTCCGCTGCGGCGGCAGTCGCGCGTACGAGGAGTGGGTGCTGCGGCTGCTCGGCCTCAACGGCGAGGATCCCGGCGCGTGGACCGATGACGCCGACTTCGAGGTCACCCTCGCCGACTCGCCGTACGAGCTGGAGGGACTGCTGCGCGGCAGGCTGAACGCCGGCTACTCCGCGCGGATCACGGCCGGTTACTGCTGGCGGTGGAGTGATCCGGACGGCGACCGCCTGGTATCCGACGTGCAGGTCGACGACTGGGCCAAACCCTGGAACGTCAAGGGCGACCGCGCCGTCGGGGACGCTCCTCCCAGCGCGCTGTGGGCCACCCTGCCCGGCGGTTTCGAGCAGGTCGGCTGCGTGTACACCGCCCAGGGCTTCGAGTACGACTGGAACGGGGTCGTCTTCGGGCCCGACCTCGTCTACCGTGACGGGCGCCTGGTCACCGTACGCGCGGCCAGCAAGGACCCGGCGTTGCTGAAGAAGACCGTCACCGACGAACAGGCCGACCGGCTGATCCGCAACACCTACAAGGTGCTGCTCACCCGCGGCATGGTCGGCACCGCTGTCTACTCGGTGGACTCCAAGACGCAGGACTTCCTCGCCTCGCTGCTGCCGGACGGATGACGCGCCGTCGCGTGAACCGGTGCCCGCCCGGCCCCGCCGGGCGGGTGGCGCCGGGCGGGACCCACCCCGGCGCAGACCCGCGCCGGGAGGTGCTCGCCTACGTCGTCTCCGTCAGTCCTTGTTCGACTGCCGCCAGTCGCGCACCGCGTCGCGGATCTTGTCGAACACCGCCACCGGCGGGCCGGCCAGCATGTTCACGGTCGCGGACTCCCCGGCGCCCGGGTGCGGCCGGGTCGGTGAGATCGCCTCGGCCGCCCGTACGGCGCCGGCCATCCGGCGCAGCCGCTCCGCGGACAGCTCCTGGCGCAGGCGGGGGAACTCCTCCTGCTCCTCGTGGGTGGCGTGCTCGACGACCGCCTTCTCCAGCATGGCGAGCCTGGCGTCGAACTCGGGATGCTCCACGCCGAGGTCGTACAGGTCGGAGAGGGCGTGCTTGGCCTCGCTCTCCTCGTGCAGACGGGCCTCGACGACCTCGTCGCCCGCCGACGAGCGCGCGGCGGGGTGCACGACCTGCTCCTCCGCGCTCTCGTGTACGGCCAGCAGCCGCACGAGGTCGTTGAACAGGTCGCCCTTGCGATCGCCGTCCGCCACGACGATCCCGGCGAACAGGCCCTTGATCTGCTCGTGCTGCGCCAGCAGCAGGTCGATGACATCGCGGTCTTCGGTAGTGGTCAACGCCGTCACCTTTCGCTTCGGGAAGCTGTGACTCGCTTCGGGGGTTCGTTCCGGGGCCTCACTTCGGCAACCTGGGCCCACCTGCCCCTTTCCCGCTCCCCTATGCCTGCCCGCCCGCCGGGAGCCGCCGCACCCCCTATACCCCGCTTTCCAGGTTGACTTAGTGGGTATTTCTACCGCATCCTTGGCCCATGCACCTGGAGCCTCTCCACTGGTCGAACCTGCCCGTAGATCTCCGCAGGCAGGCGAGTGCTCTCTGTACGGCGTCCGCACCCGCGTGAGCAGAGGTATCGGAACCGCACGACCAGGAGCATGGAATGACCGCGAACGCACCCACCCTCACCCGCACCCGGCTGGCCGGCATCGCCCACGCGCTGGCCACCTCCCCCGACGAATGGATCCAGCGCGTACGGCTCAGCACCGACGGCCGCTGGTACGAGCGGCTGCACGGCGACGACGACCACGAGATCTGGCTGATCAGCTGGCTGCCCGGTCAGTCGACCGGGTTCCACGACCACGGCGGCTCGCGGGGGGCCTTCGCCGTCGCCCTCGGCAGCCTGCGCGAACACGACGTGACCGTCGAACGGGATCTCCACGCCGGTGACGCGCGTGAGTTCGGGCCCGACTACGTGCACGAGGTGCGCAACGTCTCGACCGCTCCCGCGGTCAGCGTGCACGTCTACTCGCCCCCGCTGTCCACCATGAGCCGCTACGACCTCACCGACGGCCGGCTGACCAAGGTCGCCGAGGAAGGTGCGGAGCAGTGGTGACGGGCGCGGCGGCGCCGGTCCGCCCTCCGGGCGCCCGGAGCATCGACGAGATCCTCGCCGACAGCCGGCGCCGCCTGCGGAGGCTCACCCCCCAGGAGGCGTACGGCAGGGTCCGCGAGGGCGCCCTGCTCGTCGACATCCGGCCCGCGGCCCAGCGGGCGGCGGAGGGCGAGGTGCCCGGCGCGCTGATCGTCGAACGCAACGTCCTGGAGTGGCGCTTCGACCCCGCCCAGGACGCCCGGCTGCCGGAGGCGACCGGATACGACGTGGAGGTCATCGTGATCTGTTCCGAGGGCTACACGTCGAGCCTGGCCGCCGCGTCGCTCCACGACCTCGGGCTGACCCGCTCCACCGACGTCGTCGGCGGATTCGTGGCCTGGCGGGCGGCGGGACTGCCCGCCACCGGCGGGGGGCACGCGCCCTCCTGACAGCGAGCCGCCGCGCTCCCGGACCGCCCTCCCGGAACCGCCAGGCTCCTGAACCGCCGCCGGGGAGCCGACGCCTCCGGGCGGGCCGGCCTCGCCCCCGGCGGCGGCGGATCAGACTCCCGCCGGGACCCCGGCCGCTCCGGCCGGGGCGGCGGTCTCCAGCGCTCTGCGGGCGTACGCGCGGACGTCGGCGTCGGAGTCGCCGAGCGCGCCACGCAGGGCGGCGGCCACGTCCCGCCGCGCCGCCCAGGGCGACAGCGAGAGGACCGCGGCCTTACGCACGTCGAGGTGCGGGTCGGCGAGCGCCGCCACCAACGGTCCCGCGGCCATGCCGGGATCGGCGGCCGCCAGCCCGCGGGCCGCGCCCACTCTCACCTCCCAGGCCGGATCCGCCAGAGCCCGTACGGCCGTCTCACCGAAGCCGGAGACGGTATCGAAGCCGGTGTCGGAGCGGGCTCCGGGCTCGCGGTAGAGAGCCGGGCCGAGCCCGGCGGACGCCTCAAGCGCGGCCGCCCGCACGAGCGGATCGGGGTCGGCGGCGAGCCGTACGACGGCCGGGGCGCCGCCGGGCAGGCCGATGCTCCCGAGCCCCCTGGCCGCCCAGACGCGCACCTCGCGGTCCTCGTCCCCGGCGGCGAGCGCCACCCGCCCTGCGTCGTCGAGCGAGACCAGGCCCCTGACCGCCTCGATCCGCACCCGGGAGTCGGGGTCGGTGAGCGCCGCCCCGAACACGCCGGCGTCGCCGAGGCGCAACGCCCGCAGGACGTCCAGGACGGCCGCGCGGACGATCGGGTCCCCAGCCGCCGCGCCGGCCCCGCCCGCCGTCTCCCCCGCCCCGCTGTGACTCACTCCCGCCTGGCCCGCGTCACCGGGACTCGCCCCGTAACCGGCCACCGCGCGGAGGGAGGCGCCGAAGGCGGGGGTCGCGGGCAGCACCTCGACGAGTTCCCGCAGGCCGGTGGCGGCGGCCCGCCGTACGGTGCCGTGCTGGTCGGCGAGGGCCTGGGCCAGCGCGGTCTCCACGCCCGGGGGCGTGGTCTCGGTCAGCGTGGCGACGGCCGCCCTGCGGACCTTCGGGTCGGCCTCCGCCAGGTAGGGGGTGATCTGGTCGAGCGTGGGCTCGCCGTCGGCGAGCCGCAGCAGTTCGAGGATGCGGGGCGAGCGCCCGATCGCCTCCACCGCGAGCCGGCCGCCCCCGCCGCGCCGCACCGAACGGGGCGCGCCGTACGCGCCGACGACGACCGGCTCGGCCGGGCGGGGCGTGAAGCCCTCGACCGGCACGAGGTACGGCTCGACCGGGCGCTTGACGAACTCCATCGCCCCGGCGGCGTTCCTGCGCAGGTTGAGGTGGTAGAGCCACTCGTCGTCGTTCCGCTCGGGCAGGTCGGCGCGGTCGTGGTAGAGACCCCACCTGCTCTCGGTGCGGACCAGCGAGGACCGCGCGGCCATCTCGGCGCAGTCCCTGATGAACGACACCTCCGCGCACCGCATCAGCTCGTGCGGGGTCCGCGCGCCCATCGCCGCGATCTCGTCGCGCATCCGCTCGAACGTCTCCAGCGCGAGGCCGAGCTTCCTGCCGGTCTTCGGCGGGGCGACGTAGTCGTTGACGAACCTCCGCAGTTTGTACTCGACCTGCGGCTGCGGCGGGCCGTCGGGGTTGCGCAGCGGGCGGTAGATCAGTTCGTGCGCGGCGGTGATCTGGTCCTCCGGCAGGCCGCCGGCCGTACGGTGGTGCTCGGCGGCGTGCGCCCCGGCGAGGTCCCCGAAGACGAACGCGCCGATCATGTAGTTGTGCGGCACGCAGGCCAGGTCGCCCGCGGCGTACAGGCCGGGGACGGTGGTCGCGCCGTTCTCGTCCACCCACACGCCCGAGGCCGAGTGCCCGCCGCACAGGCCGATCTCGGAGATGTGCATCTCCACGTCGTGGGTGCGGTAGTCGTGCCCGCGCCCGGCGTGGAAGGTGCCCCTGGTGGGCCGCTCGGTGGTGTGCAGGATGTTCTCCAGCGCGGTGAGCGTCTCGTCCGGCAGGTGGGTGGTCTTGAGGTAGATCGGGCCGCGCGCCGAGGCGATCTCCCCGGCCACCTCGGCCATCATCTGGCCCGACCAGTAGTCGCAGTCGACGAACCGCTCCCCCTCGGCGTTGACCTGGTAGCCCCCGAACGGGTTGGCCACGTAGGCGCAGGCCGGGCCGTTGTAGTCCTTGATCAGCGGGTTGATCTGGAAGCACTCGATGCCGCTGAGCTCGGCGCCCGCGTGGTAGGCCATCGCGTACCCGTCCCCGGCGTTGGTCGGGTTCTCGTACGTGCCGTACAGGTAGCCGCTGGCGGGCAGGCCGAGCCGACCACACGCGCCGGTCGCGAGGATCACGGCTCCGGCGGAGACCGTAACGAACCGGCCGGAGCGGGTGTCGAACCCGGCCACGCCGACGGCCCGGCCCTCGCTCGTGAGCACGCGGACCGGCATCACCCGGTTCTCGATGCGCACCTTCTCGCGGATGTCGCGACGGCGCAGCACCCGGTAGAGGACCTTCTTGACGTCCTTGCCCTCCGGCATGGGCAGGACGTAGCTGCCCGACCGGTGGACCCGGCGCACCGCGTAGTCGCCGTGCTCGTTCTTCTCGAACTTCACGCCGTAGCGCTCCAGCCGCCGCACCATGTCGTAGCCGCGCGTCGCCGTCTGGTGGACGGTGCGCTGGTTGACCACCCCATCGTTGGCCCTGGTGATCTCTGCGACGTAGTCCTCGGGGGTGGCCTTGCCGGGGATGACCGCGTTGTTCACGCCGTCCATGCCCATCGCGAGCGCGCCGCTGTGCCGTACGTGCGCCTTTTCCAGCAGGATCACGTCGGCGCCGCGCTCGGCGGCGGTGATCGCGGCCATGGTCCCCGCGGTGCCGCCGCCCACCACCAGAACCTGGCATTCCAGATGCAGGCGGTCTGCCGGGGAAGGGATGTCCATCACAGCTCCTCGATGATCCGGGCGCGCAGCCCGGCACGGTCGGTCTCAGGGGTGCGCGGGCCGGGCACGGGCAGGACGCGTCCGATGCCGCCACGCCCGAGCACGACGACCCGGTCGGCGAGCAGCAGGGCCTCGTCCACGTCGTGGGTGACGAAGACGACCGTGGCGGCCGTGTCGCGGAGCACGTCCAGCAGCAGGCGCTGCATCTCACCCCGGGTCTGCGCGTCCAGCGCGCCGAAGGGCTCGTCCATGAGCACGGCGCGCGGCGCGGCGGCCAGGGACCTGGCGAGCTGCACGCGCTGCCGCATGCCGCCGGACAGCTCCCGGGGCAGCCGGTCCTCCCAGCCGGCGAGGCCGACCCGGGCGATCCAGCTCTCGGCGGCCGGTCCGCGCTCCCGCCTCGGCACGCCACGGATGCGCAGCGGCAGTTCCACGTTGCGCCGGACCGTGCGCCAGGGCAGCAGCGCGTCGTCCTGGAAGACCATCGCGCGGTCGGGCGACGGCCCGGTGACCGGGAGGCCCTGGGCCAGGACCCGGCCGGCCCGCGGGGTCAGCAGCCCGGCGACGGCCCGCAGGATCGTGGACTTGCCCGAACCGGACGGCCCCACGATCACCAGGACCTCGCCGGGGGCCACGTCGAGGTGAAGATCCTCCAGTACGGCGTGCCGCCCGTAGCCGAGGGACACGCCCTCCAGCCGGATGGCGAGCCCCGTCTCCAGGGCGGGCGCGACCGTGGCACTCATCGGGCGGCCTCCTCGACGCCCTGGCCGGCTTCCTGCTCGAAGGCCGCCTGCTCGAAGGTCGCCTGCTCGTGGGTTTCCCGGTCTCCGGCCCGCACGTCGGTCCTCTCCTCCGCCTTCTCTCCGGTCCTCTCTTCGGCCCTCTGTTCGGTCCTCTCTTCGGCCCTCTGTTCGGCACGGGGCAGCCATCGGGTGAGGCGCCGGCCGAGCAGTTCGATCGAGGCGGAGGTCAGCCACCCGAGCACCCCGATCGACGCCATGCCGACGAGCACCGCCGGGTAGTCGACCACCGTGTACGCGTGCCACGTCCGGTAGCCGACGCCGAACTCGCCGGAGATCATCTCGGCGGAGATCACGCAGATCCAGGCGACGCCCATGCCGACCGACAGCCCGCCGAAGACGCCCGGCAGCGTGCCGGGGAGCACGACGTGCCACAGCACGTGCGCGCGCCCGCCGCCCATGGTGCGGACCGCGTCCTCCCACAGCGTGGGCAGCGCCCGTACGGCGTGCCGGGTGCTCACCATGATCGGGAAGAACGCCGCGGCGAACGTGATGAACACGATGCCCTGCTCGTCGGTGGGGAACACCAGGATCGCGATCGGGACGAGGGCGATCGCCGGGATCGGCCGGACGACCTCGACGGGCGGCAGCAGCACGTCGGCCGCCCACCGGGACCGCGCGACCAGCACTCCCAGGGCGATGCCGGCCACCGACGCCAGCGCGAACCCGGTGAGGATGCGGATCATGCTCTGGGCCAGGTCGAGGTAGTAGAGCCCTCCGGAGAGTTGCCGGCTGAACTCCGTCGCGACCTCGACGGGCGAGGGCAGCCGGTCGAACCGCAGCCCGGCGCGGACGTCGGCGGTCGTCAGCCACTGCCACAGCGCGACGACGACCACCAGGGATCCCAGCCGCACCGCCCATCTGCGCAGCCCGGCCGCCGTCGCCCGGCCGCGTACGCGCCGTCCCGGCCGCGCCGCCGGGACGGCACCGGAAGCCGGGGGCTCCGACGCCGGGGAGCCCGATGCCGAGGGCTCCGATGCCGGGGACTGCGGAGCGAGAGACGCGGCCGGCGCCGGGGTGCTCACCGCGACGCACCTCCCGCCGCGGCCTTCAGCGCCTCGTCGTAGCCGACGACCGCCGCCCGGGGGTGCTCCTTCACGAACGCCTCCGCGCCGTCGCGGGTGGTGAAGGGCTTGAACCTCTCGTTCTCGTCCGCGGCGGGATCGCGCACCCAGACGGACCGGTCCGCGAACCAGTGCGTGCCCGTGGCCGCGTCCGGCACGTACGCCGCCCGTACGGACCCGCCGCCCGAGGTGGCGGCGGCGATCTGCCGCAGCAGGCAGGTCGGCGTGGCCGCGGGACGGAGCGTGTCCTCCCCCGTCAGCCACAGCTCGCCCGCCTTCGCGGGGTCGCCGGCCGTGGTGCCGCAGGCGGCGTCGGTCCCGGTGATGCGCGCCGCGTTGACGGTGCCCGCGGCGTCGGCGTCGTAGGAGGCGCCGTACGCCTTCCGGACATAGGAGTCGTCGGCGAACTTCGCCACGTCGACGCCCTTGAAGTCGGTGCCGATGGACTTCAGGTACTTCTGGTCGTGGTCCAGCGCGGCGAGGAGCCGGGACTTCAGCGTGACGTCGAAGGTGGCGATGCCGTCGCGCCCGTTGTAGAGGTAGACCACCTCGGCCGGGAGCCCGGTCGCCTTCGCGACCGCCTCGGCGGCCTCGACGGGGTGCTCGTGGAGGTACTTCGTGGCGTCGATCTGCGCCTGCAGGAACGCCTGGAGCACGTCGGGCCGCTCCTTCGCGTACGCCTCCCGCACCACGACGCCGTGGAACGTCGGCACGTCGAGCGCCGACCCGTCGTACACGAGCCGGGCCTGGTTCTTGAAGACGAGCAGTCCCGGCCACGCCACGAACTGGGCGTATCCCTGCACGTTGCCCGACTGCAGCGCGGAGGCGCCCACCGGCGGCTGCTGGTTCACGACCTCCACGTCGGTGGCGGGGTCGAGCCCGGCCCGCTCCAGCGCCTGGACGAGCGTGCCGTGGCCCGCCGACCCGGAGCTGGCCGACACCTTCCCGCCCTTCAGGTCGGCCAGCGTGCGCGCCTTCGACGACGGGGCGACCACCACCGAGTTGAGCCCGCCGCGCAGGTTGTAGCCGGTCGCCGACACGAGCCGGGTCCGGGCGGCGGACACGCCCTGGGTGCGGGAGGCGTTGATGAGGAGCGGGTAGTCGCCCATCGACCCGATGTCGATCTTCCCGGCCACCATCTTGGCGGTGATCGGGGCGCCGGTGTCGTAGTCCTGCCACTCGACCCGGTACCTGCCGCCGAGGCGCTTCTCGAAGTAGCCGAGGCCGCGCAGCAGCGTCCCGGCCGTCACCGTGTTGATGGTCTTCGACTGATATCCGACGACCACGGTCTCCTTGCCGTCGTCGGCGCCCGCGGAGACGGAGCATCCGGAGAGGGCGCCGGCGGCCGCGGCCAGCAGCGCCACGGTGGCGAAGATTGTGCGCATGGGGGGATGTCCTTCTATCGCAGCAGGTAGGGGATGTTCACCGTGACGGCGTCGGCGGGGCACCGGTCGGCGCAGGGGCCGCAGTACCAGCACTCGTCCACGTGCATGTACGCCTTACCGCTGACCTCGTGGATGGCCAGTGAGTCGAGCGGGCAGACGTCCACGCACAGCGTGCAGCCCTCGATGCACAGCGACTCGTCGATCGTCACGGGCACGTCGACGCGGCTATTGACCAGGGTCATCGGTGTTCCTCCAGAGATGGCCACGCATGGTGAGACGGTCGCCGCGGAACCGGACGAACTCCAGGTCCACGGGGCGGCCGTCGGAGAGGTGGGTGAGGCGCTCGACCATCAGCAGCGCCGCTCCGCGCGGCGCGTCGAGGACGGCGGCGGTGTGGGCGTCGGCGTTGACGGCCTCGATCGTGAGCTCCGCCGCGCCGAGCGGCCGCCCGGCGATCCGCTCCAGGAGCACGAACACGTCGTTGTGCACGAGGTCGGCGTCGAAGAGCGGCTCGCCGAGCTCTCGTACGAGATAGGTCAGGTCGAGCGAGAGCGGCAGCCCGTCGAGTCTGCGCAGCCGCTCGATGTAGACGACGGGCTCGCCCTCGGGCAGGTCGAGCCGTTGCCGGACCGCGGCGGGAGGCGGGATGAGGCCCATGGCGCGGACCTCGTTCGTCACCTCGCCGTGCTCCCGGAGCGTCTCGGCCAGGCCGAGCAGCCGGTACAGGCCGTGCGGGTACTTCTCCGCCGCGACCGTGGTGCCCACTCCCGGGCACCGCGCGATGAGGCCCTCGTCCCTGAGCAGGTCAAGGGCGTCCCTGACGGTGTTGCGCGAGGCCCCGAACTCCCGGGCGAGAGCGGCCTCCAGGGGCAGGTGACCGCCGTCGAAACCACCGCGCACGATCTCGCACCGCAGCAGGTCGGCCACCTGGCGGGCCCGGTCCGCCCGCCGCCGTCTCGCATCCGCCAGCTCCATGGGAAAGAAGCCTAGCTTCCCGGTAGGGATATATGGATAACAGCCGGATTACGCCACCCCGGGCGGCCTCCATGCACCGCTGACCTGGCGGTACGCCCGAAGACAGCCGAGAACCGCCACCCCTCCGCCACCTCGGCAGGCGTCGGCAGCATCCGGCATGACCCGGAGACCGAGCCGGGGAAGGAGCGGGAAGGCAGGCTTCCTACTCTCCTCCCGTCGCCGGTCACCGGTAGACGCCGCCGTAACCGTGAGCGCAGACCCGCGCACCGCGCAACGGCGTCGACACCCCCACGCTCTTCGCGGCCCTGAACGCCGTGAAGGGCGATCCGGAACTGGCGAAGTTCCGGT
This sequence comes from Microbispora sp. H10949, assembly GCF_014161435.1. Classification (NCBI taxonomy): domain Bacteria; kingdom Bacillati; phylum Actinomycetota; class Actinomycetes; order Streptosporangiales; family Streptosporangiaceae; genus Microbispora; species Microbispora sp. H10949. The sequence continues at coordinate 431,092 of NZ_JABBWZ010000008.1, read as the reverse complement.
TCCGGGCCTTCAGCGCACGGTCTCGGAGCAGGCGCGCGGCCTCGTGACGGCAGGCGAGACGGATCGGCAGGTCCTCGGCCTGGTCACACTGCGGGGGCTGGTCGCGCACAACCGGGGCGAGTGGTATCCGCAGCTCCGCTTGGAGCTGCGCCGGACCCGCGACGAGCCGCCCCTGGCCACCGCGATCCTCGACTCCCACCTCCTGCGCGGTGGAGTAACTGCTCTACGGCCGACGCCGTACGGCGAGGTGATCGAACTGGCGGCGGCGCTGCGGGAGACCGGGACGCGGGCGGGCGCGATGCGGGCCGTGGCGTTCGCGCGGAACTTGCTACTCGCCGGGCCACGTCTCCTCCGGGCTCGGCGAAGCTTCCTGCGCATCGGTAGAAGGTGCGTCGAGGAGGTTCGCGCCGCGGACGTCCTCCTCGGTGACCTTCGCACCATGGAGGTCACCAACGTAGATCTGCGCGCCGCGAAGTTGCGCGCCGCGAAGGTCTGCGGCGAACAGATGCGCGTCGCGTAGGTCCGCGCCGATGAGAAACGCGCCGCGTAGGTCCGCACCGGAAAGTTTCGCGCCGCGTAGGTCCGCGCCGACGAGAAGCGCATCGCGAAGGTCCGCACCTGGACCGAGATTATGTCCTTGGAGGTTAGCGTGGCGGAGGTCCGCGTGGACAAGGACCGCGTCGCGAAGGTCCGCCTTGGAGAGGTTCGCGTCGGATAGGTTCGTGCCGGAGAGGTTCGCCCGGCGAAGGTCGGCACCGGTGAGGAACGCGCGGCGGAGGTCCGCGTCAAAGAGATCGATACGGTCCCGATCCTGACGGTGATCACGGCGACCTATCACAGTCAGGGCAGCCTGGACATCGGTTCCAGGAACACGAGGCGAACTATGCACACCAAGCGGTGGACCGGCCTGTCCATCACAGGCTGTCCGCTCCTCGCCGTCCTGCTGGTCGGGACTATCGCAATCCCGGCAGTGCTCGCGGATGAAGGCCGCCAGCACCTCCATGACGGTGGGGTGGTCGCGGGCCGAGTCTCGGGCGATCCGCTCCAGCGCGTATATGCCGCCCAGGCGGATGTCGAGCTTGTCCGAGCCGAGCTGCTCGATCGCCTTCGTGTATCGGTCGGTGATGTGCCCCTGCCGGGCGGTGTCGGCGTTGCGCGCCGTGTAGAACACGGCCGCCAGCGCAATCACTCCAGTGGCGACCGCTAATGCGCGCCCGCGTACCGCATCGAGCGCTGCGGCCAGGTCCTTGCCGACAATGCCGTTCACGCCGTCGAAGTGGGCCAGCACCCAGGCGGCACCCGGACCGAGTACCCAGCCCAGCGCGACGGCGAGGACCAGCCCGAGCGCGATCATTATGAGTCGGGGAAATCTCACACCTTGCACAACGGCCGACTGATGGGTCTGGTGCCAGACCCTGCTGCCGAAACCTCTTACCGCGTCCCGCTCGGACGGCGCCTCGCGCGGTCATCTCCCAGTGCCTCACGGCTTCGCCCAGCGCTGGGAGTTGGCCAGGGCCTCGCGCACCAGGGCGAGGCCGCAGCGGCAGGTCGGCGCGTGCCGCCTGCGCGGCCGCGCGCCGGGCGTACGCCTTGATCCCAGCCCGCGGCTCGCCCCAGCGCTGCCCATCCGGAGCCTGGTCGAGCGCGATCTGACACAGTGGCAGGAGGAGCCCGGGAGCTGGCTGAACGAGGATGACGGCCTTCTCAACGACGTCACCGAAGAAGCCTACGTACGAGCCAGGTTCGTCGACGGCGACGGCGTCACCATCCAGGCGGTCGAACGTCGTCACGGGCATCTTCTGACGGAGGCGGGCACGGCCCGCGCCGGGGTCACTGCTCGCGCATGCCCCAGGGGGTGCCGTACTCGGTGAGCAGGTCGAGGAAGGGCCGCGGCGGGAAGGCCTCGGGGCCCAGGACTCCGGCGCCGGACCAGGCGCCGGAGGCCATCAGTTCGAGGGCCACGACCGGGTTGACGGCGGTCTGCCACACCACCGCCTGGGAGCCGTACTCACGCATCGACCACTGGTTGTCGACCACGTGGTAGAGGTAGACCTCACGCGGGCCGCCGTTCCTGGTGCCCCTGACCCAGGTGCCCGCGCACGTCCTGCCGTGCATGCGCTCCCCGAGCGTCGCCGGGTCGGGCAGGCACGCCGCGACCACGTCCCGCGGGGAGACCTCGACGGGAACGCCGTCCGCGCCGGCGACCCGGACCGGCTCGGTGCGGTCCAGCCCGAGCAGGTGCAGGGTCCGCAGCGTCCCGATGAACTCCTCGCCCAGCCCGTACTTGAAGGTCACCCGCCCGGCGTCGACCCAGCGGGGCATGAGCAGGACCTCCTCGTGCTCGACGTTGACGCACTCGACCGGGCCGATGCCCTCGGGAAAGTCGAACACCTCGGGCTCGCTGAAGGGCGGGGTGGTGAACCATCCCCGCCCGGACTCGTAGACGACCGGGGGGTTCAGGCACTCCTCGATCGTGGTCCAGATGCTGAACGAGGGCGCGAAGTCGTGTCCGTCGACCGTGAGGTCGGCGCCGTCCCGCACGCCGATCTCCTCGATGTGGTCGAAGAGTTCGTCGGCGGCGTACCGGGCGAACACGTCCGACAGCCCCGGCTCCACGCCCATGCCTACCAGCGCGAGCCGGCCCGCCCGCTCCCACTCCGCGGCCGTCTCGAACTGGGCGTCGCCCAGCTTGACCCCGCACTCCTCGTGCGGGCGGTCCGGATGGGGCCGCGACAGCGACATCGCCATGTCCAGGTAGTGCGCGCCGGCCGCCAGCGCCGCCCGGAACAACGGCATGACGAACCGCGGGTCCGTGGCGTTGAGGAGGACGTCGCAGCGGTGCTCGGCCAGCAGCGCCGCGACCGCGGCCTCGTCACCCGCGTCGGCCCGGCAGGCGCTGAAGCGATCCCCCGTCTCCCCGAGCGCGGCGACGGCCGCCTTGGCACGGGACAGGTCGTAGTCGGCGACGACCATGTGTTCGAGGAAGGATCTGCGGGCCGCGATCCGGGTGATCGCCGTACCCACTCCACCGGCTCCGACAAGCAGCACGCGCATGGTACAAACATCCCTTTCTTGGACAAACGCCCCTGATGTGCCGATCCAACGCCACCCCCACCCCGAACGTCAATGGCGTTGGCATAAGGTGGGCGGTGAGGAGAGAGGGGGACGCCGTGCCCAAGCCGGTGGTGGGCGAGTCGGCGCGCCGGCGGCGCCGCCCGACGAAGAACGGGGTGGTCCTCTCGGAGGGCCTGATCGTGCGGACCGCGCTGCGCATGCTGCGCGAGCACGGCCCGGCCGGCCTCACCGTACGGCGGCTCGGCATCGCCCTGGGAGCCGATCCCAGCACGCTCTACCGCTACTTCAGAGGCGTGGACGACCTGACCCTCGCCATCGGCGACATGCTCATCGGGCAGGCGATGGCCGGCTGGAGCGGCGGCGGCGACTGGCGCGCCGGCCTTCGCGACCTGGGCCTGCGCATCCACGCCGCCTACCTCGAACACCCGCAGGCCGCGGTGCTGACCGCCAGCCGCATCAGCGGCAAGTCGCACGAGATCGCGGCCGACGAGGCGATCCTCGGGCTGCTGCGTGGCGCGGGGTTCCCCGACCGTGAGGCGGTCGGCGTCTACCACACCTTCATCGACATGACGCTGGCCTTCGCGGCGCTGGACGCGGCCACCCTGGCGCTGCCCGCCGAGGCGCGCGAAGCCGACGAGGAGATCTGGCGGGCGACCTACGCCCGGCTGCCCCGGGCCACCCACCCCAACATCGCGGCGGTCGCCCCTCTACTGGTCGCCCGCATGAACGACAGCGCCTACCCCGCCGCCCTGGAGATGCTCCTCGACAGCGCCGCGTCGCGGCTCACGCGCCCCCGCCCCGCACCCCGGACGGCACGGGGCGGGGGCCGGGACCGCCCGGACAAGGGTGTCTAGGGGTTTTCCACGCCTATCACTCCTTTTAGTGTGATTGGTGTTTCAGCAGAAAGGCGAGTCGCCTCATTCGAGTTCGCTCAGGTCGAGCAGGCTCGAATCGTGGCCGCTCGAATCGAGACCGTCGCGGCGGTAGTCCCTTCCCTCACATCTCGAGAGCGCCGGCGATTCCGCGAGGACGCCCCGGTCCGGCTCTCGCCGCACGAATATCCCGAAGACCCGGCTTATCCCCAAAAATCCGCTTATTGCGGAAACCAGGTTCCGCGCCCCGAGGAAGGAGCAGCCATGGAGGAGACGACCGTTCCGGCCGAGGCGACGGAGGAGCTCACGGCGGAGACGCTGATCGAAGAGGTGTCGATCGACGGCATGTGCGGCGTCTACTGATGAACGATCCCCTGGACGAGGCCTGGGAGCTGTCTCCCCGGGTGGCCCTGCGGCCGGAGCCGTTCGGGGCCCTGGCCTACCACTTCGGCAACCGGCGGCTGACCTTCCTCAAGCGCCCCGAGCTCGTCTCGGTGCTCCGCGACCTCTCCGGTGAGCCCGACGCCCGTGCCGCGCTGACCCGTGCCGGCGTTCCCGCCGGCCGGTGGCCCGCGTACGCGGAGGCCCTGCGGGGCCTCGCCGGCGCGGACATGATCAGGCCGCGCGGGCGGGTGGAGAGCCGGAGCACGGTAGCGCGGAATTCGACGGCCCAGAACTCGGTGGCACAGAACTCGGCAGCGCAGGACGGGCCGGCCCGGTCCGGGACGGCGAGCGGGTCGCTGGCCAAGCGGTTCGAGTACGGCCTGGCCGCCCCCATCTGTCTGACCTGGGAGCTCACCTACGCCTGCAACCTGTCGTGCGTGCACTGCCTGTCGTCGTCGGGGCGGCGTGACCCGCGTGAGCTCGCCACCGCCCAGTGCGAGGCGGTGATCGACGAGCTGCAGGCCATGCAGGTCTTCTACGTCAACATCGGCGGCGGGGAGCCGACCGTGCGGCCCGACTTCTGGCATCTGGTGCAGTACGCCGTGAACCACCAGGTCGGGGTGAAGTTCTCCACGAACGGGACGCGACTCACCCCCGAGCGGGCGCGGTTCCTGGCCGCCACGGACTACGTGGACGTGCAGGTGTCGCTCGACGGCGCCACCCCCGAGGTCAACGACCGGGTCCGCGGCCCGGGGTCGTACGAGACGGCGCTGCGGGCGCTCGACAACCTCGCCGCGGCCGGGTTCGCCGACGCGAAGCTGTCGGTGGTCGTGACCCGGGAGAACGCGGGCCAGCTCGACGAGTTCAAGGCCATCGCCGACGAGCGCGGGGCGACGCTCCGGCTCACCCGCCTGCGCCCGTCCGGACGGGGCGCCGACGTGTGGGACGAACTGCACCCGACGGCGGCCCAGCAGCGTGAGCTGTACGAGTGGCTGCTGCGCGCGGGCGAGAACGTCCTCACCGGCGACTCGTTCTTCCACCTCGCGGGGTACGGCGAGTCGCTGCCGGGCCTGAACCTGTGCGGCGCGGGCCGGGTGGTCTGCCTGATCGACCCCCTGGGCGACGTGTACGCCTGCCCGTTCGCGATCCACGACCGCTTCCGCGCCGGCAACGTGCTCTCCGACGGCGGGTTCGCCGCCGTGTGGCGGGAGTCGGAGCTCTTCGGGGACCTGCGGTCGCCGCAGACCTCGGGCGCGTGCACCGGATGCGGGTTCTTCGACTCCTGCCGGGGCGGGTGCATGGCCGCCAAGTTCTTCACCGGCCTGCCGCTCGACGGGCCCGACCCCGAATGCGTGCAGGGGCACGCCGCCGACGCGCTCGCCGCTGCGGGCCGTACGGTGCCCCGGCCCAGCCAGGACCACTCCCGCCGCTCCGGCGCCCGCCGGGCCGGAGCCGGGCCGGTTCCGGTGCGCATCGGACGCCGTCCCTCCCCCGCCGCCCCACCCGTACACCCACCCGTGCACGCGTGCGCGGAGAGCCCGCTCGCCGGGTTCAGCCCCTCATCCGACGTGTAGCAGAAGGACGATAGCTCGTGGCCGCGAACGCCTGGTTCGAGACGGTTGCGGAGGCGCAGCGCAGAGCGCGGCGCCACCTGCCGAAGTCGGTGTACTCCGCGCTGCTCGCCGGTTCGGAGAGAGGCCGGACGTACCGCGACAACACGGCGGCGTTCGCCGAACTCGGCTTCGCGCCGCACGTGGCGGACCTGCCGGCCAAGCGCGACCTGTCCACCACCGTGATGGGGCAGCAGATCTCCCTGCCGGTGCTCATCTCCCCCACCGGGGTGCAGGCCGTGCATCCCGACGGGGAGGTGGCGGTGGCACGCGCCGCCGCGGCGCGCGGCACGATCATGGGGCTGAGCAACTTCGCGAGCAAGCCCGTCGAGGAGGTCGTGGCCGCCAACCCGCAGACCTTCTTCCAGATGTACTGGATGGGCACCCGCGAGTCCATGGCCGCGCACATGGAGCGGGCCCGCGCCGCCGGGGTCAAGGGGCTGATCGTGACCCTGGACTGGACGTTCTCCCACGGCAGGGACTGGGGCAGCCCGTGGATCCCCGAACGCCTGGACCTGAAGGCGCTCGCCCGCTTCGCGCCGCAGGGCCTGACCCGGCCGCGGTGGCTGCTCGGCTTCGCCAGGACCGGCCGGCTGCCCGACCTCACCGTCCCCAACGTGGCGGAGCCCGGCCGTCCGGCTCCGACGTTCTTCGGCGCGTACGGCGAGTGGATGCGGACCCCGCCACCCGGCTGGGATGACGTCCGGTGGATGCGCGAGCAGTGGGACGGCCCGTTCATGCTCAAGGGCATCTCCCGGCTCGACGACGCCCGCCGCGCGGTGGACGCCGGGGTCACCGCGATCTCGGTGTCGAACCACGGCGGCAACAACCTGGACGGCACGCCCGCGACCATCCGGCTGCTCCCGGGCATCGCGCGGGTGGTCGACGGCCAGGCCGAGGTGCTGCTCGACGGCGGCGTACGGCGCGGGGGCGACGTGGTCAAGGCGCTCGCGCTCGGCGCACGGGCCGTGATGATCGGACGCGCCTCGCTGTGGGGCCTGGCGGCGAACGGCCAGGCGGGCGTGGAGAACGTGCTCGACATCCTGCGCGGCGGCATCGACTCGGCGCTGCTCGGCCTGGGCCGCGCGTCGATCCACGATCTGGAGCCCGGCGACGTGCTGGTCCCGCCCGGCTTCACCAGGGAGATCGGGTTCACCAGGGAGATCGGGTCTCCGGGCGATGCGTGAGAGGGGCGAAGGCGAAGGCGGCCTGGCGGAGCTGTCGTGGCCCGCGCTGCCGTCCTCGCCGACCGTGCTGGTGCCGCTCGGCTCCACCGAGCAGCACGGCCCGCACCTGCCCCTGCACACGGACACGGCGGTCGCGGCGGCGGTGGCGAGGGCCGCCGCCGCCCGCCTTCTCGCGGTGGCTCCGGACGACCCCGTCCTCGTGGCGCCGCCCGTCGCGTACGGCGCGAGCGGCGAGCACCAGGACTTCCCCGGCACCATGTCCATCGGGACCGCCGCCCTCCGGTTCCTGCTCGTCGAACTCGTCCGCTCCCTGTCCCGCTGGGCCGGGCGCGTCGTGATCGTGAACGGTCACGGCGGGAACCTGGACGCCCTCGCCGCCGCGACGCCACTGCTGCGCGAGGAAGGGCACGACGTGTGCTGGGCGCCCTGCGCGGCCGGGCCGGCCGACGCCCACGCCGGCCACGCCGAGACGTCGCTCATGCTGCACCTGGCCCCGCGTCTGGTGGACATGGCCCAGGCGGAGCCGGGCAACCTCGCCCCGCTCGCGGAGATCATGCCCGAGCTCGCGGCCAGGGGCGTCGCCGCCGTGTCACCCTCCGGCGTGCTCGGCGATCCGACCACGGCCACCGCCGGGGAGGGACGCCGCCTGCTCGACCGGATGGCCGACGACGTGGCCGCCCGCGTGCGGCACGGACGGGCCGACCACACCGGCCGCCTCCTGCCCGCCCCCGCCCCCGCGCCCACACCCGGGCCCGCGGCCGCGACGGCCTCTCCGGCATGAGCCAGGTGAGCGGCGAGGACGGCGGCTTCCGGGTCGCCCTGGTGACCGGGGCGGCCCGCGGGATAGGCGCCGCCGTCGTGCGGGCGCTGTGCGCCAGGGGCTACCGGGTGGTCGCGGTCGACTCGTGCGCGTCGGACGGCCCGGCGCGGCCCGCCGGGGTGACCTATCCGCTCGCGGCCGACGCCGACCTGAAGTCGCTGGCCGACGACCACCCCGGCGTGGTGGTGCCGTACATCGCGGACGTGCGCGACCGCGACGCGCTCGCCCGCGCCGCCGCCGTGGCGGCGGACCGCTTCGGCCGGCTGGACGCGGCCGTGGCCGCCGCGGCGGTCATGGCCGGCGGCCTGCCGCTGTGGGAGACCCCGGACACGCACGTCCGCGCCCTGTGGGAGACCGACGTGCTCGGGGTGTGGAACACCGCCGCGGCGTGCGTCCCGCACATGCTGGCGGGGCCCGAGCCGGGGGCGTGCCGGTTCGTCGCGGTGGCCTCGGCGGCCGGTTCGCACGGGCTGTTCCGCCTGTCGGCGTACACGATGGCCAAGCACGCGGTGGTCGGGCTGGTGCGCGGCCTCGCCGCCGACCTGGTGGGCACGGGGGTGACCGCGGCGGCCGTCTCCCCCGGTTCGACCCGCACGCCGATGCTCGCCGCCACCGCCGAGGTGTACGGCCTGGACGGCGTCGAGGACTTCGCCTCGTCCCAGTTGCTGCGCCGCCTGATCGAGCCCGCCGAGATCGCCGAGACCATCGCGTTCTGCTGCTCTCGCGAGGGAGGCGTCGTCAACGGATCGGTGATATCGGCGGACGGAGGCTTCACGCCATGACCCACGATCAGATCACCCGCGACTCGGACCCACGGGTGCCCGGCCGGCTTCCGGACGGTTTCACCGTCCGGCTGAACCGGCGTGTCCGGGTCCGCGACGGCGGGCGCACCCTGGTGGGTGGCGCGCCGACGCGGGTCATGTACCTCACCCCGGCCGCCGCGGACCTGTTCGACGGCCGCAGGCTGCGGGTCCGCGACCGCGTCTCCGCCCTGCTCGCCGACCGGCTGCTGGAGGCGGGCCTGGCCGACCCTGTCGTCGGGGACCTGCCCGGTCTCGACCCCTCGCAGGTGACGGTGGTCGTGCCGGTGCGCGACCGGCCCGCCGCGCTCGACCGGCTGCTGTCGGGCATCGGCGACCGGCACCGCGTGATCGTGGTGGACGACGCGTCGGCCGCCCCGGAGGCCGTCGCCGAGGTCGCGGCGGCGCACGGCGCGGTGCTCGTCGCGCTGGCGGAGAACGTCGGCCCCGCCGCCGCCCGCAACGCGGGCCTGCGCCGGGTCACCACGCCCTACGTCGCCTTCGCGGACTCCGACGTGGTCCTCGAACCCGGCACGCTGCCGACCCTGCTCCGGCACTTCGCCGACCCCCGGGTGGCCGTGGTGGCGCCGCGCGTGCTGGGGCTCCGCCTGCCCGGCCGGGCCCGCTGGATCCTCCGCTACGAGGACGCGCGGTCCTCCCTCGACCTGGGCCTCGATCCGGGCATCGTACGCCCGAGGGCGCCGGTCTCCTGGGTCCCGAGCGCGTTCCTGCTGGCGCGGGCCGACGCCCTCGGCCACGGCTTTAGCGCCGAGATGCGCGTCGGCGAGGACGTCGACCTGGTGTGGCGGCTGGCGCGGGCGGGCTGGCGGGTGCGCTACGAGCCGGCCGCGACGGTGCGGCACGAGCACCGCACGGTGGTCCACGACTGGCTGCGGCGCAAGGCCTTCTACGGCACCGGCGCCGACCTGCTCGCCCGGCGGCACGGCCGCGACGTGGCCCCGGCGGTGCTGGCGCCCTGGAGCGCGGCCTTCGTGCTGGCGCTGCTGGCGCAGCGGCGGTGGTCGCTGCCGGCCGCGGCGCTGATCTTCGCGGGCACTGCCGCGACGATGTCGGCCAAGGTCAGGCGGAGCGAGCACCCGGTGCGCCTCGCCCTGACGCTGACGTCCGACGGTGCCGTCGCGGCCGTCTGGCAGGCGGCGGCGCTGCTGCTCCGCCACTGGTGGCCGCTCGCCGCCGTCGGCTGCCTGCTGTCCAGGAGGCTCCGCCGGGCCGTGGCCGCCGTGGCCGTGATGGACGCGCTCACCGATCTGCGGCGCACCGGCGCGCACCTCGACCCGGTCCGCTACGCCGTGGCCCGGCGCCTGGACGACGCGGCGTACGGGTCCGGCCTGTGGCTCGGCGCGATCCGCGGGCGCTCGGTGCGCGCCCTGCTGCCCGACATCCGGTGGAAGACTCGCTCGTCGAGGCCGTCCGCCTAGAAGCCGGCCGCCGGGAGACCGGCCGCCTGAAGAACGTGGTGAGCCGCCGCCCCGGGAGCACCCGGGGCGGCGACTGCGGCGTCACCGGACACCGGTGAGCGCGTCGGTTCGGTGGCACGCCACCCAGGACCGGGGCGACCCGTAGTCCGGCAGGCGCAGCCGGGGCCGGTGCCTCTTCGGCCCGGCGACCGGCCCGAGTTCTGCGCCGTCCGCACGGTCCGCCGCGACCGCGTACAGGGCGCACACCAGCGCGCAGATCTCCTCCTCGGTGGGATTTCCCGCGACCACCCGCAGTTCGGCGCCCATCACATCGGGGGGTTTCCGTGCTTACGCCGCGGCCCCGACGCCTGCTTGGCCCGCAGCAGGCCGAGCGCCCTGGTCAGGGTGGCCCTGGTCTCGCTCGGGTCGATGACGTCGTCGACCAGCCCGCGCTCGGCGGCGTAGTAGGGGTGCATGAGCTGCCTGCGGTATTCCTCCACCCGCTGGGCGTGCGCCTCGACCGGGTCCGGCGCGGCGGCGATCTCCCGGCGGAAGATGACGTTGGCCGCGCCCTCCGCGCCCATGACCGCGATCTCGTTGGTCGGCCAGGCGAAGGACAGGTCCGCGCCGATCGACCTGGAGTCCATCACGATGTACGCGCCGCCGTACGCCTTGCGCAGCACCATCGAGATGCGCGGCACGGTCGCGGCGCAGTACGCGTAGAGGAGCTTGGCGCCGTGCCTGATGATGCCGCCGTGCTCCTGGTCGGTCCCGGGCAGGAAGCCCGGCACGTCGACCAGGCTGACCAGCGGGATGTTGAAGGCGTCGCACATCTGGATGAAGCGCGCGCCCTTCTCCGAGGCCTTGATGTCCAGCACCCCGGCCAGGTGGGCGGGTTGGTTGGCGATGATGCCGGTGACGTGGCCGTCGAACCTGGCCAGCCCGCAGATGAGGTTCTGCGCCCAGCCCGCGTGGAACTCGAAGAACTCCCCGTCGTCGACGATCTCCTCGATCACCGCCGACATGTCGTAGGAGATCGCCGGATCAGCCGGCACCAGGTCGAGCAGGGCGTCGTTGCGCCGGTTCGCCGGGTCGGTGCAGGTGATGGACGGCGGCAGTTCCTGGTTGTTGGCGGGCAGCAGGGACAGCAGGTAGCGGACTTCCTCAAGACAGGACACCTCGTCCGGGCAGACGAACCCCGCCACGCCGGAGAGTGTGCCGTGCACCCGCGCACCACCGAGGTCGTCGGCGCTGATCTCCTCACCGGTCACCGCCTTCACGACGTCCGGGCCCGTGATGAACATCTGGGCCGTGTTCTGCACCATGAACACGAAATCGGAGAGAGCCGGCGAGTACGCCGCTCCCCCCGCGCACGGGCCGAGCATGACGTTGATCTGCGGAATCACCCCCGACATCCGCACATTGCGCCGGAAAATACCGCCATAACCGGCAAGCGCGGTCACACCTTCCTGGATCCGGGCCCCGGCGCCGTCGTTCAAACCGATCAGCGGCACCCCGGCGGCCTCGGCCAGATCCATCACCTTGTGGATCTTCTCGGCGTGCGCCTCACCGAGCGCGCCGCCGAACATCCGGAAATCGTGGGCGAAGACCATGACCTCGCGGCCGTAGACCTTGCCCCACCCCGCCACCACGCCGTCGGTGTACGGCCTGCGGTGCTCCAGCCCGAAACCGGTGGCCCGGTGCTGCCGGAACGCCTCCACCTCCACGAAGGACCCGCTGTCGAGGAGCACGTCCAGGCGCTCCCGCACGGTGAGCTTGCCCTTGGCGTGCTGACGCGCGGTCGCCTCCTCACTCGGGCCTGAATGGATGCTCTCCTTGAGCACCTGCAAATCCGCCAGCCGTTCCCGCATCGATTCCTTCGGCAGGTCGCTGACCCGCGTCACCACGGTCCCCATATGTATTCCTCCTGACGGCACAACCGGGTGCCCTCAGGGTAAGGGGGCCGATCAACGCCACGACACCCCTAAAAAGGACGGCGACCACGCCGATAAAACGCGTCCCGAATAGAACCGGAAAACGGTCCGGATATCAGTGTTCCGGTCCGGCGGTGGCCGGCCCCCTACGGGCCGGCCACCGGGGGACCACGATCGACTCAGCCGACGGCGGCCCCGCCAAACTCGAGGACCGCGGGCAGGTCGGCCCGGCTGCTGATGTCGAGCTTGCGGTAGATCCGGGTGAGGTGCTGCTCCACCGTGCTCACCGTGAGGTAGAGCTCACCGGCGATCTCCCGGTTGGTGTGCCCGGCGGCGGCCAGCACCGCGACCCGGCGCTCGGCCTCGCTCAGCAGCGCCGCGCTGCCCCCGCTCAGAGCCGGGGAGGCCTGCTTGCCGGTCTCGGCCGCCGCCTGCGCGCCGCCGATCTCGGCGCCGCACTCCTTCATCAGGGCCCGCGCTCGAATCATGATCATGCCGACTCTCCGGTGCTCGCCCAGACCGCGGTAGGCCTCCGCCAGGTCGAAGAGCGAGCGGGCCTGCTCGTAGCGGTCGCCGCCGTTCTGCAGCATGTCGGCGGACTTGCGCAGGAGCATCGGCCGGTGCCGCAGCTCGCTGGTGGCCGCCAGCAGGCGGATCGTCATGCCGAGCTCCCGCGGCGTGCGGGAGTTGCAGCGGGACAACTGGTCCTCGATCAGGCGGGAGGCCTGCTCGGAACGGCCCATCTGCAGGCAGGCCTCGGCGGCGCCGGCCCGCCACGGCAGCAGGCCCGGCACGTCCAGGCCCCACCTGCCGGTCAGCTCGCCGCAGAGCTGGAAGTCCCGCAGGGCCAGTGCCGCCTGCCCGACCGCCAGGCTGTAGCGGCCCCTGGCGTACAGGTAGTGCAGGCCGTACCGGCTCTCGAACATGGCGTCCAGCACGGGCCGGTCGAGGATGTCGTGCACGTCGTCGAACCGGCCCATCGCGGTCAGCGCGATCACCAGGCTGCCGAGCGGGCTGCCCACCGTGACACCCCAGCTCGTGATGGGCATGATCTCCAATGCCGCCCGCGCGTACTGCTCGGCGCTGACCATGTCGCCCTGCCGTACGGCCATCTCGGCGCGGATGGCCGAGAGCCTGGCCTGGCGGCTCGGGGCGCGCCGAGAGGACGCCTCGACGCTGAACAGGTCGCACAGCGGCGCGGCCTTCTCCGCCTGCCCGCCGTAGGTGAGCGCGAGCAGCGCGCACTCCACGGTGTCCATCGACATCTCGTCCAGGCGCGCGAGCCGCAGGATGCGCTCGACGGCGATCAGGGCGCCCTCGTGCGGGCCGTTGACGAGCACCTGCGCGAGCGCGGTCGCCGTCTCCAGACGGCGCCCCGCGGCCACCGACACCAGGGCGGTTCCGGTGTCCGCGCGCGGCTCGCCGAGCTTGGACGCGAAGGCGGGATGGGTGGCGCGCAGCCACGGGCGCGCGATGTTGAGCTCCATCACCGTCTCGGGGTCGCTCTCGTAGCCGGCCGTCAGATGCTCGATCACGTCCTGCGCGTCGTCGTACCGGCCGTGCCAGAGCAGCGCGCGGGCCAGGACCACGCCGTCGCTGCCGCGCAGGTGACCGCGCTGCATCGCCTCGGTGAGATCGGCCAGGTGCCGGTCGGGCGCCTCAGGGTTGATGCGCCACTCGGCACGCACCAGCATCGTGGCGATCTTGAGGCGGCGCCGCTCGTCGGTGCACGCCTGCCACGCGAGGCGCAGGTAGTCCACGCCACGCTCGGTGCGGCCCTCGCGCAGCGCGTCCCTGGCCGCGTCCTCCAGCACCGGCACCACCCAGGGCGCGTCGATCGGGCCGGCCTGGACGAGGTGATCGGCGATCACCGACGTGGCCGCGCCGTCCGCGTGCGCCAGTTCGGCCGCGCGGCGGTGCAGGTCCCGGCGCTCGTCGAGGCCCACCTCGGCCAGCACGGCCGTACGGGCCGACTCGTGCCGGAACCGGCCCACGCTGAGCACGCCGCCGGCCGTCAGGGCGTTCATGGCCCTGCTGATCTGGGTGTGCCCCAGGCCGAGCAGCCGGTCGAGCGAGTCGGTGTCGCCGAGCACCGCCAGGCACCGGGCGATCCGGAGCAGTTCGGGCTCTCCTCGGTGCAGGCAGGTCAGCACGGCCTGGCCGTACCGCTCGCCGACCACCGGCTCGTCCGTCACCGGCTCGCCGTCCCTCTCCCGCGGCCCGCCGAGGTAGTCCTCGATGAGGGCGGCGGCCAGCAGCGGGTTGCCGGCGCTGAACGCGTACCAGTCCTCCGCGAAGCGGACCGCGACCTCCTCGCCCGCCCGCTCGCGCACGAGCGTGTGCACGCCCTGCCGGGACAGCGGGTTGAGCTGCACGACACCGCAGTACGGCTGGCGCAGCAGGTCGGTCCAGAAGAAGGTGTCGGTGCTGCGCACGTAGTCGGAGTAACTGAAGATCACCATGATCCGGGCGAAGCGTACGCGCCGGGCGAGGTACGCCAGGCACAGCAACGACGGACGGTCGGCGTAGTGCACGTCGTCGACCACGATCACCAGGGGATAGCGCTCCGACAGCTCCAGCAGCACGGTGCACAGAGCGTGCGCGATCTGGGCGTCCACCTGGTCCAGGGTCTCGGAGGCGAGCCCGGAGCTCATCGCGGTCTGCTTGCCCTCCTCAAGCAGCGCGAGCGCGCGCACGCGCTCCTCCTCCACCAGCGGCGCCTCTTCGATGAGCTGGCCGAGCACGCCGAGCGGCAGGTCCTGCTCCATGCGGGACGCGGTCGCGGCGACGGGCAGGGCGCCCAGCTCCACGGCCTGCTCGGCGAACGCGTCGAGCAGTGCGCTCTTGCCGGTGGCGACGGTGCCGCTGAGCATCGCGACCTTGCCCTTGCCCGTCAGCGCGGCCGCCAGCATCTCCTGTAACGAGGTCAGTGCCTCGTCTCTCTCAATCAAGTTCATCAAGCGGGCCCCCTCCAGCTGAGCTTCCGTCCTTACGAATGGACGCTTGCCTGCTTGTTGGAGACGATGGTCTCGCCGGCCGCTTTTGGATCGCTATCGCGCGCTTATCCCCACTCCTGCGTCCCCGCCATAAGCTCGTGAGCTGGGAATTCACCGCGATTTCGCGACCAGGGACGGGCCGCACCGGGACGCGCGACACCCGCCGCCCCGCCCGTGACAGGGCGGAGGCGGCGGGCGCGTCAGAACTTCAGCGGGCGGCCGGAGGGAGTACGCAGGTCGGGCGCTTCGTCCCTGGCCGTGGGGCGCCCCGAGGGCCGGCTCTTCTTCAGCTGCTTTCGCGTCATCGCGTCGTGCCCTTCCGTACGGGGCCCGTGGACGAGGGCCGGAGGTCGGTCGTGCGCGGTCACGCGGTGGTGGCCAGCCGCCGCCTGCGCGGGCGCCCGTGGGCCTCGCCCAGTTCGCGGTGGTTCCTGCCGGAGGGCTCGACGAGCCGGGCGGCCCGGTGGACGACGGCCTGCACCGCGCGGAGCGCGGCGGTCTCGGCGTCCCGCTCGATCCCCACGCCCCAGTGCGTGCGGTTCCCCAGGCGGCACTCGGCGTAGACCGCGACCCCCGCCGCGACGTCCTGTTCCCCCTGGCCGACGCCGGTCCGGTGGACGGCGCGGACCTCGATCCCCCACTCGGCGAGGCTCACCCGGAGCGCCTGCAGCGCGTCGGCGCGCTCCGCGCCGACCTCGAACCCGCCGCCGTCCACGTGCAGTTCGACGGCGAGCGGCTCCGGCCCGAAGACGGGCGGCCCGGGCGGGCACGTGTACTCGCTCTCGAACAGCTCCCGCACCCCACTGGGGGTGATCTCCATGCCTTCGCTGTCGGCCCGCCGCTGCACCACCCGGGCGAAGTCGATCTGCAGGTCGCGCGGCAGGTGCCTGCCGTACCAGGTGCTCATGATGTAGGCGACGCCGCCCTTGCCGGACTGGCTGTTGATCCGCACCACGGCCTCGTAGGTCCGGCCCACGTCCGCGGGATCGACGGGCAGGTACGGCATGTCCCAGGGCATCTCGTCCATGGGGGCGCCGAGCGCGGCGGCCTCCCGCTCCAGCGCGTCGAAGCCCTTCTTGATGGCGTCCTGGTGGGAGCCGGAGAAGGAGGTGTAGACGAGGTCGCCCCCGTAGGGGTGGCGCGGGTGGACCGGAATGCCGTTGCACTCCTCCACGACACGGCGGATCGCGTTGAGGTCGGAGAAGTCGATGCCCGGGTCGACGCCGTGGCTGAACAGGTTCATGCCGAGCGTGACCAGGTCCACGTTGCCCGCGCGCTCGCCGTTGCCGAACAGGCAGCCCTCGATGCGCTGCGCGCCGGCCATCATGGCCAGCTCCGCCGAGGCGACGCCGGTCCCCCGGTCGTTGTGCGGGTGGATGGACAGGCAGACGTGCTCCCGCCGGGACAGGTTGCGGTCGAGCCACTCGATCTGGTCGGCGAAGACGTTGGGCGTGCTCCGCTCGACGGTCGACGGGAAGTTCAGGATGATGTCCCGCCCGGGGCCGGGCTGCCAGACGTCCATGACCGCCTCGCAGACCTCGAGGGCGAAGTCCAGCTCGGTGTCGCTGAACAGCTCGGGAGAGTACTGGAAGCCCAGGTCGCAGTCGCTCAGCGTCTTGTCCGCGTACTTCATCATCAGGCGCGTGCCCTGGACGGCCAGGTCCTTGCACTCGTCCCTGGTCATCCCGAACACCAGCCGCCGGAACAACGGCGACGTCGCGTTGTACAGGTGGATGGTGGCGCGGGGAGCGCCTTCGAGGCTCTCCACGGTCCGCCGGATCAACTCGTCACGTGCCTGCACCAGGACGGAGACGCGGACGTCGTCGGGGATCAGGTCGCGCTCGATGAGCTCGCGCAGGAAGGCGTGGTCGTCCTCGCTCGCCACGGGGAAGCCGACCTCGATCTCCTTGTAGCCCATCCGGACCAGCAGATCGAACATGGCCATCTTGCGCGCCGGGCTCATCGGACTGGCCAGCGACTGGTTGCCGTCGCGGAGGTCGGTGGAAAGCCAGCGAGGCGCCCGCGTGATGACGTTGTCGGGCCAGCGGCGGCCGGGCAGCCGGACGGGTTCGGGTGCGCGGTAGCGCCGCAGCGCCTTGGTCATCCTCGTCAACGGAAGATCCCTTCTCTCTGGCTCAGGGTTAACCGTTCGAACCGAAATACGTCGAATAAGAATAAGGCGACAGCGTCACCTGGATCTGGAAAGAGGAAACGTCACCGACGATGCGGAACATCACGGCGATCTCCGGATAGGCGGCGGTCATTCCGAGATTGACGAAGTAGTGGTCGCTGTCGAATATCATGCGGTAGAGCCCGCGCTCCAACTGGGCGGTGTCCCATCCCTTCACGACGCCCGCCCCGTCGGTCTCGGCGGTGGTCACATGCCACCAGATGCCGTCGACCTCGCGCTCCAGGCGCAAACGAACGCCGGCCGCGCCGCGGCCGAAAACGCTGTCCAACGCCTGCGCCGTAATGTTCATCTCTCCGCACACCTGTCTATCGGACCCGCGGGGACCGATCTCGAAGTCTCCAGTGACGTGTTCCGGGTCGCTTCCGCACAGCCTCGCAGCGCCGGCTATCGGTTCACCTTCGCCGCTCTATCGGGGGTGCGTGGCCGCGAACGGGTGCCGGACAACCGGGGCGAGGCCACCCGGACAAGGGTGCCTAGGGGTGTGAACGCGCCTGCCGATCCTCTTATAGTGATATCAGCGAAAGCGCAATTTTGAACGATTTGTGAGCCTCATGCGAGGTGACGCCACTGAGTGCGCGGTAACCGGCAGAAGCCGTGATTCCAGCGATGAGAGACGAACGAGTCGCACGTACGAAAATGGAGCCGTCGGGAATCGACCCGACGGCTCCATTCGTTTGCCCGGATCACTTGCGGGCGGGGGTTTCCACGTTCCGCGGAGAGGGCCCGGAGGCCGGACGGCCACGGGCCGGCCGGGCGGAACGCCGGCCGGGTGCCTGCGTCTTCTCCTCGTCGAGACGGCTCGCCACCACGCGGCGGGCGCCGGCCTCGTCGAAGCGGCCCGACTCGCGTTCCAGCAGACCGATACGGCGGATGGTGAGGGCCACGCCGTGGTCGTCACCGGTCTGCCGGAACAGCTCCAGCGCCGTGTCGAGGCTGCCGCGAGCGTCGGCGAAACGCTGCTCCGCGGCCGACAGCAGGCCCGTGGAGTAGTGCATCGCCGCCTGTCCCCTGCGGTCTCCGGCCTGGCGGGCGGCCGCCATCGCCACGTTGTTCGTGTTGCGCCAGTCGTCCAAGTAGACCCTGGACTCGAAAAAGGGCGCGGCGCAGATGGCCAGGTCCCAGGACAGCTCGGCGAGACCGGCCTGGGCCGCCTGGCGGATCCCGGACACCAGGGTCAGCCGTTCGCGCTCGTACCACGGGAGCGGCTGCTGGACGAGCCGGCGGACCAGCGTGTCGGGCAGCGGCCAGCGGGCGGCGCCGCTGTGGAGGCCCGCGTAGTCGTCGCCGTACTGCTCGCGGCGCGCGTCCCGGGCGAGGTGGAGCAGGCAGCTCAGCACCCTGGCCAGCGCGGCGCCGCGCTCGGCGGCCGGTTCCTCCGCGGCCAGGCGCTCCCTGGCGAAGACCCGGATGAGGTCGTGGAAACGGTACCGGCTGTGGGCGCCCCGCCCGGTCCCGGTGATCTCGACGAGCTGGGCGTCGGCCAGGTCGTCCATCAGGTCCTGAGTTTCGTGCAGCGGCCGGTCCAGCAACGCGGCGCTGACCCACGAGGGGAACGGCTGGAAGTCGAGGATGGCGAGCCGGCGGAACAGCCTGCGGGCCACCTCGCCGGTGCTCTCGTAGGCGACGGCGATGCTGGCCCTCATGCCCATCCCGCCGTGCCTGAGCTCGTCCAGCCGACGGGTCTCGTCCTGCAGCCGCCCCGCCAGCTGCTCGATGCTCCAGTGCGGATGGGCGGAAAGACGTGATCCGGCGATGCGCAGCGCGAGCGGCAACTGACCGCAGAGCTCGGCGAGGGCCTGTGCCGACGCCGGCTCCGACCGCACCCGGTCCTCTCCCGCGATGTGGGCCAGCAGCCGCATCGACTGGTCCGGGTCGAAGGTCTCCACCTCGACGTTACGCGCGCCGGGCAGGCCGGTCAGCCTGCTGCGGCTGGTGACGATGACCGAGCAGTCGGAGCTGCCCGGCAGCAACGGCACCACCTGGCTCTCGCCCGCCGCGTCGTCGAGCACCACGAGCGTCGTGCGGCCGGCCAGGAGGCCGCGGTACATCTCGGCCCGCTCGTCCAGCGTCTCCGGTACCGCGCCGCCCGGGACGCCGAGCGCCCGCAGGAACCGGCCCAGCACGTCGAACGGATGCACGGGGCGCGCCGTCCCGCCATGAAGGGCGGCGAACAGCTGCCCGTCGGGGAACCGCTCCGCCACGGTGTGGGCGGTGTGGACGGCGAGGGTGCTCTTGCCGACGCCCGGCTTGCCGGTGATGACCGCGATCGGCACGGCGAACGGCGCCCGTTCTCCCGGGGACGGCGTGATGAGGCGGCGTACGGCGTCGACCTCCGGGGCCCGGCCGGTGAAGTCGGCGATGCCGGCCGGCAGCATCCGCGGGGCGCCGGTACGAGGAGCCGTCACGGCGACGCCCGCCGCGGCCGCCGGCGCGGGCGCCGGCCGCCCCGTCTCGACGGAGACCCGGATCGCCTGTTCGAGCCGGCGCAGCCGCTCGTTCGGCTCGATCCCCAGCTCCTCGACGAGGATCCGCCTGCCCTCGCGGTAGACGTGCAGGGCCTCGGCCTCCCGTCCCGACTGGTAGAGAGCGGTCATCAGCTGGCCGCGCAGTTGCTCGCGCAGCGGATACCGCTCCACCAGTTCCGTCAGCTCGGCTATCACCTCCCGATGCCGCCCCAGGGAGAGCTCCAGCTCGATGCACTTCTCGTGGGCGGTGATCCGGTCCTCGGTGAGGCGGCGGGCGGCCGCCCGGATCAGCCTGCTGTCCATCCCCTCCAGCGCGTGGCCGCGCCACAGGGCGAGCGCCTCGCGGTAGTGCCCGACGGCGGCCTCGGCCGCGCCGGCCGCGCCGGACCGCCGGGCCAGCAGGATCAGGTTCTGGAAGCGGTCGCAGTCGAGTTCGTCGTCGTCCCCGACCTCGATCGCGTACCCCTGGGAATGAGTGGAGATCAGGTTGGGCCGGCCGTACTGGGCGAAGACCCGGCGCAGGGCCGAGATGCAGATCTGCACCTGTGAGCGGCAGGTCGTGGGCGGGTTGTCGTCGTAGACCGCCTCGATGAGCCTGCCGATGGACGTGCCCCGGCTGTGGTCCAGCAGGAGCACGGCGAGAGCCGTCTGCTGTCTCGTGCTGCCCAGGTCCACGCGATGCGCGCCGTCCACGACTTCCAGAGGCCCGAGAATGCGAAACTTCACCGCGTGACTCCTTGCACTTATCGGACCCGTCCCCCGGGCCCACAAGGATGATCGGTTTCACACGTTGATGGGGATGGACGAAAAGATTACCGTTGCGGACCGATCCTATGACCCAACCGATGGGGATTCCAACAGGTTGGCAGTCCCGGCAGCGGCCGGGTTAGGACATGCCGGCCCGATGCGTGGGCGTCGCCAGCACGACCCGCAGCCGCTCGGCCACCTCCGGACCCAGCTTCGCCGCGATGGTCAGGATGCGCGCGACGGCCTCCACGGCCGACGCGTCCTCGCCCCGCACCCGGTGCGCGTCCCGGAGCAGCTTGAGGACGTTGACCTCGTCCAGCGGCACACCCAGCGTGGCGAACAGGTCGAGCGCCTGCTCGGCGGCGGTCACCGCGCCGGCGGAGTCGCCCTCTGCCAGGGCGAGTTCGGCCAGCGCCGCCAGCACCCGGCCCCTGCTGAGCCGGTCGTCGGTGGTGGTGGCCAGCATCAGGGCGTGCCGCAGCGTGCCGCTCGCCTCGGCCCTGGCGCCGAGCCGCAGCTTCGCCAGGCCCGTGCAGATCAGGGCGTACGACTCGCCCATGGGGTCACCGATCTTCTGGTAGACGGCGAGCGCCGCCTCCACGATCCTGAGCGCCTCCGCCGACCGGCCCAGCTCCAGGTAGGTGTAGCCCAGCCTGACCTGGATGTAGGCCTTCTGACGCCCGCTGACGCCGCCGGCCAGTTCCATCGCGTCCGACAGCAGGGCCTCGGCGCCCTCGGGGTCGGAGAACAACAGCCGGATCTGTGCGAGGTGGCAGAGCACGTTGCTCGTGTTGCTCGGCGTGCCGTGGCGCCGCGAGAGGTCGAGCGCCTGCCGGCACCGCTCGGCCGCGGCGTCCAGCTGTCCGGTGACCAGGTGGAGATAGCCGAGGTTGGCCAGCGCGGTGGCGAGGGAGCGCTGGTCGTCGAGCTCGGTGAACAGCTGGATCGCCGCCAGGTAGTCGCGGCGCGCGTCGTCGAACCTGCGCTCGTTGGAGGCCAGCGCGCCGTTGACGTACAGCATGGCGGCCTGCCCGGCCGTGTCCCCCGCCTGCTGCACGGCGGCCATCGCGATCTGCTGCGCCTCGCGCCAGTCGTCGAGGTAGAACCGCGAGAGGAAGAAGGTGGCGGCGCCGAGCGCCAGCCCCCAGCAGACCTCCGTCAGACCGGCCTGCGCCGACTGCCTGATGCCCGAGACCAGGATGGACCGTTCTCGTTCGAACCAGGCCAGCGGGTGCTCCACCAGCCGGTCGACCAGGACCTCGGGCAGCGACCACGCCGGGGGCGGGATCAGGAGGCGGTCCTCCAGCTCCTTCCGCCTGGCCGCGTCGACCAGGGTCAGCAGGCCGCCGAGCATCCGGCCCAGGGCCGCGCTGCGCTCGGCGATGGGTTCCTCGGCCGCCAGGCGCTCGCGGGCGAAGACCCTTATGAGGTCGTGGAAGCGGTAGTGGGCGTTGATGCCACGGCCGGTGCCGGTCGTCTCCAGCAACTGGGCGTCGGCGAGGTCGTCCAGCAGGTCCTGCGCCTCGGCGACGGGCCGGTCGAGCAGGGCCGCGCCGAGCCAGGCGGTGATGATGTCGCAGTCCAGGATGGCCAGGCGCCGGAACAGCCGCCTCGCGTCGCCGCTCACGCTCTCGTACGTCAGGGAGATGCTCGCCCTGATCCCCATCTCGCCGTGCTTGAGCTCGTCCAGCCGCCGGGTCTCGTCCCCCAGCCGCTCCACGAGCTGCTCGATGCTCCAGTGGGGACGGGCGGCCAGCCGGGCGCCCGCGATGCGCAGGGCCAGCGGAAGGTGGCCGCAGAGCTCGGCCAGGGCCACCGCGAAGTCGGGCTCGGACTGCACTCGCTCGGCCCCCGCGATGCGGGAGAGCAGGTCCAGCGACTGCGCCGAGTCGAAGACGTCCACCTCGACGTGCACGGCGCCCGACAGCCCGGCCAGGCGGCTCCTGCTGCTGAGGACGACCGCCGCGTTGGGGCTGCCGGGGAGCAGGGGCAGCACCTGGCCTTCGGTGCCGACGTCGTCCAGGACGATCAGGACCTTCTTGTCGGCGAGCAGCATGCGGTAGAGCTCGGCCCGCTCCTCCAGCCCCTCCGGGACGGCGGAGCCCGTCACGCCGAGCGCCCGCAGGAATCGTTCCAGCACCCTGATGGCGGCGACCGACCGGGAGGAGCCGCCGTGGAGCTTGGCGTAGAGCTGGCCGTCCGGATAGTGCTCGACGATCCGGTGTGCCACGTGCACCGCCATCGTGCTCTTGCCGATGCCGGGCTTGCCGGCCAGCGCGACGATGGGCACGGCGTATCTGCCGGGACCGCCGCCGGAGCCCACCAGCCGCTCCAGGATCTCGTCCACGAGCTTGGACCGGCCGCTGAAGTCGGCGATGTCGGTCGGCAGCAGCCGGGGCACGGCGACCGGCGGAGAGGGCGGCGCAGGCGTGCTCACCCGCACGGCGGTCGCCGGCAGGTTCAGCCCGGGGTCCGAGGTGAGGATCGCGTGCTGGAGCCTCTGGAGCCGCTCGTGCGGCTCGATCCCCAACTCGTCGATCATGACGCGTCGCGCCTGGTTGTAGGCCTGCAGGGCCTCGGCCTGACGGCCGGAACGGTAGAGGGCCAGCATGAGCTGCCCCCGCAGCCGTTCGCGGAGCGGATACTGTGCCACCAGCGCGGTCAGCTCGCCCACCAGCTCGTGGTGGCGGCCGAGGTCGAACTCCAGGTCGACGCAGTCCTCGTTGGCCGCGATCCGGTCCTCGTCCAGGCGCATCGCGGCCGCCTGGACCACCCGGCTCTCGATGCCCTCCAGGGCCGGGCCCCGCCACAGGGCGAGTGCGTCGCGGTACCGGGCCACCGCCTCCTCGGCGCGGTTCGCCGTCCGGGCCTGCTTGGCCTGGCGCAGGAGGTGTTCGAATCGGCCCAGGTCGAACCCCTCGTCGGTGATGCGCACCGAATAGCCGTTCGACTGCGTCACGATGATGTCGGGCCTGCCGCAGTTGCCGAACAGGCGCCGCAGGGCCGAGACGCAGATCTGGATCTGGGCTTTGGCGGTCGGCGGAGGGGCGTCGTCGTAGATGGTCTCCGTGAGGCGGGAGACGGTGACAGTCCGGCCCGCCTCCAGGAGCAGCGCGGCGAGGACGGTCTGTTGTCTGGCTCCCCCGAGCTCCAGCCTTCGGTCGGTGAGAACGACCTCAAGTGGGCCCAGGATCCGGAAGTCCACCCACATCTCCTGTTGGGCTGGCGTAGCTCCCCCAAGCCGAAGGACCTGACGGAGAGATTAATCCATCCCAATCGTGTGTGCTACGTCCGAACCTCGACAGCTGAGCCGTTCTCGATGACTTTCAGTCACTGTGATGCCAGGTGTCCCGCAAAGTCTCTTTCCGAATGAAAGCGGTAATACAAACGTATAAGACAAATGACAGACCGACGGCCCCCGCACCCTCGGCGTGCGGCACGAGACCATGCTGTTCGTGTCCCCCCTGCCACACGCCGAGCGCCGTCGTCGTGGCACCCGGCGAGCCCGCCCCCCTCGGCTGCTTCGACCGGGCACCACCCGTCATGGGCTGATTTCTCAGAGTGCGCGTACGTTTCGCCGACGATCCGTCCAGAGCGGCACACCGCGTCGGCTTCGACTTCCCCCAGATCGGGAAAGCCCCCCTACCCCCACCGATCCCGCTCCATAGGGAGCGGACCGGGCACAGTCAGAATCACAGGATTCGATTTCCAGCCGGCAACAAGAATTCACTCATTCTTAACGGGGAGCCCCGATCACGGAAAACCGCAGCAGAGCTTGGTGGCGGGCACCTCGTAGACCGGCTTGACGTCAACGACGGCACCGGCGGCGGCGCCTCCGCTGAGCGGGAAGGCGACGAACGCGAACGTGACGACCATGGCACCGACGATCCGGCCGAGACGCGACAGCAGGTGGTTCTTCATCTCTTACCTCACATTGTGGCTGGGAACTCTGTCCGACGCCTTAAAGGTAGGAAAGGCCGCCATCCTTCCGTTATTGAATCGGCTTTTTACAGGTCAGGGCGGGTTTAGAGCTCGCGGAAGCCGCGGCGCCGCGGCCACGAGGCGCCGTGTGCAGGGATGACGCGGCGATCCGAGCACCTCGGCGGTGGCCCCGCGCTCGACCACCCGGCCCCGGTCGAGGACCACGGTCTCCTCGCACAACGCGGCGACGACGGCCAGGTCGTGGGAGACGAGCACCACGGTCAGCCGCCTGCTTTCCCGCAGGTCGGCGAGCAGATCGAGGAGCCGCACCCGGGTGGCGGTGTCCAGGGCGCTGACCGGCTCGTCGGCCAGCAGCACCCGGGGGGAGGCCGCTATCGCCCGCGCTATCGCTATCCGCTGCCGCTGCCCGCCGGAGAACTCGTGGGGATAGCGACGGGCGGCGTCCGCGGGCAGTCCCACCGAGCGCAGCGCCTCCTCGACCATGGCCGTCGCCGCCGCGCCGCGGGCGACGCCGAGCGAGCGCAGAGGCTCTCCGACGATCCGGTCCACCCGCAGCCGCGGGTCCAGCGAGGAGTACGGGTCCTGGAAGACGGGCTGCACCGCGTGCCGGAGCGCCCGCATCCGTCCGCGCAACGGCAGGCCGTCGAGGAGCACCTGCCCGGTGCGGGGCCGCAGCAGCCCCAGCATGAGGCGGACCAGCGTGGTCTTGCCCGCTCCCGACTCCCCCACCAGGGCCAGCCCGCGGCCCGCGGTGACCTCGAAGGAGACGTCGCTGAGCACGGCGGGACCACGCCGGTAGGCGAAGCCCAGGTCGCGTACGCCGAGAACAGGAGGAGGCGACGTCACGGCAGCATCCGCTCCAGCGCTCCGTGCAGCCGCCGGGCGGCCGACACGAGGTCCTGGGTGTGCGGGTGCGACGGCGCCCGCAGCACGTCCCCGACCTCGCCCTCCTCCACCGCCCTGCCCCGCTCCAGCACCAGGATCCGGCGGCTGACCCGGGCCACCACGGCCAGGTCGTGGCCGACGAACAGCAGCCCCATGCCGCGAGCCGCCACCAGCCGCTCCAGCAGCGCGAGCATCTCCGCCTGGACCGTGCCGTCCAGCGCGGCCGTGGGCTCGTCGGCGATCAGGAACGACGGTTCGCAGGCCAGCGCCATGGCCATCGCCACCCGCTGGCGCTGGCCGCCGGAGATCTCGTGGGGATAGGACCGGGCGATGCGGTCCGGGTCGCTCAGCCGCACCTCCGTCAGCGCCTCCAGGGCCGCGCGCCGCGCGGCGGCCCCGCGCAGGCCCCGGTGGCGTCGCAGCGGCTCGGCGACCTGCGCGCCGACGCGCATCAGGGGGTCCAGGGCGGCGAGCGGGTCCTGGAAGACGACGGCGACGCGGCGGCCCCTGACCGTGTTCAGCACCCGCTCGGGCGCGCCGAGGATGGGCTCGCCGTCCAGGAGGACCCGGCCCGAGGCGGTCATGCCGGCCGGCAACAGGCCGACGATCGCGAGCACGGTCAGGGACTTGCCGGCGCCGGACTCCCCGATCAGCCCGAGCCGGTCCCCCCTGGCCAGGCGGAAGGACAGGTCGCGCAGCAGTTCGCGGCCGTCCGCCGTGCGCACCGTCAGGTTCCCGGCTTCGAGCAGGCTCACCAGCGCCCCCGCAGCAGCGGGTCGGCGACCTCGCGGACGCCGTCGGCCAGCAGGTTGACGCCGATCACCAGGAGGACGAGCAGCAGCCCCGGGGCGACGATGTCACCGGGCGCGACCAGGACCGTGGCCTGGGCCTCTCGCAGCATGTGCCCCCAGGAGGCGTTCGGCGGCGGCGGGCCGAGGCCCAGATAGGACAGGCCGGCCTCGGCCAGGACGGCCCGGCCCAGCTGGAGGGCGAGGTTCACGGCGAGCGCGGGCCAGATGTTGGGCAGCACGTGCCCGGCGACGATCCCCGGCCAGGACGTGCCGGAGGTGCGGGCCGCCGTCACGTAGTCCTGCGCCAGCACCCGCTTCACCTGCTGCCTGGCCGGCCTGGCCACCACGGCGGTCATCGCCAGCCCGATGGCGGTCACGGCGGACAACAGCGATCCCCGCCTGGCCGCGATCACCAGCATGGCCAGCAGCAGAGTCGGGAAGGCGATCAGGAGGTCCAGCACCACCGCCATCATGTCGTCCAGCCACCGCACGGCGAAGCCGGCCGCGATCCCGGCCAGCAGGCCGAGCGCCCCGCCGAGGGCCACCGCCCCGGCCCCGATCGACAGCGCCACCCGGGCGCCGATCATGACCTGGGTGAGCAGGTCCCGCCCCAGCCGGTCGGTGCCCAGCCAGTGCTCCGGGCCCGGCGGCTCCAGCCTGCCGCCCGACGTGTCGGCCGGGTCGTACGGCGTCCACAGCGCCGAGACCAGCGCGATCGCGACCACCCCGCCCAGCAGGACGCAGCCCGCGACCAGCGCCCGCGACCTCACGCGGACGTTCCCGTCGCGGTACGGCGCAGCCGCGGGTCGATGAGGCGCTGGGCCGTGTCGGCCACGAAGCCGATCGTGAGCACGGCGGCCGTGCTCAGCGTCAGGACGCCCTGGATGACGGGATAGTCGTGCTGGGCGAACGCCCGCACCAGCATGCTGCCGAGTCCCGGCAGCGCGAAGACGTTCTCCACGACGACCGCCCCCAGGAACGTGCTGGCCAGTTCGATGGCGAGGATCGGCACCACGGGCGCGGCGGCGTTGCGCAGCCCGTGCCGCAGGAGCGCGGCACGGAGCGGGGCGCCGAGCGCCCTGGCGGTCCGCAGGTAGTCGCTGTCGAGCACGTCCAGCGCGGCGGAGTGGACGTAGCGGGTCAGCGAGGCCGACATGACCAGCGCGATGGTGACCACGGGCAGCAGGAGCGAGGTGAGCGCGGCGGCCGGGGCCGCCCAGTCCTCGGCTGGGAAGCCGCCGGCCGGCAGCCACCGCAGCCGCAGCGCGAACACGGTGACGAGCAGCATGCCCACCCAGAAGACCGGCACGGCGAGACCCAGCTGACTCACCCCCGCCAGCAGTGTGCCGTACCAGGTGCCCCTGCGCAGCGCGACGAGAAATCCCGTGGGCACCGCGATCAGCACGGCCAGCAGGAAGGCCAGCACTGTGAGAGGCACGGTGACGTGCAGCCGCCCGGCGATCTCGGACGCCACGGGCAGGGAGCTGACCAGCGACCGGCCGAGGTCCAGCCGCGCCAGGTCCCGGAGCCACCCCCCGAACTGCTGGGCCGGCGGCAGGTCGGTGCCGAGCTCGTGCCGGGCGGCGGCGGCCTGTGCCGGGGTGGCGCCCATGTCGAGCAGCGCGTTGGCCGGGTCGCCGGGAAGCACCCGGAGCAGCACGAACAGCGCCACGCTGGAGACGGCCAGGGACAGTGCCAGCAGGATCGCCCTGCGGACAAGATAGGCGGCCATCGGTCAGCGCTTGTCGATCCCGTAGACGGGGAACTGCGCCTGGACCGCGTTGGCGGCGTATCCGGTCACGCGGGCGGACGCGACGACGATCTGCGGATTGAGGTAGAGCCAGTCGCTGGCGGCGTCCTCGACGATCTCGTGGTTGGCCCGCCGGAGCAGTTCGGTCTGCTCCCGCGTGGTCTTCGCGGTCTCCGACCTCCTGATCAGGTCGGAGACCTCGGGGTTGTCGTAACCCCAGTAGAAGCCGGGGTCGCCGTAGTAGCGGATGTCGCGGTCGTTGACGTGTTCCTGGAGGGTCGCGGCGAAGTCGTGGTGCTGGAAGACGCGGGAGTACCACTCGTCCGCGCTGATGACGTTGATCGTCACCGTGATGCCGACCTTGGCCAGTTCCGACTTCACGAACTCGGCGATGGTCGGGTGCGGGTCGTACTGCGGGGTGTCGAGCGTCATCGGGAAGCCGCCGGGATAGCCCGCCTCGGCGAGCATCCGCTTCGCCGCCTCCACGTCGTAGGCGTTCTTCCCGCTCAGGTCCTCGTACCAGGGATCGGCGGGCGGCACCATCGAGCCGATCACCATGCCGCGGTCGCCCCAGATCGACCGCAGCAGTTTCGCGTCGTCGATCGCGGCGCTGACGGCCCTGCGGACCAGCGGCTTGTCGAAGGGCGCGCGCCGGCAGTTGAAGGCGAGCAGGAGCTTGGTGGTGGACGTGCCCTCCGTGATCCGGAACGCCGAGGTGTCGGAGAACGGCGCCAGCGCGTCCGGGCTCTGCACGCTGGTGACGACGTCGACCGCGCCGGACAGCAGCGCGTTGTTGAGCGCCGCCGCCTCGGTGTAGTAGCGGAACGTGACCTGCCCGCATTTGGGCGACGCCCCCCAGTAGCCGCCGAATCGTTCCATGGTCAGCGTCGCGCCGCGCTTCCAGGACGCGAGGCGGTAGGGACCGGTGCCGTCCTCCGCGGTCTTCGGATCGGCCAGCGTGTGGTTGACGATCCACACCTGGCTGAGGTTGTAGATGAGCGAGATCGACCTGCTGGAGAGCCGGACCACGACGGTGTGGTCGTCCGGCGCGTCGACGCTCTTGATCATGTCGAGGGAGTTCTTGCGCGAGGACGTGGACGTCCCGGCGAGGATGCGCCGCAGGCTGTGCCGGACGTCGGCGGAGGTCATCGGGGTTCCGGAGTGGAAGCGGACGCCCTGACGCAGCGCGAAGGTGTAGGTGAGGCCGTCCGGGCTGACGGTGTATTCGGAGGCCAGCCCCTTCTCGACGGCGCCCGCCTCGGTGAGGCGGAAAAGCGCCTCGTAGACGTTGCCGGCCAGCGCCTCCGCCGCGCCCTGTCCCCCGCCGCCGGCGTTGTCCAGGTTCTGCGGTTCGTAGAGGGACCCGACGGACAGGGCGCAGGAAGCGGACGCGCTGCCGCCGGGAGATGAAACGCAGGCCGCGACCGAGAGCATGACGACGGACATGGCGACGGTAAGGCGCCTTATCTGAAATTTCAACTTTCCCCCCATTGCATACCCCGGGTCATTCTTGCGCCTTGTCGCCCCGTCTGACCATAGGACAGCCTGCGAAAATCCCCGTGGAGTCAAGAGGCGCGCGTGGAGGAAAGTGTCAAGTGGTACAAGCCGCCGAACCACCCGGCGGGCCCTCGGTTAGCGTTTTCCGCAATTCGGCAGGTAAAGGTGGGCATTCACCTGGCCCGCCCGGCCCCGTCCGGGCGGCACAGTGTGGTACGGCGCGGCACGGTGCGGCACGGTGCGGTGGGCGCGGTGAACGGCGCCCGGTCACCCCCGCAGCGCGATGGCCTGGCCGGGCAGCGCCGGCGTGCGACCGGCGGCGACCTCACGGATCACTCGCATGACGTCGGCGGCGTGGTCGTTGATGAAGAAGTGCCCGCCCCGGTAGACGCCGAGGTCGAACCGGCCGGTGGTGTGCTCGCTCCAGACACGCGCCTCCTCGACCGTGACCTGGGCGTCCTCGTCCCCGATCAGCGCCACCACCGGGCAGTCGAGCCGCGGCCCCGGCCGGTAGCGATAGGTCTCCGCCGCCCGGTAGTCGTTGCGCAGCGCCGGGAGGATCATCTCCACCACCTGCGGGTCCTCGAATAGCCGCGGGTCGGTGCCCGAAAGCCGGTCGAGGTCGCGGATGAAGTCGTCGTCGCTCAGCAGGTGCACCCGCTCGTCGCGGAAGGTCGAAGGCGCCCGGCGCCCCGACACCACCAGTGCGCGGGGGGCCGCTCCCTCCTGCGTCAGCCGCACGCCGACCTCGAAGGCCAGCGTCGCGCCCATGCTGTGGCCGTACAGGTAGACGGGCGGGCCGTCGCACCAGGGCTTCACTACAGGAGCCAGCACGTCGGCCAGCACGTGCAGGTCGTCGATCAGCGGCTCGGTTCGCCGGTCCTGCCGGCCGGGATACTGGATGGCCAGCACCTCGATGCCCGGCGAGAGCGTCCTGGACACCGGGAAGAAGTACGTCGAGGCCCCGCCCGCGTGCGGGAAGCAGATCAGGCGGGCGGCGGCGCGCGGCGCCGGGTGGAACCTCCGGACCCAGCCGTCGCTTCCGTTCAGTTCTGACATCTCACTCAGCTCCCCTTCGTCGTCGCACGCCGGGCGGCGTCTCCCCCGCCGCCAGGAGGACGGGCCGAGGGTATGCCGCGTCATTCATTGAAACCGTGCGGGAGCGGCGGCGCCACCGGAGATTCGCCCCTAAACACCGGCGCGCGTCCCCTTATCCGGAAAACAGCATGGGTACGGCGTCGCGGGGCACCCGCGATGCCGTACCCATTGAATTAGGTCTGGCTGAATTCAGGATTATGCGCGAATGACTTTCGTCCGGCGGTCAGGTGGGCAGGGCTGCCTCCAGCGGCCGGTTCCGCAGCGTCCGCAGCACCGCGACCAGGGTGCCTCCCAGGGTCAGGACCGCCGCCGCCCCTGCGATCAGCAGGAATATCAGCGGCGACCCCGCCGGCACTAACTTGCCCGTACGCCCGAGGGCGAACGTCACGAACGCGAGCGGCGCGATGACGGCGCCGAGGCCGATGCCGATCAGCGCCGTCAGGGCGCCCTCCACCGCCGTCATCCGCAGCACCTGCCTCCGGGTGGCGCCGATGAGCCGCTGCAGGCCGAACTCGCGCCTGCGGTGGCCGGTCGCCAGGAACAGCGTGTTGATCACGGAGATCGCGATGAAGCCCATCAGCAGCGCGAGGAAGAGGTAGTTGACCAGCTCCTCCGCGCCGAGGTGGTGCTCGAACGACCCGCGCAGGGTGTACCTGTCGACGATCTGCGCCCCGGGGAAGGCGGCGACGACGCCGCTCAGCGCGGCCGACAGCTGCGCGACCGACGTCCCGGGCTGGGGCGCGGCGAGGATGTACAGCGGCAGGCCGGTGGTGGTGTGCTTGGACAGCAGGTCGATCGGCAGAATGATCGACTCGAAGCTCACCTTCTCCGACATCAGCCCCACGATCTTGACGTTCACCCTGGAGTTGTCGCCGAGGCGCAGCGTGATCGTGTCGCCGACGCCCCTCTTCAGCTCCTTCGAGTAGACGTCGTTGATGACGACGGTGTCGCCCTTCAGCTCGGTGAGCGAGCCCGCGGTCATCGTGGCCGCGCCCACCTTCTCGGCGGCGTCGGCGGTGAAGCCCTTGAACTGCCAGCCGCCGAGGTCCGCGCCGGCCCGCGGGTCCGGCGGGTCGTCGACGAACCCGGCGCTCGCGGTGAACTCCGACGCCGCCGCGACCCCGGCCACCTCGCGGATCTTGGGCAGGGCCTCCGGGCCGAACCCGCCCGGCGGCGCCTTGATGATGACGTTGCCGGCCAGGCTCTCGGTGTAGATGTTGATCGACGCCGCCTCCGTCGTGATGACATAGGTGGTGGCGGTGGCGACCGAGGTCATGAGCATGATCGGGGTGATGACCGCGGCCAGTTGCGGCACCCGCGCCTTGGCGTTCAGCGCGGCGAGGTAGCCCGACACCGAAGACATCCGCCGCAGCGGCGGGGTGAGCACCGCGACCAGGACCCGGGTGATGTCCCGGCCGAGGAGCATCACGCCGAGCGCGAACAGGATGGCCGCCCAGTTGGCCGGGCCCGCGATGAAGGGTCCGGTGACCAGGTTCAGCGCGACGAAGACCAGCCCGCCGCTGTAGGCGAAGAGCACCAGGCCGATGATCCGCCGGACCCAGCCGGTCCGCTTGACCGCCGTGTCGGTGCCGGCCATCGCGGCGGTGGGCCGGGCGCGCAGGGCCCGCTTCCCGGCGATCAGGCCGGCGCCGAGCGAGGTCGCCACGGCCAGCACGTACGCGATGACCGGGAGCACCCATCCGCGCTCGTAGGACAGTTCTTCGGGGGCCACGCCGATCCTGACCACCATCCGGTACAGGAACTCGCCGACGAACCATCCCGGCAGGACGGAGAGCGTGGTCGCCAGCAGCGACACCACCAGCGCCTCCGCGAGGATCATCCTGCGGGTCTGCCAGGGCGTGGCGCCGATCGCGCGCAGCACCGCGATCTCCCGCTCCCGGTTGCTGGCGACCAGCGAGAGCGTGGAGGCGACCGCGAGCAGCCCGGCGACCAGCGACAGCGCGACGAAGATGCCGGCGATCAGAATCAGGTCGTGGACTTCGAGGGAGGCGGGGAACTCGGCGTTGCCGCGGTCGTTCCCGGTGAGGACCGCGATGCCGGGGCCGCCCACGGCCGCCGTGGCCTTCGCGCTGAGCGCGGCGGCGTCGGTGCCGGGCTGGGCGACGAGGGAGATCGTGTCGACCCGGGCGGGGTCCCGCGCGAGCCGCTGGACGTCCGGGCCGGTGAAGAAGATGGAGCGCTCGGTCGTCGGCTGCGCCGGGGCGACGATGCCCGTGACGGTGAACTCGCCGACGGCGCCGTGCGCGCCGATCTTGATCTTGTCTCCGGCGGACACCCCGATCCGGCGCGCGGTGTCGGTGTCGAGCGCGACCTCCCCCGCACGCTGCGGAGCGGCGCCCGCGCCGATGGAGTAGGGGCTGAGCACCGCGGATCCCCAGTCACGCCCGTGGGCCTCCGTGTCGACGGGGCTGCCGTCGCGGAGCACGAAGGTGTCGAAGGCGACGTCGGGGATGGCCGCTTTCACGCCGGGGAGTGCGGCGAGCTTGGTCACCAGGTCGCGGTCGACCTGCACGCGTTCGTTGAGCGCGCCGACCGGGTTGTCGGCCAGGATGTAGCGCGGGTCGCCCGCGACCACCACGTCCGCCCCCGCGAGGCGCTGGGGCAGGACGGTCTGCCGCAGGCCGGTCTCCATCATCCCGCCCGCGGCGACCAGCATCATGCTGCAGAAGAACATCCCGATGAAGGTCGCGACATATCCCCCCCACCGATAGCGGAGGGTTCTCCGGGCAAGCTGGAACATCAGCGACCGCCCTCCGCGCGCGCGACCGACCGCTGCTTCGCCCACTCGCCCAGCCGGGTGAGCTGCTCGGCGACCGACTCGGCCGTGGGGTTGGCCATCTCGGTGACCACCGTCCCGTCGACGAGGAACACCACGCGGTCGGCGTAGGACGCGGCGACGGGGTCGTGGGTGACCATCACCACGGTCTGGTCGTAGAGGCGCACCGACTCACGCAGCAGTTCGAGGATCTCGCGGGCGGTCTTGGAATCCAGCGAGCCCGTGGGCTCGTCGGCGAAGATCACGGCCGGGCTGGCCACGAGCGCCCTGGCGATCGCCACCCGCTGCTGCTGCCCGCCGGACAGCTCGCTCGGCCGGTGGCCGGCCCGGTCGCCCAGGCCCACCTGGGTCAGGACGTCCCTCGCCTTGGCCTTGTCGATCTTGCGTCCGGCCAGCCGCAGCGGCAGGACCACGTTCTGCTCGGCGGTCAGCGCGGGCATCAGGTTGAACGCCTGGAAGATGAATCCGACCTTGTCCCGCCGCAGCAGGGTCAGCGCGGTCTCGCTGAGACCGGTGATCTCCTGGCCGTCGAGCTTCACCGATCCCTCGGTGGGCTCGTCGAGCCCCGCCGCGCAGTGCAGCAGGGTCGTCTTGCCGGAACCCGACGGGCCCATCACCGCGGTGAGCGTGCGCCGTTCGAAGTTCACCGTAACGGATTCGAGCGCGACCACGCTGTTGTCGCCCGTGCCGTAGACCTTGCGAATTCCGGACAGCGACACCGCATGCGGCGTCGGGGATTGCCGACTGCTCATGTGAACTCCTCACATGCTCGTGTGTCGTGTGGGGATGCACTGGACGTCGCCGCGGGCAGAGATTGAACGCCGGGATCGAAGACGCCGAGAGGGAAGAGGGGTCCGGCTTTCCGGCGGTGCCGGTGAAAGCCGGACCCCTGTGCGCGGGCCGAACGGCGAGGGTGGGGTTCGGGTGGGGCTCGCCGGCCGCCGCGTCGTGCCGGTCAAATCGTGGTGGGGACCTCGGGAGTGACCGGCCCGGGGAGCACCTCCTCTCCTTCCTTTGTGTACGTGACGTGGCTCAGCCGGGTGACCAGCAGCACGGCCGACACGAGCGCGATCACGATGCCGAGGATCGCGGTGAGGCTGGTCGCCTTGGCGAACGCCTCACGGGCGACCGCGAGCAGCGCTCGCGCGGCGTCGGGCGCCAGCGACTGGGTCACGGCGACCGCGCCACCCATGGTCTGCCGGGCGGCGCGCACGGCCTCGGCCGGCACGCCGTCGATCCGGGTGCCCAGGTAGTTCCGGTAGATCGCGGCGCCGATGGTGCCGAAGATCGCCAGGCCGAGTGCGCCGCCGAACTCCTGCAGCGTCTTGGTGAGCGCGGAGACCGCGCCGACCTGCCGCGGCGGGGAGATCGCGACCGCCATGTCGGTCAGCAGGGCGAACAGCAGCGCGGTGCCGACGCCGATGCCCACGATGCCGCTCACGACCAGGAAGATGCCGCTGTCGGCGGTCACCTGGGTCATGATCCCGAAGCCGATCGCGGCGAGCAGGAACCCGGACGCCATCAGGTAGGCGGGCTTGACCTTGTCGACCATGCCCATGGCGACCGGCACGAGGCTGCCCGAGATCACCGGGGACGCCATCGACCACAGCGCGGCCGGCAGCGGCCGCAGGCCGATGACCTCCATCAGGAACTGCGTGGTGAACACCGAGAACCCGATGACCAGGAAGAACCCGGTGGCGCTGACCGTCAGCACCGGCAGGAAGCCGCGGGTCCTGAACAGCTTCGGGTCGATCATGGGGTGGGTCAGGTGACGCTGCCGCACCACGAAGATCACCGCGAGCACGAGGCCGCCGACGACCGCGCCGAGCGGGACCGCCTCCACGCCGTTGATCGCGAGCTCCTTGACACCCCAGATCACGCTGAGCACCGCCACCAGCGACAGCAGCGCGCTGAGCCAGTCGAACTGGCCGACCTGGTCGCGCGGCAGCCGGAAGGCGGGGACGAGGAACGGCATCGCGATCAGCAGGATCGCGATGATCGGAGCGTTGATCAGGAAGATCGAGCCCCACCAGAAGTTGTTCAGCAGCACGCCGCTCAGCACCGGGCCGAAGCCCGCGCCGGCCGAGATGGCCAGCGAGAACACCGTGATGGCGGTGCGGCGCTGCTTGTCGTCGGTGAAGATGACCGGCAGCAACGCGAGCGAGGACGGCATCAGCGCCGCTCCGCCCAGGCCCTGCACCGCGCGGCACACGATCAGCATCTCGGGGCTCGTGGCGAACGCCGAGCCGAGGGACGCGAGCCCGAAGATGGTGCAACCGATCATCAGGGTGCGCCGGCGGCCGAACAGGTCGCCGAGGTTACCCATGGTCAAGAGCATGCCGGCCAGCACGAACCCGTAGATGTCGATGATCCACAGCTGCTGCGTGCTGGTGGGCTTGAGGTCTGCCGCGATGGACGGGACGGCGAAGTAGAGCACCGTGATGTCGATGGCGACCAGCAGGGGCGGCACCGCGAGTGCGACGAGCGCCAGCCATTCCTTGCGTCCGGCGAGTTGTTTAGTAGTCATGATTTAATCATACGTCCGTATTAGACCCTTGTATAGACCGAGTTGCCGAGGCGCCCGAGCGCCTGTGATGCCGAGGAGCGAGCAGGCAGGACCGGCGGCACGACCGCGAGCCGCGTGAGGCGCACCGCCGGCGGGCGGCGACCTCGACGCCGAGCGCACCGGGTCCGGCGCCGCGATCGGCCGGTGGACCGGACACCCAGGGCTCTCGGACAGGGCGGCGGGAATCACGATCATGTCGTCGCTCCGTCTCGTCACCCGGGGGGGGTGACAGGGAGGTGAACACGGGTTCCGCACCGCAAGACAACCACGCCGTCACGACGATCTGAAGGCAAAAGGCACAGGTCAGGGGTGTAGTAGGGGTCCGGCGCCCGGCACACCCCTACCGCGCGGCGAGGCCTGGCGACGATGACAGGGGTGCTTGCGGGACGCGACGGACATGCCCGGCACGACATCCTGTTCGGGAGATTCCTTGACGCACATACCACAGGAGGGCCGTATGGGCCGCGTGGAAGGCAAGGTCGTTGCGATCACCGGTGCGGCGCGTGGGCAGGGACGCAGCCACGCCGTCCGGCTGGCGGAGGAAGGCGCCGACATCATCGCGCTGGACGCCTGCACGGACATTGAGGTCGCCCAGTATCCGATGGCCACTGTCGAAGACCTGAAGGAGACCGTCCGCCTGGTCGAGCAGACCGGCCGCCGGATCTTCAGCCGGCAGGTGGACGTCCGCGACCGCGCCGAACTGCAGAACGCGATCGACGACGGTGTGGCGGAGCTGGGCAGGCTGGACGTCGTGATCCCCAACGCCGGGATCAGCGTCCTCGGGCCGGACCGGCCGCTGACCGCGTTCACCGACACCGTCGACATCAACCTGGTCGGCGTGATCAACACGATTCACGCCACGTTGCCGCACCTGAGCGAGACCGCGTCGGTCATCGTGGTCGGCTCCATGGTGGGCCTGATCCCCGACCGCGGGGACCCGGGCCCGATGGGCCCCGGCGGCCTCGGATACAGCCTGGCCAAGTCCACGCTGATCCAGTACGTGAACACGCTGGCGCTCCAGCTCGCGCCCTCGGGCCGGCGGGTCAACGCCATCCACCCGACCAACGTCGACACCGACATGATCCAGAACGAGTCCGTGTGGCGGCTGTTCCGGCCGGACCTGGAGCACCCGACCCGGGAGGAGGGCAACGCCTCCTTCGCCATGATCCACGGCATGCCCATCCCGTGCCTGGACCCGTCCGACGTCTCGCACGCGGTCGTCTACCTCGCGTCGGACGAGTCCCGCTACGTCACCGGCAACCAGTTCAAGATCGACGCCGGTGCCCTGCTCAAGAGGGGCGTGTGGTAAGTCATGCGCTTTGGGTTGTTCTACCACCACCAGGTGCCGAAGCCGTGGACCGAGGACAGCGAGGAGCGGGTGCTCAAGGAGTCCCTTGAGCAGATCGAGCTCGCGGACCGCCTCGGCTACGACTACGTGTGGGAGACCGAGCACCACTTCATGGAGGAGTACTCCCACTCGGCCGCCCCCGAGGTCTTCCTGGCCGCCGCCGCGGCCAGGACGAAGAACATCCGGCTCGCGCACGGGATCGTCTCGATTCCCCCGAACGTGAACCACCCCGTACGCGTGGCCGAGCGCCTGGCGACCCTCGACCTCATCTCCGGCGGCCGGGTCGACTTCGGCAGCGGCCAGGGCAGCACCCAGCTCGAGGTGGGCGCCTTCGACGTCGAGCGGGACAAGAAGCGCGAGCAGTGGCGGGAGGCGATCGACGTGATCACCCGCATGCTCACCGAGGTGCCGTTCACCGGCCACCAGGGCCAGTGGATCAACGTCCCGCCGCGCAACGTGGTGCCCAAGCCCAAGCAGAAGCCCCACCCCCCGCTGTGGGTCGCGTGCAGCTCGCCCGAGACGGTGGAGTACGCGGCGCGCAACGGCATGGGCGCGCTGTCGTTCGCGTTCGTCTCCCCCGAGGAGGCGAAGGAGCGCGTCGAGACCTACTACGACCTGATCGCCTCCGAGGAGTGCGTGCCGGCCGGCTACGCCGTCAACCCCAACTTCGCGCTGGTCATGCCGTTCATGTGCCACGAGGACGAGGAGACGGCGCTGGACCGCGGCGTGCACGGCGCCCACTTCTTCGCGTACTCGTTCCTGCACTACTGGATGCACGGCGCGCACCGGCCGGGCGCCACCGACATCGCCAAGGACTTCGCGGAGAACCGGGACGCCTTCGGCTTCAGCCGGCACCTGCCGCCGGAGACCCGGGCCGAGATGGACCCCGACCTGCTCGCCCGCATCGACAACCTCCGCAAGGCCATCGGCACGCCCGACCAGCTGCGCGAGCTGGTCCGGTCGTACGAGGCGGTCGGCGTCGACCAGATCATCTTCCAGGTGCAGATCGGCGCCAACAAGCACGAGCACATCTGCGAGTCGCTGGAGCTGTTCGCCCGGGAGGTCATGCCCGAGTTCGCCGAGCGCCGCGAGGAGCTCGACGCGGCCAAGGCCGCGCGTCTCGAGGTGCCGATCAAGGACGCGCTCTCGCGTCACCAGCCGGCCACCGTCGACGTCTCCCACGTGGTGATCAGCGCGGAGCAGGCGGAGATGCTGGAGAACACCGACGACGAGGACGACTGACCACGTCACACGGCAAAGGCCCGGAAGGTGATACCTTCCGGGCCTTTGTCGTTGCCGGCGGTCGAATGCGCTCGGGAGAACGTACCCGGGCGCTCAGACGTGCTCGGGTTCGGGCTCCCGGGTGCCGCCGTTCCACATCAGGCCGGCGGCGATCTGACGCAGCGCCGCGGTGAGGTCGTGCCCGGACGGCGCCCGGCCGGGGTCGATCAGCCACTGGACCATGACCCCGGTGACCAGGGCCTGGTAGAACGACCCGACGGCGCGGGCGGTCTCCTGGTCGGTGTCCTCGCTCACCGTGCCGAACAGCCGGCCGAGGCCCTCCCTGCCCTGCTCCAGCCCGTCGGCGAGCACCTGGCGCACGGTCGGAACATGCTCGATCTGCGCGAACACCTCGATGTTCGCCGCGCACAGGGCCCGGTCGTTGGCGAACAACTCGACGAGGCGGCTCCAGATCGACTCGAACCGCTCCAGCGCGCCGCCGGCCTGGCTCATGGCCGCGGCGAGCGCGCCCTCCAGCTCCTTGCCCCACTCCCCCAGGGCATCGATCAGCGCCTCGTTGAGCAGGTTCTCCTTCGACCCGAAGTGGTACCCGATCGAGGCGAGGTTCGTATTGGAGACCGCCACGATGTCACGGGTCGTGGTACGGGCGTACCCCTTCTCGCGCAGGCAGCGCTTGGCGCCCTCCAGCAGGTCCTCGCGGTGTCCCATAATCGAAATCCTTACGCCGTCTAATACAGTTGTCTTAATCATACGTAAAAATCCGCGGCCGCCAAAGGGCGCCCGCTCGGTGAGCGGGCGCCCGGCAGGGCCATGACCATGGGTTACAGCGTCTCAAGCTCGTTGTCGAGGATCGCGAACAGTTCGTCGGCGGTGGCCGAGCCGAGATCGACCTCCGGCGCCGGGAGCTTGGCGGCGAAGAGGTCCACCAGGTGGCGGGCGACCGCCGCGGCCGTCGGGTAGTCGAAGATGAGCGTGGGGGGCAGCCGGTGCCCGGTCGCCGTGTTGAGCCGGTTCCGCAGCTCCAGCGCGCTCAGCGAGTCGAAGCCGAGGTCGAGGAAGCCGCGGTCCGGGCCGATCGCCGTGTTCCTGTCGTGGCCGAGCACGGCCGCGGCGTGGGTGCGCACCAGGTCGAGCACCACCCGCTCGCGGTCGGCCGGGGCCAGCTCGGCCAGGCTCGCGGCGAGGTCCGAGGCGGCCGGTCGGCCGTCCGCCTCGGCGGCCACCCGCCGGATCCTCCGGCTGCGCAGGCCGCGCAGCAGCGCGGGCACCTCGTCGGTGCGGGCGTCAAGCGCGGTCTGGTCCACCCGCAACGGCACCAGCGCCGGGGTTCCGGCGCCCAGAGCGGCGTCGAACAGCGCCAGCCCGTCGGAGGGTGACAGCGGCGGCAGTCCCTGCCGCCGCATCCGCTGCCGGTCGGCCTCGCCGAGCCCCGTGCTCAGGCCGGTGTCGACGTCCCACAGCCCGAACGCCATGGACGTCGCGGGCAGGCCCGCCGCCGTACGGTGGACGGCCAGCGCGTCGAGGAAGACGTTCGCGGCGGCGTAGCCGGCCTGTCCGGCGGCGAGCACCTGGCCGCCGGCCGAGGAGACGAGGACGAACGCCGACAGGTCCAGCCCGGCGGTCAGCTCGTGCAGGTGCCACGCCCCGTCGGCCTTGGCCCGCAGCGACAGGTCGACGTCGGCCGGGGTGATCGTGTTGATCAGGGCGTTCTCCGCGACGCCCGCCGCGTGCACGACGCCGGTCAGCGGGCGCTCGTGCGGGACCTCGGCGAGCAGCGCCGCGACGGCGTCCCGGTCCGACACGTCGCAGGCGGCCACGGACACCTCCGCGCCGAGCCCGCGCAGCTCCTCGGCCAGTTCCGCCGCGCCGGGCGCGGCGGGGCCGCGCCTGCCGGCGAGCAGCAGGCTCCGCACGCCGTGCTCGGCGACCAGGTGCCGGGCGATCACGGCGCCGAGCCCGCCCGTGCCGCCGGTGATCAGCACCGTCCCCGTGGCCGGCCACGGGGTCCTGTCCTCGGCCGCGAGAGCGTCGCCGGTCACGAGGGCGGTCACGCGGGCGAGCCTGGGCACCAGGATCTCCCCGCCCCGCACCGCGACCTCCGGCTCGCCGGACGCCGCGGCGGCGGCGATCACCCGCTCGCCGGCCTCCGCGTCGACGTCGACCACGGCGAACCGGCCGTGGTTCTCCGCCGCCGCGGCCCGCGCCAGGCCCCACACGGGCGCCTGGCCGACGTCGATCGCCTCGTCGTGGACGCGGACGCCGTTCCGGGTCAGCAGGACCAGCCGGGAGTCGGCGTACCGCCGGTCGGCCAGCCACGCCTGGACCGCGCCGAGCGCCCGCCCGCAGGCGGCCCTTACGGCGGCGGGCACGTCCGCGGCGTCGCCGCCGTCGCCGAAGCACCGGAAGGCCACCACCTCGGGCACGCTCGCGCCCAGCTCGGACAGGTCGTCCACGACGGGGACCGCGTCCGCGCCCGGCGGCGGGACGTCCGGCCTCGTCCACTCCACCCGCAGCAGCTCCGCGCCGGTCGGCGTGCGCAGCGCGCCGGCGTCCACGGCGCGGGAGACCAGCGCGTCCACCGACAGCACCGGCCGCCCGGACCAGTCGGCCACCAGGACCCCGGTGACCTCCTCGCGGCCCTGGCGGCGGATCCGCACCCGCAGCGCGGAGGCTCCCGTCGCGTGCAGCGACACCCCCGTCCATGCGTACGGCAGGAGGGTCTGCCCCGCGCTGTCCTCGTCCAGCAGGTCGGCGTGCATCGCGGCGTCGAGCAGCGCCGGGTGGATGCCGAACCGGCCCGGTTCCACGTGCTCGGGCAGCACCACCTCGGCGAACCAGTCGTCGCCGTCCCGCCAGGCGGCCCGCAGGCCCTGGAACGCCGGGCCGTAGTCGTACCCGCGGTCGGCGAGGCGCTCGTACGCGCGGTCCAGGTCCACCGGAGTCGCGCCGGGCGGCGGCCACTCGGCGAGCTCCGGCTCGGGCGCCGGCGCGACCGCCGCCGAGAGCACGCCCTGCGCGTGCCGGGTCCAGGGGGCGTCGAGCGGCCCGCCCGCGGTCCTGGAGTAGACGGTCACCGCCCGGCGGCCGGTGTCGTCCGCCACGCCGAGACTGACCTGCACCTCGACCGGCGCGTCGCCGAGCACCAGCGGCGCGTGCAGGGTGAACTCGTCCAGGGTGGGGCAGCCGACGTGGTCGCCCGCGGCGATCGCGAGCTCGACCAGGCCGGTCCCGGGGAACAGCACGGTGCCGGAGATGGCGTGGTCGGGCACCCACGGCTGGGCCTGCGCGGACAGCCGCCCGGTCAGCAGCAGCCCGCCGGTGTCCGGCACGGCGACCACCGCGGTGAGCAGCGGATGGTCGACGGCCCGCTGCCCGAGGCCCGTCGCGTTCGCGGTCGTGCCGCACTCCTCCTCGGACCAGTAGCGGCGGCGGGCGAAGGCGGTGGTCGGCAGGTCCGCCACGCGCGCGCCGCGGCCCTCGAACAACGCGGGCCAGGAGACGGGCACACCGCCGGTGTGCAGGCGGCCGAGGGCGGTGAGCAGTGCCCGCGTCTCTGGCACGGTGCGGGCGAGCAGGGCGACGGTCTCGGCCCGGCCGGGTTCGAGCATCTCCCCCGCCAGGCCGGCGAGCGCGCCGTCCGGGCCGATCTCGACGAACCGGTCGGCTCCGGCGCCGGCCAGGAAGCGGACGGCGTCGGCGAAGCGGACCGCGTCCCGCGCGTGCCGCACCCAGTAGTCCGCCGACCAGGTGCCGGCGGGCGCCGGTTCGCCGGTCACCGTGGACACGACGGGGACGCGCGGCTCGCCGTACGCGATCTCGGCCGCGACCGCCGCGTACTCGGCGAGCATCGGCTCCATCAGCGGCGAGTGGAACGCGTGCGACACGCGGAGCCTGCTGGTCTTGCGGCCGAGGGCGGCGAAGTGGGCGGCGATCGCCTCCGCCTCTTCCGCGTCGCCGGAGACGACGACGGAGCCCGGGCCGTTGACGGCGGCGACCCCGACCCGGCCGGTGAGCAGGGGCAGCACCTCCTCCTCGGCCGCCGCGACGGCGATCATCGCGCCGCCCGGGGGCAGCGCCTGCATGAGCGTCCCGCGCGCCGCGACGAGCCGCGCCGCGTCGGACAGGGACAGCACACCGGCGACGTGGGCCGCGGCCAGTTCGCCGATCGAGTGGCCGGCGAGGTAGTCGGGCGTCACGCCGAACGACTCCAGCAGCCGGTAGAGCGCGACCTCCAGCGCGAACAGCGCCGGCTGGGCGGACCCGGTCCGGGCCAGCGCCTCCGCGTCGCCGCCCCAGACAACCTCCCGCAGCGGGCGGGCCAGCCAGCCCTCCAGCGCGGCGACCGCCTCGTCGAACGCCGACGCGAAGACCCCGAACGTGCCGTGCAGCTCCCGGCCCATGCCGAGCCGCTGCGTCCCCTGCCCGGCGAACAGGAAGGCGGTGCGGTGCGCGGCGGCCTCGCCGCGCCACAGGTTCGGCCGGGCGCCGCCGTCGGCGAGCGCGGACAGCCCGGCCACCGCCTCGTCCCGGTCCGCGGCGATCACGACGGCGCGGTGTTCGTGGACGGCCCGGCCGGTGGCCAGGGTGGCGGCGATGTCGAGCAGGTCCGGGGCCGACACGGCGGCCGGCCCGGCGACCAGGCGGGTCCGCAGCGAACCGGCCTGCGCGCGCAGGCTCTCCTCCGTACGGGCGGACACGAGCAGGGGGACGACCGGCAGGGGCAGGCGGGCGGGCGCGGGCGGCTCCTCCGGGGCCTCGCCGATGATGACGTGCGCGTTGGTCCCGCTCATCCCGAACGACGACACCCCCGCGTAGCGCGGCCGCTCGCCGGCCGGCCACTGCCGCACCTCCCGCAGCGGCTCCGCCCGGCCGGCCGACCAGTCCACGTGCGGGGTCGGCTCGTCGAGGTGGAGGATCTTCGGGAGCACCCCGTTGCGCAGCGCCTGCACCATCTTGATGACCCCGGCGACGCCCGCCGCGGCCTGGGTGTGACCGAGGTTCGACTTGATCGAGCCGATCAGCAGGGGTGAGCCGTCCTCGGGCCGCTGCCTGCCGTAGGTGGCGAGCAGGGCCTGCGCCTCGATCGGGTCGCCGAGGGTGGTGCCCGTGCCATGGGCCTCGACCACGTCCACGTCGGCCGGGGAGAGCCCGGCGTTGCGCAGCGCCTGGCGGATCACCCGCTGCTGGGACGGCCCGTTCGGGGTGGTCATCCCGCTGGACGCGCCGTCGGAGTTGATCGCCGACCCGCGCAGCACGGCGAGCACCGGATGCCCGTTGCGGCGCGCGTTCGAGAGGGTCTCCAGCAGCACGACGCCGGCGCCCTCGGAGCAGCCCGTGCCGTCCGCGTCGGCGGAGAACGACTTGC
The DNA here is from genome assembly GCF_014161435.1 of Microbispora sp. H10949. Classification (NCBI taxonomy): domain Bacteria; kingdom Bacillati; phylum Actinomycetota; class Actinomycetes; order Streptosporangiales; family Streptosporangiaceae; genus Microbispora; species Microbispora sp. H10949. Next base: position 387,312 of record NZ_JABBWZ010000008.1, on the reverse strand, counting down.
ACCGGCCGTCCCTGGCCAGGCCGCGCTGGGTGTTGAAGAAGACGAACATGTCCGGGTTGGCCATCACGGTCACGCCGCCGGCCAGCGCGAGCGAGCACTCCCCCGTACGCAGCGCCTGGGCGGCCAGGTGGACGGCGACCAGCGACGACGAGCAGGCGGTGTCGATCGTGACCGCCGGGCCCTGCAGGCCGAGGGTGAACGCCACCCGGCCGGTGACGTCGCTGCCGCCGCTGGTGCCGAACCCGTAGTCGTGGTACATCACGCCGCCGAACACGCCGGTGGTGCTGCCGTTCAGCGAGGCCGGGTCGATGCCGGCCCGTTCGAAGGCCTCCCAGCTCACCTCCAGCAGGAGCCGTTGCTGCGGGTCCAGCGTCAGCGCCTCGCGCGGCGAGATGCCGAAGAAGTCGGCGTCGAAGTCCGCCGCGTCGTAGAGGAACCCGCCCTCGCGGGCGATGCTGTGGCCGGGTTTGCCGGGCTCCGGGTCGTACAGGCCCTCCAGGTCCCAGCCCCGGTCGGCCGGGAAGGCGGACACCCCGTCCCTGCCGTCCACGGCGAGCTGGAACAGCTCCTCGGGCGTGGTGACCCCGCCCGGATACCGGCACGCCATACCGATGATCGCGATCGGCTCGGTCGCCGCCGCCGCGAGTTCCGCGTTGCGCTGCCGCAACGCCTCGTTGTCCAGCAGAGATTTCCGCAGCGCCGCGACAATCTCCTCAACCGGGACGTCCATGTACCCCTCCTGCTCAGTTCGACCCGGACAACGCCGCGCGCACAAGGTCGCTGACCGTCATGTCGTTGATTTCCTGCATCGTCGGCAGGCTCGGCTCCGCCTGCCCCTCCTCCGGAGACGCCTCGTCGGGCAGGCCGGGCAGCAGCTCCTCCCGCAGGTAGCCGGACAGCTCCCGCGGGTTCGGATAGTCGAACATCAGCGTCGCCGGCAGCCGCAGCCCGGTGGCCGCCGACAGCCGGTTGCGCAGTTCGATCGCGGCCAGCGAGTCCAGGCCCAGCTCGGTGAAGCCCCTGGCGACGTCGATCGCGTCCGGGTCGGCGTGCCGCACGGCCGCCACCTCCGCCCGCACCAGGTCGAGCAGGATCCGGTCCCGGTCGGCCGGTCCGGCGTCCGCCAGCCGCTCGGCGAGGGTCCGCTCCGCCGGCCGCGCCGCCTCGGACCGCGCCTTCGCGGGGACGAAACCGGCCAGCATGGGCGGGACGGACTCCGCGGCGGCGAGCGCGGCCCGGTCGAGCCGGAGCGGCACCAGCACCGCGTCCGGCCGGGTCAGTGCGGCGTCGATCAGCGCCAGCCCGTCCTCGGTGGACAGGGCGGGCATGCCGAGCGCGGCCATCCGGCGCTCCTCCGACTCCCCGTCGACGGCCTCGCCGCCGAGCCCGGTCCGCGTCGCCCAGAGCGGGAAGGCCAGCGACGTCGCCGGCCGCCCGGAGGCCGCCCGATGGGCGGCGAGGGCGTCGAGGAAGCGGTTGGCCGCGGCGTAGTTGCCCTGCCCGGCGCCGATCAGCAGTCCGGCGAACGAGGAGAACAGCACGAAGGCGGTCAGATCGGCGTCGGCGGTGAGCTCGTGCAGGTGCCAGGCGCCGTCGACCTTGGGCCGCAGCACCGCCTCGACCTGCGCCGGCGTCAGCGACCCGATCAGCGCGTTGTCCATCACGCCGGCCGCGTGGACCACCGCGCGGAGCGGCCGGTCCGGCGGGATCGCGGCGAGCACGCCGGCCAGCGCGGCCCGGTCGGCCACGTCGCACGCCGCGATCGTCACCTCCGCGCCGAGGCCGGTCAGCTCGCGCTCCAGGCGCCGCGCCTCCTCGGTGTCCCGGCCGCGGCGGCTGGTCAGCAGCAGGTGCCGCACGCCGTGGGCGGTGACGAGGTGCCGGGCGAGGTGCGCGCCGAGCCCGCCGGCGCCGCCGGTGACGAGCACGGTGCCGTCCGGGTCCCACGGCGGCGTCTCACGGTCCGCGGTCGCCGGGGCAAGCCGGGGAACGCGGGCGACGCCCTGCCGCAGCATGATCTCCGCCTCCCCGGACCGGATCGCGGGCAGCAGCACGGCCGTCGACGCCGGGGTGCCGTCGGTGTCGACGAGCACGAACCGGCCGGGGTTCTCCTGCTGGGCCGCCCGGACCAGGCCCCAGACCGGCGCGTGGGCCAGCCCGTCGGTCCCGTCCGCGTCGCCGACGGCGTGCCTGGTGAGGATCACCAGCCGGGAGGCGGCGAGGCGCTCGTCGGCCAGCCAGGAGCGCAGCACGTCCAGCACCTCGTGGACGGCCGCCCGCGTCCGTACGGGGACCTCGGCGGGCTCGGCGAGGCACTGGTGGATCACCAGGTCGGGCACGGGGGCTCCGGCGTCGATCGCCGACACCAGGGCGGCGAGGCCGTCGTGCGCGCCACCGGCGCGCCGCGCGAGACCGAAGTGGTCGGCCCCGGCCAGCACCGGTGCGGTCCCGGCCGTCGCCCCCTCCAGCGGCAGGTCGCGCCATTCGAGCCGCAGGACAGACCCACCCCGGGGGTCGCCGCCGGCCGTCCCAGTCACCTCCCGCGCGGCGAGCCGCCGCACCGTGGCGACCGTACGGCCCCTGTCGTCGGCCAGCGTCATGGTGGACAGTTCGTCGCCGCGCAGCCTGCGGATGTGCACCCGCAGCGCGGCGGCGCCACCCGTGCGCAGGGTCGTGCCGGTCCAGGCGAACGGGATGACCGTGCGGCCTTCCCGCAGGCCCTGCTCGTCCAGCAGGTCGGCGTGGAAGGTCGCGTCGAGCAGCGCCGGGTGCAGGCCGAACCTCCGCGCGTCGGCCGCGGCCCGCTCGGGCAGGGCGACCTCGGCGTAGACGTCGTCGCCGTCGCGCCAGGCCGCGCGCAGCCCCTGGAACGCCGGGCCGTACTCGTATCCGCGGGCGGCCAGCAGGTCGTAGCCGCCGGTGATCGCCGTCTCGGCGGCTCCTGGCGGCGGCCACTGGGTGAGATCGGCGGCGGCCTCGCCGAGGGCGGGATCGTCCTCGGCGGTGAGCGTGCCGGTCGCGTGCCGCGTCCACCCGCCGCCGTCCTCGGGCCGGGTGTGGATGTGGATCGCCCGCGCCCCGGCGGAGTCCGGCGGTTCCACGGTGACCTGCAGCGCCAGTGCGCCGCGGCCGGGCACGACGAGCGGCGCCTCCATGATCAGCTCGGCGACCGTGCCGCAGCCCACCTCCTGACCGGCGCGCAGGGCGAGCTCGACCAGGCCGCTGCCGGGCAGCAGGATCCGGCCCCGCACCCGGTGGTCGGCCAGCCAGGGCTGGGTGGCCGTGCACAGCCGCCCGGTCAGCACCACCCGGTCGTCGGGCATGGCCACGACGGCCGACAGCAGCGGATGCGTGGACGCCTGCTGGCCGAGCCCGGTCGCGTCGGCGGCGACCTGCGGCGCGTCGAGCCAGAACCGGCTGTTCTCGAAGGGATAGGTCGGCAGGTCCACCGGCCGTGCGCCGGTTCCGGCGAAGAACGCCCGCCAGTCGACGGCGACGCCGCCGGAGTGCAGGCGGGCGAGCGCGGTCAGGACGGCGGCCGGCTCGGGCCGGTCGCGCCGGGCGGTGGCCGTGAACAGCGCGGTGTCCGGCGCGCTCCGCTGGGCCAGGGCGGTGAGCACGCCGTCCGGGCCGAGTTCGGTGAAGCGGGTGACGCCCGCCGCCGCCAGGACCGAGACGGCCGCGGCGAAGCGGACCGGGCGCCGGACCTGGTCGACCCAGTAGTCCGCGGTGCACAGCTCCGCGCCGACGACCTCGCCGGTGACCGTCGAGACGACCGGAATCGCCGGGGCCGTGTACGTGAGCGACGCGGCGACCGCGCGCAGGCCGTCCAGCATCGGCTCCATGAGCGGCGAGTGGAAGGCGTGCGAGACCCGCAGCCGGGTGGTCTTGCGTCCCGCCGCCGCCAGCTCGGCCGCGATGGCGAGCACCTCGGCCTCGTCGCCGGACAGCACGACCGAGTCGGGCGCGTTGACCGCCGCGATGCCGGCCCGGCCGGTCAGCAGTGGTGTCACCTCGTCCTCGGTGGCCGCGACCGCGACCATCGCGCCGCCGGGCGGCAGCGCCTGCATCAGCGCGCCGCGGGCCGCCACCAGCGCGGCGGCGTCGGGAAGGGAGAGCACCCCGGCGACGTGGGCCGCGGCGAGCTCGCCGATCGAGTGCCCGGCGAGGTAGTCGGGCCGCACCCCCCAGGATTCGAGCAGCCGGTAGAGCGCCACCTCCAGCGCGAACAGGCCGCTCTGGGCGTACACCGTCTGGTTGACCAGATCGCCGTCCTCGCCCCACAGCACCTCGCGCAGCGGCCGGTCACCGTGGTGGTCGGGCCGCCGGTCCAGGTGCCGGTCCAGCTCGGCGAGCACGGCGTCGAACGCCTCCGCGAAGACCGGGAACGCCTCGTACAGCTCGCGGCCCATGCCGGGACGCTGGCTGCCCTGCCCGGTGAACAGGAACGCGGTCTGCCCGCCGGTGCCGGTCACTCCGGTGACGAGATCGGCCACGCCGGGGTCGACGGTGTCCGCGGCCAGCGCGGCCAGGCCGCGCTCCGCCGCGGCGCGCCCGTCGGCGAGCACCACCGCGCGGTGGGCGTGCGCGGCCCGGCCGGTGGCCAGTGAGTAGCCGACGTCGCGAAGGTCCAGCTCTGGCTGGAGCTCCAGATGATTCAGGAGCCGGCCCGCCTGGGCGCGCAGCGCCCGCGGGGTCCGGCCGGAGACCACCAGAGGCACGATCGGCAGGCCGGCGGGACCGGACGACGGCGTCTCCTCGGCCGAGGACTCCTCGGCCGGCGCCTGCTCCAGGATCAGGTGCGCGTTGGTGCCGCTGAGCCCGAACGACGACACCGCCGCCCGGCGCGGCCTGCCCTCCTCGGGCCAGGCCACCGGCTCGGTCAGCAGCCGCACCTGGCCGGAGTCCCAGTCCACCTGCGGCGACGGCTGGTCCACGTGCAGGGTGCGCGGCGCCGTCCCCGCCCGCATGGCCATCACCATCTTGATCACACCGGCCACGCCGGCCGCCGCCTGGGTGTGGCCGATGTTCGACTTCACCGACCCCAGCCACAACGGCCGCTCCCGGCCCTGCCCGTACGTCGCGATGATCGCCTGCGCCTCGATCGGGTCACCCAGCGTCGTCCCCGTACCGTGACCCTCCACCACATCCACGTCAGCCGGGGAAAGCCCAGCAGCCGCCAGCGCCTGCCCGATCACCCGCTGCTGCGACGGACCGTTCGGCGCCGTCAACCCATTCGACGCGCCGTCCTGGTTCACCGCAGAACCACGGATCACCCCCAGCACCCGATGCCCACGCCGCCGCGCATCCGACAACCGCTCCAGCACCAGCAGACCGGCGCCCTCGCCCCACGCGGTGCCGTCGGCCCCTCCGGCGTACGACTTGCACCGGCCGTCGGCGGCCAGCCCCCGCTGGCGGCTGAAGTCGACGAACACCTCCGGCGTCGGCATGACCGTGACACCTCCGGCCAGCGCCAGGTCGATCTCGCCGCGTTGCAGCGCCTGGTGGGCCATGTGCACCGCCACCAGCGACGACGAGCACGCCGTGTCCACGGTGATGGCCGGGCCCTCCAGGCCGAAGGCGTACGCGACCCGCCCGGAGGCGACGCTGGCGGCACTGCCGTTGCCGAGGTAGCCGGCCAGCTCCTCGGGGACCTCGCGCAGCCTGCTGGCGTACTCGTGGTACATCACCCCGGCGTAGACGCCGGTGCGGCTGCCGCGCGCGGCCCTCGGGTCGATGCCGGCCCGCTCGAACGCCTCCCAGGCGGTCTGCAGCAGCAGCCGCTGCTGCGGGTCCATGGCCAGCGCCTCGCGCGGCATGATGCCGAAGAACTCGGGGTCGAACTCGGCGGCGTCGTACAGGAACCCGCCCCGGCGGGTGTAGGTCTTGCCGGGCACACCCGGTTCCGGGTCGTAGACGCCGTCGTCCCAGCCGCGGTCGGCGGGGAACTCGCCGATCGCGTCGACGCCGTCGGCGACCAGCCGCCACAGGTCCTCGGGCGACCGTACGCCGCCGGGGTAGCGGCAGGCCATGCCGACGATCGCGATCGGCTCGTCCGCGACCGGCTCCGCGGCGCGGGTGGCCGGGACGTCCGCGGTGGCTCCACCGGCCCGGTCCGCCACGCGGTCGCCCATCAGGCCGGCCAGGCGGTCGGCGAGGTGCGCGGCGACCGCGCGCGCGGTCGGGTGGTCGAAGACCAGCGTCGCGGGCAGCGTGAGCCCGCTCGACGCGCCCAGCCGGTTGCGGAACTCCATCGCGGCCAGCGAGTCGAAGCCGAGGTCGGTGAACGGGCGGTCCGGGTCGATCTCGCCGGACCCGGCGTGACCGAGCACCGCCGCCACGTCCACGCGTACGAGATCGAGCAGGATCCGGTCGCGGTCGGCGGCGGGACGGCCGGCCAGGCGGTCGGCGAGGGCGTTGCCGGCCGCCGGCTTCGTGACCGCCTGCGCCTTGGCGCGGGCGGCGAAGGCGCGCAGCGGCGCGGGCAGTTCGTCGGTACGGGCGCGCAGGGCGGCCCGGTCCAGCTTGATCGGCAGTTGCACCGGATCCGTGCCGCGCAGCGCGACGTCCAGCAGCGCGAGGCTCTCGTCGGCCGACAGCGGCATGATGCCCTGCCGTTCGATGCGGGCGACGTCGCTCTCGCTGAGCCCTTCCGCCATTCCGGCGCCGGTCCACAGGTGCCACGGCAACGAGAGGGCGGGCAGGCCGTGGGCGTGCCGGTGGGCGGCCAGGCCGTCGAGGAAGGCGTTGGCCGCGGCGTAGTTGCCCTGGCCCGCCCCAGCCAGCGTGCTCGCGGTGCTGGAGAACAGGACGAAGGCGCTGAGGTCCCGGTCGCGGGTCAGCTCGTGCAGGTGCCAGGCCGCGTCGGCCTTGGGCGCGAAGACGGTGTCCAGCCGGTCCGGGGTCAGCGACTCGATCAGCCCGTCGTCCAGCACCCCGGCCGCGTGGACCACCGCCGTAAGATCCGGCACCTCCTCCAGCAGCCGCGCCACCGCCTCCCGATCCGCCACGTCACAGGCCACCACCCGCACCTGAGCACCCAGACCGGTCAGCTCCGCCGCCAGCAGATCGGCCCCGGGCGTGTCCAGGCCGCGACGCCCGGCCAGCACCAGCGACCGCACCCCGTGCGCCGTCACCAGATGCCGCGCCACCCGCGCACCGACCCCACCGACACCCCCGGTCACCACCACCGCCCCAGCACCGAAACCCACCGGCCCGGAGCCAGAAGCCGCCTGCTCGGAACCGGGGATCGCCGGCTGGTTGTCGGGGGTCACCACGGCCAGGCGCGGGACCCGCACCTGGCCCGCCCGGATCAGCAGTTCGGGCTCACCGGCGGCCACCGCCGCGGCCAGCACCGCCTCCGACTCCGTGGTGCCGTCGATGTCGGCCAGCACGAACCGGCCCGGGTTCTCCTGCTGGGCCGCGCGGACCAGGCCCCACACCGGCGCCGCCGACACGTCCACGTCCTCACCCGGCAGCCCCACCGCACCCCGCGTGACGACCACCAACGGCCCGCCAGGCTCCGGAACGGCCACCCACTCCTGCACCCGCTCCAACACCCCGGCCACCACCGACCGCATCCCCGGAAGCGTCTGCGGGGCACCCGAGACGTCCAGGCGGGTGAACTCCTGCTTCCCCGCGGCCGGCTGGGCCGGGGCGGGGACCGGGGCGGGGACCCAGTCGACCCGGTAGACCCGCTCCCCCACCGCCTGCGCCGACATCGCCCGGCACACATACGACTCCACCGACGCCACCGGCGCACCAGAGGCGTCGGCGATCTCCAACGCCACCGCGTCCCCCGCCACATCCGCCACCGGAGTGATCCGCACCCGCACCAGCGACGCCCCCGCCGCGAACACACTCACCCCACCGAACGCGAACGGCAACCGCACCGCCCCCGCATCCACCCCCTCAGGACCACTCACCGGATCGGTGGCCACATCGGTCGCCTGCAACACCGCGTCCAGCAACGCCGGATGCACCGCGAACCCACCCGCCTGCACCCCCTCAGGCAACGCGACCTCCGCGAACACCTCCCCCGAACCCCGCCACACCCTCCGCAACCCCCGGAACGCCGGCCCGTACCCATACCCCCGACCGGCCAACTCCGGATACCACGACGACACATCCACCACCCCGGCACCCCGAGGCGGCCACTCCGCCAGATCGAACCCCGCCACCCCCACGACCGGACCCACCACACCCGACGCGTGCCGCACCCACACCCCGTCCCCATCACCATCCGGACGGGAGAAGATCTGCACCGAGCGCGTCAGGCCGTCACCGGCGGGGCCGAGGACCACCCGCAGGGCGACCCCGCCCTCGGCGGGCAGCACGAGCGGCGCTTCGAGGACGAGCTCGTCGAGGCTGGGGCAGCCCGCCCAGTCGCCCGCCTGCGTCGCCAGCTCGATGAACCCGGTGCCGGGGAACAGGACCCGGCCCGAGATCACGTGGTCGGCCAGCCACGGATGCGTCCGCGGCGAGACACGGCCGGTCAGCACCGCCTCGCCGGACTCCGGCGACTCCACGGCGGCCGACAGGATCGGGTGCGTGATGTGGTCCAGCCCGGCGGCGCCGACGTCGCCCGCGCCGTACGTGTACCCGTCGAGCCAGAACCGCCTGCGCTGGAAGGCGTACGTGGGCAGGTCCAGCCCGGCCGGGGCGTCGCCGCCGAAGTACGCGGCCCAGTCGACCGCCAGGCCGTGCGCGTACGCCCGGCCGAGGCCGGCGACGAGTTCGCGCACCTCGTCGCGGCCCTTGCGGGCGACGGCGACGAACGCGGCCGCGTCCTCCGCGACGCAGGCCTGCCCCATCGCGGCGAGCACCGCGTCCGGCCCGAGCTCGACGAAGGTGGTGACGTTCCGGGCGGCGAGGTCGCCCACGGCGGCGGCGAACCGGACCGGCTCCCGCACGTGCCGCACCCAGTGCTCCGGCGAGCCCAGCTCCTCGGCCGTGGCCAGTGTGCCCGTGAGGGTGGACACCAGGGGGATGGCCGGAGACGCGAACGACAGCTCCTCCGCGACCCCGCGGAAGCCGGCGAGCATCGGCTCCATCAGCGCCGAGTGGAAGGCGTGGCTCACCCGCAGGGGGGTCGTCCGGTGGCCGTCGGCCGCGAGAGCCGCGGCGGCCCGCGACACGGCCGCCTCGTCACCGGAGATGACGACCGACTCCGGCCCGTTGACCGCCGCGATGTCCACGCCGTCGCCGAGCAGCGGGCGCACCCGCTCCTCGGCCGCGCGTACGGCGACCATCGCCCCTCCGGCCGGCAGGGCCTGCATCAGGCTGCCCCGCGCGGCGACCAGGCGGGCCGCGTCCGCCAGGGACAGCACCCCGGCCACGTGCGCGGCGGCCAGCTCGCCGATCGAGTGCCCGGCGACGTAGTCGGGCCGCGTCCCCCACGACTCCAGCAGCCGGTAGAGGGAGACCTCCAGCGCGAACAGCGCGGCCTGGGCGTAGCCGGTCTGGTTGACCAGATCGGCGTCCTCGCCCCACAGCACCTCGCGCAGCGGCCGGTCCAGATGGCGGTCCAGCTCGGCGAGCACGGCGTCGAACGCCTCGGCGAAGACCGGGAATGCGCCGTACAGCTCGCGGCCCATGCCGAGGCGCTGGCTGCCCTGCCCGGTGAACAGGAACGCCACCCTGCCCTCGCGGGCAGCCCCGGCGGGCGTGGAGCCGTCCGCCAGCGCGGCGAGGCCGGCCGCGAACTCGGCCCGGTCCGCGCCGGTCACGACGGCCCGGCACTCGAGCGCGGCGCGTGTGGTGGCGAGGGCGCGGCCGAGCTCGCCGATCTCCGCGTCCGGCAGTGTCTCCAGGTACGGCAGCAGCCGTCCGGCCTGGGCGCGCAGCGCCTGCGGGGTGCGGCCCGACACGACCAGCGGCACGGTCGCGGGAGCGGGCCGCGGTTCCCGTACGGGTTCGCCCGGCGCCGACTCGACGATCACGTGGGCGTTGGTGCCGCTGATACCGAACGACGACACCGCCGCCCGGCGCGGCCTGCCCTCCTCGGGCCAGGCCACCGGCTCGGTCAGCAGCCGCACCTGACCGGCGTCCCAGTCCACCTGGGGTGAGGGCTCCGCGGCGTGCAGCGACCTGGGCAGCTCGCCATGGCGCATGGCCATCACCATCTTGATCACACCGGCCACGCCGGCCGCCGCCTGGGTGTGCCCGATGTTCGACTTCACCGACCCCAGCCACAACGGCCGCTCCCGGCCCTGCCCGTACGTCGCGATGATCGCCTGCGCCTCGATCGGGTCACCCAGCGTCGTCCCCGTACCGTGACCCTCCACCACATCCACGTCAGCCGGGGAAAGCCCAGCAGCCGCCAGCGCCTGCCCGATCACCCGCTGCTGCGACGGACCGTTCGGCGCCGTCAACCCATTCGACGCACCATCCTGGTTCACCGCAGAACCACGAATCACCCCCAGCACCCGATGCCCACGCCGCCGCGCATCCGACAACCGCTCCAGCACCAGCAGACCGATGCCCTCGCTCCAGCCGACGCCGTCCGCGCCCGCGCCGAACGACTTGCACCGGCCGTCGGCGGCCAATCCGCGCTGGCGGCTCATGTCCACGAAGGTGTCGGGGGTGGACATGACGGTGACGCCGCCCGCCAGGGCCAGGTCGCACTCTCCCCCGCGCAGCCCGGCGGCGGCCAGGTGGATGGTGACCAGCGACGACGAGCACGCGGTGTCCACGGTCATCGCCGGGCCCTCAAGCCCGAAGACGTACGCGACCCGCCCGGACGCGACACCGGCCAGGCTGCCGTTGCCGTGGTAGGCGGCGATCTCCTCGGGCAGCGGGCCGAGCCGCAGGCCCCAGTCGTGGTACATGACCCCCGCGTAGACGCCGGTGCGGCTGCCGCGCACGGACCTCGGGTCGATGCCCGCCCGCTCGAACGCCTCCCAGGAGACCTCCAGCAGCAGCCGCTGCTGCGGGTCCATGGCCTGTGCCTCGCGCGGGCTGATGCCGAAGAAGTCGGCGTCGAAGTCCGCCGCGTCGTACAGGAAACCGCCTTCGCGGGTGTAGCTGGTGGCGGGGCGGCTCAGCTCGGGGTCGTACACGTCGTGCGGCCAGCCCCGGTCGGTGGGGAACTCGCCGATCGCGTCGACGCCGTCGGCGACCAGCCGCCACAGGTCCTCGGGCGACCGTACGCCTCCGGGGTAGCGGCAGGCCATGCCGACGATCGCGATGTCCTCGGTGGGGGCGATGGCGACGGTGGTCTCCTGACGGGTCCGCACCGGCTTCGCGTCGATCGTCTCGGCCAGGTGGGTGGCGAGCGCGAGGGGCGTGGGGTAGTCGAAGACCAGGGTCGCGCTCAGCTTGAGGCCGCTGATCGCGTTGAGCCGGTTGCGCAGTTCCACGGCCGCGAGCGAGTCGAAGCCGAGTTCGTTGAACGCGCGCGCGGGCGCGACGGCGGCGCCGCTCTCGTGCCCGAGTACGGCGGCTGCCTCGGCGCGGACCACCTCGACCAGGGCGTCGACACGCGCGGCGCCGGACAGGCCAGCCACCCGCTCGGCGAGGCCGCCGGCACCGCCGGTGGAGGCGTTGCGGGCGCCGGCGCGCTTCGTCGCCGGGCGCACCAGGCCGCGCAGCAGCGTCGGGATCCCGTCGGCGCGTTCGCGGACCACCCGGTGGTCCACCCGGACCGGGACCACAGCGGGCAGTCCGCTGCGTATTCCGGCGTCCAGCAGCGCGAGGTTCTCCTCGGACGACAGCGGCACCAGCCCCGAGCGCGCGATGCGCGCCAGTGCGGCCTCGTCCAGTCCTGCGCCCATTCCCGCGCCGGCCCACAGGCCCCAGGCCAGCGAGGTGGCGGGCAGGCCGTGGGCGTGCCGGTGGGCGGCCAGGGCGTCGAGGAAGGCGTTGGCCGCGGCGTAGTTGCCCTGGCCGGGCGCGTCGAACAGGGTCGCCGTGGAGGAGAACAGGACGAAGGCGCTGAGGTCCCGGTCGCGGGTCAGCTCGTGCAGGTGCCAGGCCGCGTCGGCCTTGGGCGCGAAGACGGTGTCCAGCCGGTCCGGGGTCAGCGACTCGATCAGCCCGTCGTCCAGCACCCCGGCCGCGTGGACCACCGCCGTCAGGTCCGGCACCTCCTCCAGCAGCCGCGCCACCGCCTCCCGGTCGGCCACGTCACAGGCCACCACCCGCACCTGAGCGCCCAACTCGGTCAGCTCCGCCACCAGCAGATCGGCCCCGGGCGTGTCCGGGCCACGACGCCCGGCCAGCACCAGCGACCGCACTCCATGCGCCGTCACCAGATGCCGCGCCACCCGCGCACCGACCCCACCGACACCCCCGGTCACCACCACCGCCCCAGCACCGAAACCCACCGGTTCGGTCTCGGGGGTCATGGTGGTCAGGCGCGGGACCCGCACCTGGCCCGCGCGGATCAGCAGTTCGGGCTCACCGGTGGCCACCGCCGCGGCCAGCACCGCCTCCGACTCCGTGGTGCCATCGATGTCGGCCAGCACGAACCGGCCCGGCCACTCGGCCATCGCCGACCGCACCAGCCCCCACACCGGCGCCACCGACACGTCCACGTCCTCACCCGGCAGCCCCACCGCACCCCGCGTGACCACCACCAACGGCCCACCAGGCTCCGGAACCGTCACCCACTCCTGCACCCGCTCCAACACCCCGGCCGCCACCGACCGCATCCCTGACAGGACCCCAGAGGGTGCTTCCGCCTGCGTGTCCGGCAGCGCACTTGACGAGGCTTCGCGGGTGACGGGGACGTCAAAGCGGGTGAACTCCTGCTTCGCGGAGGCCGGCTGGACCGGGGCAGTAACCGGAGCGGGGACCCAGTCGACCCGGTAGACCCGCTCCCCCACCGACTGCGCCGACATCGCCCGGCACACATACGACTCCACCGACGCCACCGGCGCACCAGAGGCGTCGGCGATCTCCAACGCCACCGCATCCCCCGCCACATCCGCCACCGGAGCGATCCGCACCCGCACCAGCGACGCCCCCGCCGCGAACACACTCACCCCACCGAATGCGAACGGCAACCGCACCGCCCCCGCATCCACCCCCTCAGAACCACTCACCGGATCGGTGGCCACATCGGTCGCCTGCAACACCGCGTCCAGCAACGCCGGATGCACCGCGAACCCACCCGCCTGCACCCCCTCAGGCAACGCGACCTCCGCGAACACCTCCCCCGAACCCCGCCACACCCTCCGCAACCCCCGGAACGCCGGCCCGTACCCATACCCCCGACCGGCCAACTCCGGATACCACGACGACACATCCACCACCTCGGCACCCCGAGGCGGCCACTCCGCCAGATCGAACCCCGCCACCCCCACGACCGGACCCACCACACCCGACGCGTGCCGCACCCACACCCCGTCCCCATCACCATCCGGACGGGAGAAGACGTCGACCACCCGCCGGCCGGCGTCGTCGGGTTCGGCCACGACGACCTGGACCGACACTCCGCCGCGGTCGGGCACGACCAGCGGGGCGTGCAGGGTCAGGTCCTCGACCTGCGGGCAGCCGGCCTGGTCACCGGCGTACACGGCCAGTTCGAGCAGGGCGGTGCCCGGGAGCAGGACCCGGCCCGAGATCACGTGGTCGGCCAGCCAGGGGTGGGTCCGCAGGGAGAGGCGGCCGGTCAGCACGACGCGGTCCTCTCCGGCGGCGCGCAGCACGGCGCCGAGGAGCGGGTGGTCCGCGGGCGCCTGGCCGAGGCCCAGCGCGTCGTTCGGCTCCTGCGGAGACATCCAGAAACGCCTGCCCTGGAAGGCGTACGTGGGCAGGTCGACGCGGCGGGCCCCCGGGCCGTACGCCGATCCCTCCAGGGCGGCGCCGCGCGTGTGGGCGACGGCGACCGCGGTCAGCAGCTGACGCACCTCGCCGCGGTCCCGCCGCAGCACGGGCACGAAGGCGAGGTCGCCGGAAGCGTCGGCGAGGCAGTCCTGGGCCATCGCGCTGAGCACGCCGTCCGGCCCGATCTCCACGAACGTGTCCACGCCTCTGGCGTGCAGCGCGGCGACGCCGTCGCGGAACCGCACGGCGTCGCGGACGTGCCGCACCCAGTAGTCCGGCGAGCACAGCTCCTCGGCGGTGGCGAGTTCGCCGGTCACCGTGGAGACGACCGGCACGCTCGGCGGCGAGTACGTCAGGATCCCGGCCACCCGCCCGAACTCGGCGAGCATCGGCTCCATCAGCGGCGAGTGGAAGGCGTGGCTCACGCGCAGCCGCCTGGTCTTGCGGCCGTCGGCCTCGAAGCGGGCCGCGACGGCCAGCACCTCCGCCTCGTCGCCCGACACGACGACCGACCGGGGGCCGTTGACCGCCGCGATTCCGGCGCGGCCGGTGAGCAGCGGCGTCACCTCGTCCTCGGCGGCCTGGATGGCGACCATCGCGCCGTCGGCCGGGAGGGCCTGCATCAGGCGGCCGCGCGCGGCGACCAGCGTGGCCGCGTCCTCGAGCGACAGCACCCCGGCCACGTGCGCGGCGGCCAGCTCCCCGATCGAGTGCCCGGCGACGTAGTCCGGCCGCACCCCCCACGACTCCAGCAGCCGGTAGGCGGCGACCTGCAGAGCGAACAAGGCCGGCTGCGCGTACGCCGTCTGGTGGAGGAGATCGGCCTCGGGGGTGCCGGGCTCGGCGAACAGCACGTCCAGGAGCGGGCGGTCGAGCTGGAGGTCCAGATATCCGGCGGCGTCGTCGAGGGCGGCGGCGAAGACGGGATACGTCCCGCACAGCTCGCGGCCCATGTCCAGGCGCTGGCTGCCCTGGCCGGTGAACAGGTACGCCAGCGCACCGCCGGTGACGCTCCCCCTGACCACGTCCGGGCCGCTCTCGCCCTGGGACAGGGCGCGCAGCCCGCGCAGGCACTCGTCCCGGCCGGTGGCCAGGACGACCGCCCGGTCCGGGAACGCCGTACGGGTGGTCACCAGGGAGTATCCGGCGTCGGCGGGCGTCACGGTGTCGTCGGCCGCAAGCAGGTCGTGCAGCCGGGCCGCCTGGGCCCGCAGCGCGTCGTCTCCCCGGGCCGACACCGGAACCAGGCACGGCGCCGTCGCCAGGTCCGGCACCGTCTCTTCGGGCACCGTCTCTTCGGGCGCCGTCGCCGTGTCCGCGGACGGTGCCGAGGGCGCCGCGGCGCCGTCCACCGGCCGCGTCCCGGCGTCGGAAGCGTCGCCCGCCGGCGGCGTGGCAGCGGCGGCGTCCGACGGCGGCTCCTCGATGATCACGTGAGCGTTGGTGCCGCTGACGCCGAACGCCGATATGCCCGCCCGTCGCGGCCGTCCGTTCTCCTGCCAGGGCACGGGCTCGGTCAGCAGCGACACCCGGCCCGCCGACCAGTTCACGGCCGACGACGGCTGGTCGACGTGCAGGGTCTTCGGCAGCACCCCGTGCCGCATGGCCAGCACCATCTTGATCAGGCCGACGACGCCGGCCGCCGCCTGGGTGTGGCCGATGTTCGACTTCACCGATCCCAGCCACAGCGGGTCGTCCTGCTCGCGACCCTGGCCGTACGTGTCGATGATCGCCTGCGCCTCGATGGGGTCGCCGAGCGTGGTGCCGGTGCCGTGCGCCTCGACCACGTCCACGTCGGACGCCGCGAGCCCCGCGTCGGCGAGCGCCTGCCGGATCACCAGGCGCTGGGCGCGGCCGCTCGGCGCGGTCAGGCCGTTGGACGCGCCGTCCTGGTTGATCGCCGACCCGCGCAGGATCGCGTGCACGGTGTGGCCGTTGCGGCGCGCGTCCGACAGCCGCTCCAGGACCAGCACCGCCGCGCCCTCGGAGAAGCCGGTGCCGTCGGCGGCCTCGGCGAACGGCTTGCAGATCCCGTCCGGCGCGAGACCGCGCAGCCTGCTGAACGCGGTGAACACCCCGGGGCTGCTCAGCACGGCCACGCCGCCCACCAGCGCGAGGCCGCACTCGCCGTTGCGCAGGGCCTGCGCCGCGACGTGCACCGCGACGAGCGAGCCCGAGCAGGCGGTGTCGATCGCGAGCGCCGGTCCGAGCAGCCCGAGCGTGTACGCCACCCGGCCGGCCACCACGCTGGTCGCGTTGCCGGTGATCAGGTAGCCGTCGAGCCCGTCGGGCGCGTCGGCGATGCGGGGGCCGTACTCCTGGGGCTCGACCCCGATGTAGACGCCGGACCGGCTGCCCGCGAGCGAGGCCGGGTCGATGCCGGCGCGCTCGATCGCCTCCCAGGCGGTCTCCAGCACGAGCCGCTGCTGCGGGTCCATGGTCTGCGCCTCGCGCGGGCTGATGCCGAAGAAGTCCGCGTCGAAGAGCGTCGCCTCCGGCAGGAAGCCGCCGCGCCGCAGGTAGGTGGTGCCGGGCTGGTCCGGGTCGGGGTCGAACAATCGCTCCAGGTCCCAGCCGCGGTCGTCGGGGAAGTCGGTGAGAACGTGCCGGCCGTCGTCGACCAGGCGCCACAGCCCCTCGGGCGAGTCGACCCCGCCGGGCAGGCGGCAGCCGATGCCGACGATGGCGATCGGCTCGTCGACGGCCTGCCTCTCGCCGGCGACCGGCTCCGGGCCGGTCTCAGGGCCGGTGTCCCCGAGCAGTTCCGTACGGAGGAAGGCGGCGAGGGACGCCGGTGTCGGATGGTCGAAGGCGGCGCTCACCCCCAGCGCGAGCCCGGTCACGGCGTTGAGCAGGCTCTGCAGTTCGACCAGGGCGATCGAGTCGAGACCGAGATCCCGGAACGCCCGGCGGGGCGAGACCTCGGCCGGGTCGTCCGGCCGGAACTTCCGCAGCACGGCCGCCGTCTGCGTACACACCAGATCGAGCAGCACGCGGTTTTGCTCGGCGAGCGGCAGACCGGTCAGGCGGGCGGCCAGCGCCGCTCCTCCGTCCGGTATGCGCGCTGCCCACGACCCGTCGAACCCAGACTCAGACATGGCGTACCTCTGCCGAAATATAGGTGCCTGAAAAGGCAGACACATCTCACCCACGATCTACGCAAACCCTAAGACAGGGAATCACCCGCCCAATAACCCCTATCGCCCCCTGACTTCGCCCGCGGCGGCGCCGTCGGCCGTTGCCGGAAGTCGCGGTGGAGTGTTATCAAAAAATGGTGATCCATGGCCATATGTCTCTGCACCGGATCCGTCTGGGTAACGATCTGCTGCACGAATTCTTATTGCAATGGGCGGAATGGACGCCGGACAGTCCAGCCGTCATACAGTCGCGCGGCGACGGCGAATTCGACGTCATCACGTACGAGGGCCTGCTGCGCCGGGTGGAGGAGTACGCCGCCGGACTCGACGCGGCCGGCCTCGACGTCGGCGACCGGGTCGTGCTGGAGTCGGACACCACCGCGGCCGGAATCGCGATGTTCCTGGCCTGTTCGGCGCGGGGCGTCACCTACATCCCGGTGAGCAGCGAGACCCCGCAGGCCCGGCGGCTGTCCATCGTCCAGTCGGCCGAGCCCGCGCTCTACCTGCGCGCCGCCGGCCGGCCGGAGGTCGAGGTGCCGCCGGAGGTCGGGACCGGGGTGTTCGGCCCCGACGGGGTGTGGATCGACACCGCCCCCAGGGGCCGCCGGGCCGAGTGGCGCACGCCGATCCCGTCGGACCCGGCGTACATGATCTTCACGTCGGGCAGCACCGGCCGGCCGAAGGGGGTGGTGATGAGCCACCGTGCGGCGCTCGCCTTCTTCCGCGGCATGCTGGCCCACGAGATCGTCGGCCCCGGCGGGCGGGTGGCGTCCACGTCGCCGTTCCAGTTCGACTTCTCGCTGCTCGACATCGCGCTCGCCCTCGGCAGCGGCGCCGCCGTCGTGCCGGTGCCGCGCGACCTGCTCCGCTGGCCCAGGCGGTTCGTCGGGTTCCTGCGCGACGCGCAGGTCACCCAGGTCAACGGGGTGCCGTCGATCTGGCGGCCGGTGCTGCGGCACGAGGCCGGCGCCCTGGCGGAGCTCAACCGGATCACCGGCATCCTCTACTCCGGGGAGAACTTCCCGCTTCCCGAGCTACGGCGGATCCAGGAGCTGCTGCCCGGCGTACGGATCGTGAACTGCTTCGGCAGCACGGAGTCGATCGCCGCCTCCCTGACCGACGTGCCCAACCCCCTCCCGCCCGACCAGAAGCGCCTCTCCATCGGCCGCGCGCACCAGGGCGCCGACCTGATGCTGATCGGCGAGTCGGGCAACCCGATCAACACGCCCGGCGTCGTCGGCGAGCTCTACCTGCGCAGCGCCGCCCTGTTCAGCGGCTACTGGGACGACCCCGAGGCGACCGCGAGGGCGCTCGTGCCCGACCCCCTCAACCCGCGCTCCGGCCAGCCGGTGTTCCGTACGGGCGACCTCGCCTATCTCGGCGAGTCCGGCGAGCTGTACTTCTGCGGCCGGGCCGACTCGCAGGTGAAGATCCGGGGCAACCGGGTCGAGCTCGGCGAGGTGGAGCGGCGGATCCTCGAGTTCCCCGGGATCGCCGGGGCCGCGGCGACGATGCTGCCGCGGCCGGAGGGCGACCCGGTGCTCGCCGCCTTCGTCGTGCTGGAGCCCGGCGCGCCCGCGCTGGAACATCGCGACCTGGAGGCGTTCTGCCTGGCCACGCTGCCCGACTACATGGCTCCGCAGCGCATCGTGCAGCTGCGCGAGCTGCCCCTCACGCCCAACGGGAAGGTGGACCGCCTGGCGCTGGCCGCCCAGCACGGGTGAGCCGCCCGGGCCACGAGCCGCGACCGGTCCTCGCGTCAGGCGCCTGACGCGAGGGCCGGTCGCCTTTTTCGTCGGTACGGGTTCGCCCTACGGAACCTTCACGGCCGGCCCGGTGGCGCGGAGGTACGAGCACGGGTGCGGGCATGCCACGGCCCTCCCCGGTGGCTGGGGGTGGGGTGGGACCACCGGGGAGGGCCGTGCCCTCGGGAGGGTGCTTCGGACGAATCGGTGCTTCAGTCGGTGCTTCAGTCGATCGCGGCGGCCTCCCGGGCGAGCCGGGCCCGGTCGACCTTCCGGTTGGAGTTCAGCGGGAAGTCCTCGACGTGCCGGTACTCCCGCGGCAGCAGGCCGGACGGCAGCACCCGGCGCAGCCGGCCGGCCAGTTCGGCCTGCTGGGTGGGCACGCCGGTGTAGAAGGTCACCAGCTCGGTGGTGCCCTCGACCGTACGGGTCACCGCGACGGCGTCCTGGACGCCGGGGCAGGAGCGCAGGGCGTGCTCGATCTCGGCGAGCTCCACCCGCCAGCCCTGGACCTGCACCTGCGAGTCCAGCCGTCCCAGATAGACCAGTTCGCCGTTCGGCAGGACCCGCACGCGGTCTCCGGTGCGGTACCAGCCGCGGCCGTCGTGGTGCAGGAACCGGCCCTCGTTGTCGTCCGGGTCGAGATATCCGGAGGTCAGCTGCGGGCCGGTGATGCACAGCTCGCCCTCGGTGTCGCTGTGCTCGCCGTCCGCGGTGCGCAGCAGCCAGTCGTGGCCCTCGTGCACCGTGCCGATCGGCGCCAGGCCGTTGACGCACAGCCCCGGCGAGGTCTCCGGCGACCAGCGGTGCCCGGTGACGGTGATGGTCAGCTCGGTGGGACCGTAGATGTTCTCCAGGGTCGACCCGGGGGCGGCGGCCTGCCAGTCCGCGGCGTCGTCCCCGCGCAGCGCCTCGCCCGCGAACAGGCTCCAGCGGAGCGTCGGCATCGAGCCGGGCGTGAGGCCGCCTCGCTTGCGGACCAGGACGATGCCGCTCGGCGTGGAGAACCAGACGGTCATCCGCCGTTCCGCCAGGAAGGCCGGCAGGTCGAGGTAGGCGGTGGCCGGCACCGGGTGCACGCTCGCGCCCGCGCCCCACGCGCAGAACATGTCGAACATCGCGCAGTCGAAGTTCAGGTCGAACGTCTGCGAGAACACGTCGTCCGGGCCGAAGTCGTAGCGCTCGTCCATCAGCCGGAAGTAGTGGGCGGTGCTGGCGTGCGTGATCGGCACACCCTTCGGCCGGCCCGTCGATCCGGAGGTGAACAGCAGGTACGCGATGTCGGTCGGCGCCACCGGAAGGGGGGCGTCGAGCGCCGTCCCGGCGGCCGGCCGGTCGAGGGCGATCACCGGGATGTCCGTGCCCGACGCGGCGATCTCGTCGAGCATCCGCCGCCCGTGGGCGTCGCCGAGCACCACGGAGACGTCCGCGGCGGTCAGCATGCGCCGGGTCCGCTCGACCGGGAAGTCCGGGTGCAGCGGCGCGACCGCGGCACCGGAGTAGAGACCGGCGAGGATGCCGGCGTAGCTCTCCACGGACTTGCCGGCCAGCACGCCGACCGCCTTCGGCCGCGCGCCCACGACGTCGAGCAGCGCGCCCGCCAGGCGGAGCGCGTGCTCGTGGAGCTCCGCGTAGGTGAGCACCCGATCGCCGTCCCTGACTGCCGGACGATCGGGTGCCAGCGCGAGCCCGCGCAGGAACCGGGCGTACAGCGCGTGGTCGTCGGTCACGCCGGTCATGTCACGCTGCTGAGCGTCGCCCAGAGCGCGCCCGGAGTGGCGAAGTTGCCGAGGCTGAGCATGTCGTCGCGGAAGCGGACCTGGTAGGTGCTCTCCAGCGACGCGAGCAGGTCGACCATGCTCAGCGAGTCGAGGCCGAGGTCACGCAGGTCGCTGCCCTCCGTGAGCTGGGCCCCGTCCGGCAGGAACGGCAGGTGTTTGCGGAGTATGGTCTCGAATCGCTCGTCCCACATGATGACTCTCTCCACGGGGTGGTCTTCTAGGAAAGGCTCGCCCCGGCTCGGGCGAGGTTCTCTTGCGCGGCGCCGCGCTCCTGGGCGGCGCGGTGCAGCTGGGCCGTGCGGTGCTCCTGGGCGGCGCGGTCCCGCCGGCGCGGGCGCGTGGCCCAGCGCGGGTCGAGCGCGACGACCTCGAAGTTGCGGGTGGTGACGCCCACCCGGCCCCAGAGCTGGTCGGGCCCGGAGACGTACAGCTTCCCGACGCCCCGCTCCCGCAGTGTCCCGACGACGGCAGGCCAGCGAACCGGGCGGACGATCCCGTCCAGCAGGATGTCCCGGACGCCGGCCGCGGTGTCCCGCAGCGAGCCGTCCTGGTCCGCGACGACCGGGATCGCCGGGTCCGTGAACGTGAGCGTGGGGAACAGTTCGGCCTCCACCCTGTCCCGCAGGCCGCCGAAGGCGCGGCAGTGCAGGGGCGGGTCCATGACGTACAGCGGAAGCCCGCCATGCGCCCGCAGCCGGCTCCGCAGGCCGTCGAGCACGTCACGGTGCACGGACAGCATGTGGAAGTCGTCGTCGACCTGGCAGGAGATCTCGTACCACTCGCCGCGTTCGTCCATCTCGGCGAGCAGTTCGGCCAGCCGCTCCCCGGGCACCCGGACGAACGACTGCGTCACCACGTCGGGGTGCTCGGCCGCGAAGTACTCGGTCTCGTACCGCACCAGTTCGGCGGTGAGCCGCACTCCGTCGGCGAAGCCGAGCGCGCCGGAGTGGACGGCGGCGGCCTTGCCGCCGAAACTCGCTCCGGCGCACAGGCCCGGCTCGACGCCGAACTCCTCCCGCGCCCACGTCGCGAGCGCCACGCAGTTGACGAAGAAGGCGACCTGCGCGTATTCGGAGTAGTCGCCGCTCGTCTCGCGGTAGCGCTCGAAGAGGTCATATCCCAGCACGTCGCCGGCGACCGCCACCAGCCGCCTCGCGACCGGGTTGACCAGCATGAACCTGGCCACGGTCGCGAAGTCGCACGGCCCCATGCCGGGAAAAACGATGGCGCTGTCCATGCTCAGAGGCGGCGGCCCGTGATCGGGAAACCGGGGAACATGCCCGGCTTGACCTGACCGTGCAGGACGCTGTCGTTGATCGTGGCGGTGAACTTCAGCTTGATCGGCATGGGCTTGGTCACCTTGAGCTTCCAGGTGACGGCGTTGCCGGTGACCTTGCCCTCCAGCAGCTCGGGGTTGGGCTCGTCGGTTCCGGTAAGCGCGCCGACCAGTTCCTCCCCGTTCGACTTCAGGTCGAAGAAAAGGGTCTGCTTGCCCATGGGGCTCTGCATTTCGACCGCCCACTTGCCGTCGACAGGCATGGCATTCCTCACAATCGATTAGCGGCTGATTCGAATTTCAACGTACACCGGCGGGGAACACGGCGGCACCCTTAGTAACCCCAGACGAGACGAACACCGACAATTTCTCCTCGAGCAGGTCGAGTTCGTCGCGGATATGCGGCAGGGAAAGGGGCCGTTCGGAGTAGAGCGCGGCCTCGCGCTGTTCGGCGGTCTGGCCGTAGAGCATGCTGGTCGCCGCGCGGAAGCGCAGCGCGCCGGGGTCGTCGCCGAGGTGGTGGCCGCCGAGCACCGCCACCCCGAAGTCGTCGAGCAGCACCCGCTGCAGGGACGCCGAGTCGGTGACGCCGTGCCAGTCGAGCCTCTCGCGCAGCGGTTCGAAGTCGGGGTAGACGTAGAAACCGCCGGTCGGCGGGCGGCACAGCGCGCCCGCGCCGACCATGATCTCGTGGACGGCGTTCGCCACGATGCCGTGCAGGCGGGTGTCCGCGGCGATGCGGCGCACCACCTCGGGCGGTTCCGCGAACACGTACTCCGCCACGGCCTGCATCGGGCCGGCCAGGGTCGACCAGATCTCACTGGCGACCGCGAGCACCTCGTCGCGGATCCGCTCGCCCCACGGGCCGGACGGGAACCGGGCGGCGCCGATCCGCCAGCCGCCGAGCGCGATGCTCTTGCTCAGGCCGGTCAGCACGATCGTCCGGTCCGGCACGACCTCCGCCGGGCTCAGCACCGGGCGCCAGGGGTCGTGCACGATGTCGCGGTAGATCTCGTCGGAGAGGATCAGCAGGTCCTCGCTCTCCGCGATCTCGCACAACTCCCGGACGAGGGCCGGCGAGGCGACCGTGCCGGTCGGGTTGTCCGGCGTGGTGAGGATCAGGATGCGGGGGTTGTGCCCCGACGCGCGCGCGGACCGGATGGTCTCGCGCAGCGCCTCCGGCTCCGGCACACCGCCGCACTCGTCCGGGATCGGCACCCCGAACACCTGCTTGCCGGCCAGCCGCGCCTGCGGCGCGTAGGTGACCCAGGACGGCCTGGCCAGCAGGACGTCCCCGGGGAGCACCAGTTGCAGCGCCATCAGCAGTGGTTTGCTGCCCGGCGCGAGCACCGTCTGGTCGGCGTCGGTCGGCATGCGGCGGCGGGTGAAGTAGCCGGCCACCGCCGCGCGGGCGTCGGCGGAGCCGGCCACCGGTCCGTACGCGTTGCGCGACGCGCCCTCCAGCAGGCGGGAGACCAGCGGCCGGAAGACCGGCAGCCGGGACTCGCCGAAGCCCAGGTGCACGATGGCGGCGCCCTCGGCTCTGCGCCGGGCGACGAGCTGGTCGAGCGCGAGGTTCGGGGAGACGTTACGACTGGACATGGGCCGCCTCCCTCGTCCACCGCCCGATCCGGGCCGCCCCGCCGTCGATGGCGGTCATGATGTCGTCGGGGGTGTCCGGGTCGAGTTCGAGCTCGGTGAGCCAGGCGGCCGTCGGCGAGTAGTGCGCCCGGAACGGCCGGCCGACCAGCGACGGCTGGCGGGCCTGCATGAACCGCAGCCGGAAGTAACGGCCCTGCGGGGTCTCCTCGACCCCGTCCACGATCACCTTGCCGGGGGTCGCGGACATGACCGGTCCGCGCACCGTCCGCGCGAGGCCGGGCAGGGTGCGGAACGCCCCGTGGAAGATCTCCACCGAGCGGGCGAGCGGCACCCGGAAGTAGGCGTGCGGCCCGGTGTCCCGCTCGACGAACTGGTAGTACGGCACCGCCCCGGCGGCGAACTGCAGCCGCCACAGCCGGGCCCAGGTGTCCACGTCGTCGTTGACGTACTTGATGAGCGGGGCCTGGCAGTACACCACGGCGCCGGTGCCGCGGACCCTGGCCAGCGCGGCGCGCGCCTCGTCGGTCTCCAGCTCGCGGGGGTGGCTGTAGTGCGCCATCAGCGCGAGCGTCCGGCCGGAGGCCACCACCCGCTCGAACAGCCGCAGCAGGTCGTCGGCGTCGGGATCGGTGGTGTACCGGTACGGCCAGTAGGCGGGCGACTTGCTGCCGATCCGGATCGTCCGCACGGTGTCCACGGCCAGCAGCGGTTCGATGTGGCCGCGCAGCCGCTCCGTCGTCATGATCATCGGGTCGCCGCCGGTGATCAGCACGTCCGAGACGTCGGGGTGCCGGCCGAGGTAGGCGATCAGCTGGTCGGGGTTCGGCGCGGCGAAGCGGAGATCGGCGTCGCCGACGAACTGCGCCCAGCGGAAGCAGTAGGTGCAGTACGCGTGACAGGTCTGGCCCTGGCTCGGGAAGTACAGGACCGTCTCGCGGTACTTGTGCTGAAGGCCGGGGATCGGCTCGTCGCCCAGGGTGGGCACGTTCAGCTCTTTCTGCCCGGACGGATGCGGGTTGAGGTCCGCGCGGATGGTCCGGACGGCCTCCTGGAGGCGGCTCCGGTCGCCGGTGGCGCTCAGCACGGACAGCATCCGCTCCTGCTCGTCCGACAGCATCCCGTGCTGCGGGAACACCAGCCGGTAGATCGGGTCGTCGGGGACGCGGGACCAGTCGATCAACTGGGACAGGACGTAGTCGTTGACCCGGAACGGCAGCACGAGCGAGATCAGCCGGATCGCCTCGCGGGCGTCCTCGGACAGCCCGTACCGGTCACCGATCTCATCAATATGACGAGGGCCGTAGGCGCGGAATCGCCCGACCTCCAAGGAACTGCCAGCAAGCAGCGTCATGCCGAAGTTCCTCCGATCTTCTGAGTCTGCTTGTTGCGAGCAATTGACGATAAATTGAATTCGGTCACCCGGTATACCCCTAAATACTCGTGCAGGCCCTTAGAATTCGCCCACCCGCACGGGCGTCGCACCGCGGTCCGGGATGTTCTCCAGGAACTCCCGGACGACCCGCAGGAAACGCTCCGGCTCCTCCAGATGCGGCAGGTGGCTGGAATCCTCGAAAATCTGCCAGCGGACGTCGGGAATGAGATCGGCGAACGGCTGGACGGCGGCCGGAGTCACCTCGTCGTGCCTGCCGGAGATGAGCAGCGTGGGCACGGCGATGTCGGGGCAGCAGTCGACCACGGAGTAGTCGCGCAGCGTGCCGTTGACGTGGAACTCACTCGGCCCGTTCATCGTGTAGTAGACGGCGGGGTCGTTGTGGATCTCCATCAGGGAGGCGATGAAGTCCCTGGGCAGCGGGTCGAGACGGCAGACGTGCCGGTCGTTGAAGACCTTGACGGCCCGCACGTACTCCGCGCTGTCGGTGGTGCCGGCCTCCTCGTGCCGGGTGAGCGTCTCCGCGACCTCCAGGGGGAGCGCGCGGCGCAGCACGGCCAGTTCGCCCAGCCACAGGGGGTACGACGCCGGGGAGTTCGCGATGATCAGGCCGCGCAAACCGGCGGGCCGCGTCGCCGCGTGCCGCGCGGCCAGCACGCCGCCCCAGGAATGGCCGAGCAGCGTGTAGTCGCCGGCGATGCCGAGCGCGCCCAGCAGATTCTCCAGTTCGTCCAGGAACAACTGGGGGGTCCAGAAATCGGCGCCCCGGCCGGGCAGGCGGGTCGAGCCGCCGTTTCCCAGCTGGTCGTAGTGGACGACCGGCCGGCCGTGCCCGGCGAGTTCCGCGATGTTGCGCAGGTAGTCGTGGGTGCTGCCGGGGCCGCCGTGCGCGACCACCAGCGGCGGCACGCCCGCCCGCAGATCGCCGGTCACCCGGTACCACGTCCGGTATTCACCGAAGGGCACGGTGCCCTTCGCGTTCGGCGCGAGAGCCATGGTTATTCCTCGAATCAGCCAGAGCTTGGATCAGCCGGAACCCGAAATCCGGAAATCGGCTGGAACGCGAAATCGATCAGGACTCGGATCAGCTGGAAATGGACTGCAGCCATTCGTCGACGACCCGCGCCGTGACGTGCGCGCGCTCGTCGATCATGGTGAAGTGGTTCGCCCGCACCTGCCGCACGGTGTGCGCCGCGTCCCACGACGTGGCCTGCCACCCGTCCGCGGGCTCGGTGCCGAGGAACGACTCGGTGCACTGCGCGAACAGCACCGGCGCGGACACCGTGCCGATGTCGAGGTCGGGCAGCATGTCGAACCAGCAGCCCATGCCGGAGAGCCGGGCGCTGTCGAAGCCGCCGAACATCTCCTCGACGTCGAACAGGCCGGCCGCGAGCTGCTGCATCGGGATCGCCTGCCCGGCGCCCTCGTGCAGCTTGAAGGTGTCGAGAAGGACCAGGCCGCTGGGCGAGATCCCGTACCGCTGCTCCAGGCACGCGGCGGCCGCGTGGGCGAGGGTGCCGCCGGAGGAGTAGCCGAGCAGCACGAACGGCTCGCCCTCCGCCGCCGCGATGACCGCCTCGGCCAGCGCGAGCACGCCCGCCTCCGGCGTCGCGGGCAGGCTGTCGCCGGCCGCGAATCCCGGCGTCGGGATGGCCGAGACGTGCCGCGGGGTGAGGTGCCGTACGAGCCGGGCGTGCTGGTGCACGCCGCCGGTGACCATCGGCGTCGACAGGCAGATCAGCCGCGGCCGCGCCGGGCCGTCGGCGAGTTGCACCGCCGGGATCGGCCCGCCGAGGTCCGCCGGGGTGGTGAACTTCGGCCGCAGGTTGGACACCGCGCGCAGCAGGTCGAACGCCCCCGCCACCTGGTTGTCGGTGATCGCCGCGCGGAACAGGGCGCTCAGCGTGTCGGGCGCCCGCTCCCCCGCCGTCGGCGTGGCGGCCGCCCCCGCCGCGTGGGCGCCGGCCGGCGTGACCGCCATCTCGTCGTGCAGGTACGCCGCCAGCTCCCGCGGCGTCTTGCTGTCGAACACCACCATCGGCGGCAGCCGCAGGCCGGTGGCCGCGTTGAGGCCGTTGCGCAGTTCCATGGCCGACAGCGAGTCGAACCCGGACTCCAGGAAGTCCTTGTCGAGGTCGACGTCGGCCGCCCCGGCGTGGCCGAGCAGCACGGCGGCGACGCCCCGCACCAGTTCCTCCAGCGCGGCCTTCCGCTCCGGCTCGCCGAGACCGGCCAGCCGGTCGCGGAACGCGCCCGGGTCGGCCTGGCCGACGCTCGCCCGGCGCCGCCCCGTACCGGCGAGGCCGCGCAGCAGCGCCGGCGGCTCGCCGGGACGGGAGCGGAGCGCGGCGCGGTCGAGGCTCAGCGGCGTGAGCGCCGGGTACGGCGACGCCAGCGCCGCGTCGAACAGCGCCAGGCCCTCCTCGGCGGTCAGCGGCGGCAGGCCCTGGCGGCGCAGCCGGTGCAGGTCGGTGTCGCTGAGCCACTGGCTCAGCCCGGTGTCCACGTCCCAGAGGCCGAACGCCATCGCGGTGGCCGGCAGGCCGCTCGCGTGCCGGTGGACCGCAAGGGCGTCCAGGAACACGTTGGCCGCCGCGTAGCTGGCCTGACCGGCGGCGAGCACCTGGCCACCGGCCGAGGAGAACAGCGCGAACGCCGTCAGGTCGAGATCGCGGGTCAGCTCGTGCAGGTGCCAGGCGGCGTCGGCCTTGGGCCGCAGCACGCCGTCCAGCCGCTCCGGCGTCATCGTGGCGACCAGGCCGTTGTCGCCGATCCCGGCCACGTGCACCACGCCGCCGAGCGGGTGCTCGGCGGGCACGGCCGCGAGCAGCCCGGCCAGCTGCTCGCGGTCGGAGACGTCGCAGGCCGCGACGGTGACCGTCGCGCCGTGCCCGGACAGCTCGGCCACCAGCTCGGGGGCGCCCGCGGCGGCCAGGCCGCTGCGGCTGGTCAGCAGCAGGTGCCGTACGCCGTGCCGCACCACGAGATGCCGCGCGACGAGGCTGCCGAGCCCGCCCGTGCCTCCCGTGACGAGCACGGTGCGGTCCGGACGCCACGGCGACTCCGGCGCTTCGGCCGGCGGCGGGACGGGCACCAGCCGGGGCACGCCGGCCACGCCGTTCCGCACGATCACCTCGGGCTCCCGCGACGCGACCGCCTGTGCCACGACGGCGGGAGTCTCACTGCCGTCCAGGTCGAGGATGGTGAACCGGCCCGGGTTCTCCGCCTGCGCGGCCCGCAGCACGCCCCAGACCGGTGCCGGTCGCGGGTCGACGGTCAGCGCGGCAGGTGAGGCGGGGGCGGCGTCGGAGGTCACCACGACCAGCCGGGAGTCGACGAGCCGCTCGTCGGCGAGCCAGTCCCGCACCACGGCCAGCACGGCGTTCGCCGCGCCGCGGACGTCGGCCAGGACGTCGCCGGTGTCCTGGGCGGGGCAGCGGAAGATCGCCACCTCCGGCGCCTCCGGCAGGCCGGCCAGCGCGGCGACGTCGTCCACGACAGGGATGCCCAGGCCGAGACCGTCGCCACCGAGCGCCACCCAGGCGTGGGTGGCCGGTTCGGCCTGCGTGCCGGGCAGCTCGCTCCATTCCGGGCGCAGCAGCGTCTCCAGTCCGCCCGGGCGGCTCGCGGCCAGCTGCTCGGGCGAGATCGCCCGCAGCGCCAGGCGCTCGACCGAGGCGACCGGCGTACCGGCCGGATCGGCGATGTCCAGCGCCAGCGTGTTCTCGCTGAGCCAGGTCAGCCGCACCCGCAGGGCCCGCGCGCCCACCGCGTGCAGGGCGACCCCGTGCCAGGCGAACGGCAGCAGCGTGCGTTCCGCGTCGTCCGCCTCGTCGGGGACGGCGAAGCTCAGCCCGTGCATGGCGGCGTCGAGCAGTGCGGGGTGGAGTCCGAAGAGTGCGGCGTCCTGATGTTCCTGGTCGGGGAGGGCGACTTCGGCGAACAGTTCCTCGCCGCGTCGCCAGGCCGCGCGTAGTCCCTGGAAGGCCGGGCCGTAGCCGTAGCCGCGTTCGTGCAGGATCTGGTAGGCGTCGGTGAGGTCCACCATGCTGGCCTCCGCCGGAGGCCACTGGCTCAGGTCCGCACCGGCCGGGTTCGCATCTGCCGGGTTGGTGGACAGGGTGCCTTCGGCGTGCAGTGTCCAGGGCAGGTCGGCCGGGGCCTGCGCGCCTCGCGAGTAGATCGCCACCGTACGGCGGCCGTCCTCGTCGGCGGCGCCGACCACGACCTGCACCTGCACCGCGCCCTCACCGGACCCGGCGGCCCCGCCAGGCAGCACCAGCGGCGCGGCCAGCGTCAGCTCCTCCACCTGCGTGCACCCGGTGTGCTCGGCCGCGTGCAGCGCCAGCTCCACCAGACCGGTCCCCGGCAACAGCACACTGCCGAACACCTGGTGATCGGCCAGCCAGGGGTGCGTGCGAACCGACAGCCGGCCGGTGAAGACCACCGCGTCCGAGTCGGGGGCGGGGATCGCAGCGCCGAGCAGCGGGTGCTCGACCGTCGCGAGCCCCGCCGACTCCGCGTTCACGCCGTCGCGGTTCGGCGGCACCCAGTAGTGCTGACGCTGGAAGGCGTAGGTGGGCAGGTCGACCCGGTTGGCGCCGGTCTCGGCGTAGAAGGCCTGCCAGTCGACCGGGACGCCGGCGGTGTGCAGCTGACCGAGCGCGGCGACGACCGTGCCCGGTTCGGGTCGCTCGTTCCGCATGGTGGCGGTGAAGACGGTGGTGTCGGCCTCGTCGAGGGTCTGCTGGGCCATCGCGGTCAGCACCGCGTCCGGGCCCAGCTCCACGAACCGGGTCACCCCCTGGCCGGCCAGGGTGGTCACGGCGTCGGCGAACCGCACCGCGCCGCGCACCTGGTCCACCCAGTACCGCGCGGTGCCGAACCCGTCGTCGGCGAGGTCGCCGGTGACGGTGGACACGATCGGGATCGACGCCGGGGCGTAGGTCAGGGACTCCGCCACGGTGTGGAAGTCGGCGAGCATCGGCTCCATCAGGTGGGAGTGGAAGGCGTGGGAGACCCGCAACCGGCGCGTCTTGCGCCCCTGCTCCGCCAACCGAGCCGCCAGGGCCAGAACGGGTGCTTCCTGCCCGGAGACCACCACGGCGCGGGGGCCGTTGACCGCGGCGATGTCCACCCCGTCGGTGAGCAGGGGGGTCACCTCGTCCTCGGTGGCCTGGATGGCGACCATCGCCCCGCCGGCCGGGAGGGCCTGCATCAGCCGGCCCCGCGCCGCGACCAGGCGGGACGCGTCGGCGAGTGACAGCATCCCGGCGACGTGCGCGGCGGCCAGCTCACCGACCGAGTGCCCGGCCAGGTAGTCCGGCCGCACCCCCCACGAGGAGACCAGGCGGAACAGCGCCACCTCGATCGCGAACAACCCCGCCTGCGCATACGCCGTCTGGTCGGCGAGACCGGGGTCCTCGCCCCAGATCACCTCACGCAACGGCCGGTCCAGGTGCGCGTCCAGCTCGTCCGCGACAGCGTCGAAGGCTTGGGCGAAGGCGGGGAAGGCCGCGTGGAGTTCGCGGCCCATGCCGAGCCGCTGGGCGCCCTGACCGGTGAACAGCACACCGACCTTCCCGGTGGAGCGGGCGACGCCCTGCACCACCCCGGGTGCGGTGCGGCCCTCCGCCAGTGCGGCCAGCCCCGCCAGCAGCCCGGCCCGATCCCCGCCAGTGATGACCGCCCGCCGCTCGAACGACGCCCGCGTCGTCGCCAGCGACAACCCGACATCCGCGACACCGAGGGAGGGACGGTCCTGCACGAAGGACAGCACCCGCGCCGCCTGACCGGCCAGCGCGTCCGCCGACTTGCCCGACACCACCCACGCCACCGGAGCCACCAGGGCACCGGCCTGGACCTCGCCCTCGCCCGGCTGCGCGTCGGCGGCAGCGCCAGTGGGCTGCCCGATCTCGGCAGAGACGCCCGAGGCCGGCGCACCGGCCTCCTCGGCGATCGCCGGGGAGGCGCTGCCGGCCTCGGCCGGCAGCAGGGCGGCGCCGGCGGACGGGACGAGGGAGAACTCTTCCGCTCCTGCCAGGTCGGCGGGGGCCTGCTCGATGATGACGTGGGCGTTGGTGCCACTGATCCCGAACGAGGACACCGCCGCCCGGCGGGGACGGTCCACCTCCGGCCACGGCATCGCCTCGGTCAGCAGCCGCACCTGGCCCGCCGACCACTCCACGTGCGGGGACGGCTCGTCCACGTGCAGCGTCTTGGGCAACTCCGCGTGCCGGATCGCCTCCACCATCTTGATGACCCCGCCGACACCGGCCGCCGCCTGGGCATGACCGATGTTCGACTTCAGCGACCCCAGCCACAGCGGCCGCTCCTCAGGCCGATCCTGACCATAGGTCGCCAAAACCGCCTGCGCCTCGATCGGGTCACCGAGCGTCGTGCCGGTGCCGTGCCCTTCGACCACGTCCACGTCCCGCACCGACAGACGTGCGTTGGCCAGGGCCTGGCGGATCACCCGCTGCTGGGAGGGGCCGTTCGGCGCCGTGAACCCATTGGACGCGCCGTCCTGGTTCACCGCCGAGCCCCGGATCACGGCGAGGACCCGGTGGCCGAGCCGCCGCGCGTCCGACAGCCGCTCCATGAGCAGCAGGCCGGCGCCTTCCGCCCAGGCGGCGCCGTTGGCGCCCGCCGCGAACGACCGGCACCGTCCGTCCGGCGACAGCCCCCGCTGGCGGGAGAACTCGATGAACATGGCCGGTTCGGACATCACGGTGACCCCGCCGGCCAGCGCCAGGGAGCACTCGCCCGACTTGAGCGCCTGCCCGGCCAGGTGCAGCGCCACCAGCGACGACGAGCAGGCGGTGTCGACGGTGAGGGCCGGTCCCTCCAGCCCGAGGGTGTAGGCTACCCGGCCGGAGACGAGGCTGCCGCCGCTGCTGCTGGCGACGCCGACGCCCTGCCCGTAGTCGTGGTACATCACACCGGCGAAGACCCCGGTCTTGCTGCCCCGCAGCGCTCCCGGGTCGATACCGGCCCGCTCGAACGCCTCCCAGGAGGTCTCCAGCAGCAGCCGCTGCTGCGGATCCATCATCACCGCTTCGTTCGGGCTGATGCCGAAGAAGCCCGGGTCGAACTCCGCCGCGTCGTACAGGAACCCGCCGTTGCGGGCATACGTCTTGCCGGGGACGCCCGGCTCCGGGTCGTAGATGCCCTCGACGTCCCAGCCGCGGTCGGCGGGGAACTCGCCCACCGCGTCCACGCCGTCGGTGACCAGCCGCCACAGGTCCTCGGGCGAGGTCACCCCGCCCGGGTACCGGCAGGCCATGCCGATGATCGCGATCGGCTCGTCGTCGAGCGGCGCCTGAACGGCGACGCCGGTCTCGTCCCGCGTGCCGCTGAGCGTCTCGCCGATGTGCTCGGCCACCGCGAGCGCGCTGGGGTAGTCGAAGACGAGGGTCGCGGGCAGTCGCAGCCCGGTGGCCTCGCCCAGCACGTTGCGCAGTTCGACCGCGGACAGCGAGTCGAAGCCGAGCTCCTGGAACGCGCGGTCCGGCTCGATCGCGTCGGCCGACGCGTGGCCGAGCACCGCCGCGACGGTGGACCTCACCAGGTCGAGCAGCGCGGCCGAACGCTCGGCCTCGCCCAGCCCGGCCAGCCGCTGCCGCAGCGCCTCGCCGCCGCCCGAACGGGCCGCCTGCCGGATCGGCACCCGTACGAGACCGCGCAGCAGGTGCGGAAGCTGCTCCGGCTTGGCGCGCAGGGCCACCGGGTCGATGCGCAGCGGCACGCGTACGGCGCCGGGCGCGGCGAGGGCCGCGTCGAAGAGGGCCAGACCGTCCTCCGCGGTGAGCGCGGGATAACCCATGCGCCGCATGCGGGTGAGGTCGGCGTCGCTCAGCAGCGCGCCGAGACCCGCGTCCACGCCCCACAGGCCGTACGCCATGGACGTCGCAGGCAGGCCGTTGGCGTGCCGGTGGGTGGCCAGCGCGTCGAGGAAGACGTTCGCGGCGGCGTAGTTGCCCTGACCGGCGGCCAGGACCATGCCGCCCGCGGAGGAGAGCAGCACGAACGCGGCCAGGTCCAGGTCCTTGGTCAGCTCGTGCAGGTGCCACGCGGCGTCGGCCTTCGGTGCGAGCACGGCGGCCAGCCGCTCCGGGGTGAGCGCGCCGACGAGGCCGTTGTCGGCGACGCCGGCGGCGTGCACGACGGCGGTCAGCGGCCGTTCCGCCGGGATGGCCGCCAACACCCCGGCCAGCGCGTCGCGGTCGGCGGCGTCGCACGCGGCGATGGTCACTTCGGCGCCGAGCGCGACGAGCTCGTCACGCAGTTCCGCCGCGCCCGGCGCGTCCGGGCCTCGCCGGCTGGTGAGCACCAGCGAGCGGACGCCGTACGCGGTGACCAGGTGGCGGGCGAGCAGGCCGCCGAGCCCGCCGGTGCCGCCGGTGATGAGCGCGGTCCCGTCGGGGTCCAGCGCCGGCGCGGCCGCCTCGGCCGGCGGCGTGGGCCGCACGAACCTGGGGACGAGGACCTCACCGGCCCGGATCGCGGCCTCCGGCTCGGCCGACGCCACCACCGCGGCGACCGCGTCAGGCGAGCCGGGGTGGTCGTCGACGTCCAGCAGGGCGAAGCGGCCGGGGTTCTCCGCGATCGCGGCCCGCACCAGGCCCCACACGGGCGCCTGGGTCAGCGCCACGTCGTCGGCCTCTCCGGTCGCGACCGCGCCCCGGGTGACCACGACCAGCCTCGAATCGGCGAACCGGTCCTCGGCCAGCCACTCCTGCACGATCTCCAGCACGGCGGCGGTCACGGACCGGACGCCGGACGGGACGTCCGCGGCGGGCGCGTCCGGCGCCTGCCAGACGACGGTGCCGGGCACGACGGCCGCGTCCGCCAGCGCCCGGAGGCTCTCGACGACCGGTACGCCTTCGGGGAACGGGCCGGAGCCCAGAACCACCCAGTTCGTGTCGTCCGACGCCGCCGCCAGAGGGCTCCACTCGATGCCGAACAACGCCTCGTCGGCGACGTCCCGCGTCGCGCTGAGCTGGTCGACCGACACCGGCCGGGACACCAGCGACGCGACCGTGAGCACTGGCCTGCCGGTCGCGTCGGCGACGTTCAGCGCCAGGCCCCGGGTGGCGGACGGCGCCAGGCGTACCCGCGCCGCGGGCGCGCCGGTGGCGTGCAGCGACACACCGCCCCAGACGAACGGGAGGACCGTCTCACCCTCGCCCCGCCCGTCGCCGTCCACCAGGATCGCGTGCATCGACGCGTCGAGCAGCGCGGGGTGGAGCCCGAAGAGGGCGGCGTCCTGATGCGCCTGGTCGGGCAGGGCGACTTCGGCGAACAGGTCCTCGCCGCGCCGCCAGGCCGCCCGCAGGCCCTGGAAGGTCGGACCGTAGCCGTAGCCCGCGGCGAGAAGCTCCTCGTACGCGCCCTGCACGTCGATCGGCGTCGCGCCCGGCGGCGGCCACTGTTCGAGCGACTCCCCGCGGACGTCCGGTCCCTCGGCCAGCACGCCCTGGGCGTGTACGGTCCAGTTCTCCGCGTCGTGGTCGGGGCGGGACCGCACCAGCAGCGGCCGGCGACCGGCGTCGTCCGCGGCCCCGACGACGACCTGCACCGCCAGGCCGTCACGGTACGCGCCCTCCGGCAGCACCAGCGGCGCCTGGAGAGTGAGCTCCTCCAGGATCGGGCACCCGGCCTTGTCTCCGGCGTGGACGGCCATCTCCACGAAGCCGGTGCCCGGCAGCAGGACGTTCCCGTACACCTGGTGGTCGGCCAGCCAGGGGTGGGTGTGGACCGACAGCCTGCCGGTGAGGACCAGGCCCCCGGAGTCGGGCAGGGGGATGACGGCGCCCAGCAGAGGGTGCTCGACGGCCTCCAGCCCGGCGGAGGACAGGTTGCCGACGTAGTCGGCCGCCCAGGACTCCGACAGGTAGTCGTAGGTGTCGAGCCAGTAGCGCTCGCGCTGGAAGGCGTAGGTGGGCAGGTCGACGCGGTTGGCGCCGGTCTCGGCGTAGAAGGCCTGCCAGTCGACCGGGACGCCGGCGGTGTGCAGCTGTCCGAGCGCGGCGACGACCGTGCCGGGCTCGGGTCGCTCGTTCCGCATGGTGGCGGTGAAGACGGTGGTGTCGGCCTCGTCGAGGGTCTGCTGGGCCATCGCGGTGAGCACCGCGTCCGGGCCCAGCTCCACGAACCGGGTCACCCCCTGGCCGGCCAGAGTGGTCACCGCGTCGGCGAACCGCACCGCACCCCGCACCTGGTCCACCCAGTACCGCGCGGTGCCCAGCTCCTCGGCGGCGAGGGCGCCCGTGACGGTGGACACGATCGGGATCCGCGGCGCGTCGAACGACACCGTGCCGGCCACCTCGGCGAAGTCGGCCAGCATCGGGTCCATCATGTGGGAGTGGAAGGCGTGGGAGACCCGCAGCTGGCGGGTCTTGCGTCCCCGGCCGGCGAACTGGGCGGCCAGGGCCAGCACAGGGCCTTCCTGCCCGGAGATGACCAGCGCGCTCGGGCCGTTGACGGCGGCGATGTCCACCCCGTCTCCCAGGAGCGGGGTCACCTCGTCCTCGGTGGCCTGGATGGCGACCATCGCCCCGCCGGCCGGAAGGGCCTGCATCAGCCGGCCCCGCGCCGCGACCAGGCGGGACGCGTCGGCGAGCGACAGCATCCCGGCGACGTGCGCGGCGGCCAGCTCCCCGATGGAGTGACCGGCCAGGTAGTCCGGCCGCACCCCCCACGACTCCAGGAGGCGGAACAGCGCCACCTCGACAGCGAAGAGCCCGGCCTGCGCGTACGCCGTCTGGTCGGCGAGACCGGGGTCCTCGCCCCAGATCACCTCACGCAGCGGCCGGTCCAGATGCGCGTCCAGCTCGTCCACCACGGCGTCGAAGGCCTGCGCGAACACCGGGAACGTCGCGTGCAGTTCGCGGCCCATGCCGAGCCGCTGGGCGCCCTGACCGGTGAACAGCATGCCGACCTTGCCACCGGAGCGGGCGATGCCCTGCACCACCCCGGGCGAGGTGCGGGTCTCGGCCACCGCGGCGAGCCTCGCCAGCAGGGTGGCGCGGTCGCCACCGGTCACCACCGCCCGCCGCTCGAAGGAGGTCCGCGTCGTCGCCAGCGAGTAGCCGATGTCGGCCACGCTCAGGCCGGGGTGCTCCTGCACGAAGGACAGCACCCGGGCCGCCTGACCGGCCAGCGCGTCCGGCGTCTTGCCCGACAGCACCCACGCCACCGGGGTTCCGGTCTGGTCCTCCCCCTCACCCGGGACCACGCCGGCGGGAGCGGGGGCCTCGGTGGGGGTGAGGTCGGCGGGGGCCTGCTCGATGATGACGTGGGCGTTGGTGCCGCTGATGCCGAACGAGGACACACCCGCGCGGCGGGGGCGGTCCACCTCCGGCCACGGCATCGCCTCGGTCAGCAGCTGGACCTGACCGGCCGACCACTCGATGTGCGGGGAGGGCTCGTCGACGTGCAGGGTCTTGGGCAGCACCCCGTGCCGGATCGCCTGCACCATCTTGATGATGCCGCCGACACCGGCGGCCGCCTGCGCGTGGCCGATGTTCGACTTGAAGGATCCGAGCCACAGGGGCCGGTTCTCCGGGCGGTCCTGACCATAGGTCGCCAGCACCGCCTGCGCCTCGATCGGGTCACCGAGAGTGGTGCCGGTGCCGTGGCCCTCCACCGCATCGACGTCCTGCACCGACAACCTGGCGTTCGCCAGGGCCTGGCGGATCACCCGCTCCTGCGACGGACCGTTCGGCGCCGTCAGACCGTTCGACGCGCCGTCCTGGTTCACCGCCGTACCCCGCACCACGGCCAGCACCCGGTGCCCGAGCCGCCGCGCGTCCGACAGCCGCTCCACCAGCAGCACACCGCAGCCCTCGGCCCACGCCGTGCCGTTCGCGCCGGCCGCGAACGACCGGCACCGGCCGTCCGGCGACAGCCCCCGCTGGCGGGAGAACTCGATGATCGCCTCCGGCGTGGCCATCACCGCCACACCACCCACCAGCGCCAGCGAGCACTCGCCCGACCGCAGCGCCTGCCCGGCCAGATGCAACGCCACCAGCGAGGAGGAGCACGCGGTGTCAACAGTGACCGACGGGCCCTCGAACCCGAACACGTACGACACCCGGCCCGAAGCGATCGACCCGGTGTTCGCGTTG
Source organism: Microbispora sp. H10949 (assembly GCF_014161435.1). Classification (NCBI taxonomy): domain Bacteria; kingdom Bacillati; phylum Actinomycetota; class Actinomycetes; order Streptosporangiales; family Streptosporangiaceae; genus Microbispora; species Microbispora sp. H10949. Next base: position 350,480 of record NZ_JABBWZ010000008.1, on the reverse strand, counting down.
GCGGCGTAGTCGTGGTACATCATCCCGGCGAACACGCCCGTGGACGAGCCCCGCAGCGAGCCCGGGTCGATCCCCGCCCGCTCCATCGCCTCCCAGGACGTCTCCAGCAGCAACCGCTGCTGCGGATCCATCACCAGAGCCTCGTTCGGGGAGATCCCGAAGAACCCGGCGTCGAACTCCGCCGCCTCGTGCAGGAACCCACCCGACTTCACATAACTCGTGTTCGGCCGCTCCCCACTCGGATCGAACAACCCCTCAACATCCCAGCCACGATCAGCCGGCCAATCCGAAATCGCGTCCACACCATCGGACACCAGCCGCCACAAATCCTCCGGCGAGGACACCCCACCCGGATACCGGCACGCCATTCCGATGATTGCGATCGGCTCATGCTGGGCGGCGATGATTTTGCGGTGCTCGCCGCGGAGCCGTTCCGTCTCCTTCAGCGAGGCCCGTAGCGCCTCGACCAGCTTGACGTCGGAGTCACTCATCGCCAACCTCACAATTCCTGCGTCATATCGTCGAATTCCAGGCCCTGGAACGCCATGTTGATCAGACTCTCGGCGTCCATTTCGTCAATGGACGCCGCGGGTGCCGAATCGGCGGCCGATTCGGCGGACTCGGCGCGGGCTCCGCCGAGTTCCAGCAGGGTGTCCAGCAGGCCCGCGTCGCGCAGCCTGCTCAGGGGAATCGCATTCAAGATCCGGCGGACCCGTTCCTCGGTGTCCGCCGAGCCGTTCTGTCCGTCCGCGTCGGTCGCCAGCTCTCGGTCGAGGTGGGCGGCGAGCACGAGCGCGTTCGGGTAGTCGAAGACCAGCGTCGCCGGCAGGCGCAGCCCGGTGACCGTGTTCAGTCCGTTGCGAAACTCGACGGCCGACAGCGAGTCGAAGCCCAGCTCGCCGAACGCGCGGTCCGGCTCGATGGCCTGCGAGCCGCTGTGCCCCAGCACCAGAGCGGCCTGGGTGCGCACGATGTCCAGCAGCGCCGCCTGGCGTTCGGTCTCGGACAGACCGGCCAGGCTGCTCCGCAGGGCGGCGGCGGCCGACGCGTTCCCGGTGCCGCGCCGGGCCGGCCGGCGTACGAGGCCACGCAGCAGGGCCGGCGGCTCGTTGCCGGCCGCGACCGCGGCCAGGTCGAGCCGGATCGGCACCACCGTGGCCGCGTCCCCGGCGCAGGCCAGGTCGAACAGCGCGAGGCCCTGCTCCTCCGTCAGCGGTTCCACACCGGTACGGCTGAGCCGCTGCCGGTCGGCGTCGGTCAGTCCCCCGCCGATGCCGCCTTCGTCGTCCCACAGGCCCCAGGCCTGTGACTGCGCGGTCAGACCGGCGGCCCGGCGGTGGAGCGCCAGCGCGTCCAGGAAGGCGTTCGCGGCGGCGTAGCTGCCCTGACCGGGGTTGCCGAACACGCCGGCGGCCGAGGAGAACAGCACGAACGCCGAGAGGTTCCGGCCCGTGGTGAGTTCGTGCAGGTTCAGCGCCGCGTCGACCTTGGCGCGCAGCACGTGGTCCACGCGCTCGGGGGTGAGCGAGGAGATCACGCCGTCGTCGAGCACGCCGGCGATGTGCACGACGCCGGTGACGTCCACCGCCGACAGGAGCTCGGCGAGCGCGGCGCGGTCGGCGGTGTCGCAGGCGGCGACCGTCACGTCGGCGCCCAGCGCGGCCAGTTCGTCGCGTAGCTCGGCTGCCCCCGGGGCGGCGAGCCCTCGGCGGCTGGTCAGCAGCAGCCGCGGCACGCCGTACCGGGTGACCAGGTGCCGGGAGACGAGCCGGCCCAGTGTGCCGGTCGCGCCGGTGACCAGGACGGTGTCGTCCGGCCCGAAGGACCCGGCGGGCGTGTCGTCCTCGGCGGCGGCCGGCAGCCGGGCGAGCCTCGCCGCGTGCATCGCGCCGTCGCGCACGACGACCTGCGGCTCGTCCGTCGCCAGAACCGTCGCGAGGTCCACCGAGTCGTCGGTGTCCAGCAGCAGGATCCGGCCCAGGTTCTCCGACTGCGCGGACCGCACCAGTCCCCAGACCGCGGCGCCCGCGAGATCGACGGAGTCCTCTCCCGGCAGCGGTACGGCGCCCCGCGTGGTCACGGCCAGCGTGGAACCGGCGAACCGGGAATCGGCCGCCCAGGCCTGCAGTACGGCGAGCGCCCGGTGCGTCGCGGCCCGCACCGCCGCCGCGTCGCGGCCGTGGCCGGCGTCCAGCACGACCACCTCCGGAGGCACGGCGTCGTCGGCCAGATCGGCCCAGGCCGCCCACGACACGGGAAGCGCCGCCGGGGCGCCGGCGATCGGCGTCCAGGACAGCTGGAAGAGCGAGTCGCCCGCGCCCGGTTCCGCCGCCCGAAGCTGCTCGGTCGAGGTCGCGCGCAGGGTCAGGGACTCGACCGACGCCACGGGTACGCCGTACCGGTCGGTGATCTCCATGGACAGCGACGTGTCGCTCAGCCAGGTCAGCCGCACGCGCAGCGCGTCGGCTCCGGCCGCGTGCAGCACGACCCCGCGCCAGGCGAAGGGCAGCAGCGCCTGCTCCCGGTCGGCCGCGCCGTCCGGAGGCACGAGACCCAGCCCGTGCAGCGCGGCGTCCAGCAGCGCCGGGTGCACGCCGAACGTGGCGGCGTCCTCCCGCGCCTGTGCCGGAAGCTCCACCTCTGTGAAGATCTCCGCGCCGCGCCGCCACGCCGTCTTCAGGCCCTGGAACGTCGGGCCGTAGCCGTAACCGCGTTCGTGCAGGATGTCGTACGCGTCGCTCACGTCCACCGGGGTGGCGTCGGCCGGGGGCCACTGCAGGTGGCCCGTGGACGCGGTGGGCGCGGAAGCGGTGAGGGTGCCTTCGGCGTGCAGCGTCCAGGGCTCGTCCGCCGGGGCGTTCTCCCTGCGGGAGTAGACCGCGACCGTACGGCGGTCGGTGTCGTCGGCGGCGCCGACCACGACCTGCACCTGCATCCCGCGATCACGTGAGCCGGGATCACCCTCGGGCAGCAGCAGTGGCGCCGCGAGGGTGAGCTCCTCCAGGACGGCGCAGCCGACCTGGCCTCCCGCCGCGACCGCCAGCTCCACGAAGCCCGTGCCGGGGAAGAGCACGTTGTCCAGCACCTGGTGGTCGGCCAGCCAGGGATGCGTACGGACCGACAGCCGGCCGGTGAACGACATCCCGTCCGAGTCGGGGGCCGGGATCGCGGCGCCGAGCAGCGGGTGCTCGACGCGCTCCAGGCCCATGGCCGCCGCGTCCACACCCTCCTGCTCGTGTTCGAGCCAGTAGAACTCGCGCTGGAAGGCGTAGGTGGGCAGGTCGACCCGGCGGGCGCCGGTCCCGGCGTAGAAGGCCCGCCAGTCGACCGGGACGCCGGCGGTGTGCAGCTGGCCGAGCGCGGCGACGACCGTGCCGGGCTCGGGCCGTCCGGCCCGCATGGTGGCGGTGAAGACGGTGGTGTCGGCCTCGTCGAGGGTCTGCTGGGCCATCGCGGTCAGCACCGCGTCCGGGCCCAGCTCCACGAACCGGGTCACCCCCTGGCCGGCCAGTGCGCTGACGGCGTCGGCGAACCGCACCGCGCCCCGCACCTGGTCCACCCAGTACCGCGCGGTGCCGAACCCGTCGTCGGCGAGGCCGCCGGTGACGGTGGACACGATCGGGATCGACGCCGGAGCATAGGTCAGGGACTCCGCCACCGTCTGGAAGTCGGCGAGCATCGGCTCCATCAGGTGGGAGTGGAAGGCGTGGGAGACCCGCAACCGGCGCGTCTTCCGCCCCTGCTCCGCCAACCGAGCCGCCAGGGCCAGAACGGGTGCTTCCTGCCCGGAGACCACCACCGCACGGGGGCCGTTGACCGCCGCGATGTCCACCCCGTCAGTGAGCAGGGGGGTCACCTCGTCCTCGGTGGCCTGGATGGCGACCATCGCCCCACCCGACGGGAGGGCCTGCATCAACCGGCCCCGCGCCGCCACCAACCGGCACGCGTCGCTGAGTGACAGCATCCCGGCGACGTGCGCGGCGGCCAGCTCACCCACCGAATGCCCGGCCAGGTAGTCCGGCCGCACCCCCCACGAGGAGACCAGGCGGAACAGCGCCACCTCGACGGCGAACAACCCCGCCTGCGCATACGCCGTCTGGTCCACCAGATCGGCGTCGGCGCCCCAGATCACCTCACGCAGAGGCCGATCCACATGCGCATCCAGCTCGTCCGCGACCGCGTCGAAGGCCTGCGCGAACACCGGGAACGCCGCGTGGAGTTCACGGCCCATGCCCAGGCGCTGGGCACCCTGACCGGTGAACAGCACACCCACCTTCCCGGTGGAGCGGGCGACACCCTGCACCACCCCAGGTGCGGTGCGGCCCTCAGCCAGCGCGGCGAGCCCCGCCAGCAGGGTGTCCCGGTCCCCACCCGTGATGACCGCCCGCCGCTCGAACGACGCCCGCGTCGTCGCCAGCGACAACCCGACATCCGCCACGCCGAGGGAGGGACGGTCCTGCACGAAGGACAGCACCCGCGCCGCCTGACCGGCCAGCGCATCCGCCGTCTTGCCCGACACCACCCACGCCACCGGAGCCGCGCTCTCGCTCTCGACCGGGACCTGCGTGGTGCCGTCGGCCACCTCAGGCGAGGCGGGGAGGACGCTGCCGGCGAGCAGGGCCGGGGAGGGAGCCCCGGCAAGGAGGACATCCGCAGGGGCGAGGTCGGCGGGGGCCTGCTCGATGATGACGTGGGCGTTGGTGCCGCTGATGCCGAACGACGACACACCCGCACGGCGGGGACGGTCCACCTCCGGCCACGGCATCGCCTCGGTCAGCAGCCGCACGTGTCCGGCCGACCACTCGATGTGCGGGGAGGGCTCGTCCGCGTGCAGCGTCTTGGGCAGGACGCCGTTGTGCATGGCCATGACCATCTTGATGATCCCGCCGACGCCGGCGGCGGCCTGCGTGTGGCCGATGTTGGACTTGAGCGACCCCAGCCACAGCGGCCGCTCCTCCGGGCGGTCCTGGCCGTAGGTGGCCAGCACCGCCTGCGCCTCGATCGGGTCGCCGAGAGTGGTGCCGGTGCCGTGGCCCTCGACCACGTCCACGTCCCGCACCGACAGCCTGGCGTTGGCCAGGGCCTGGCGGATCACCCGCTCCTGCGAGGGGCCGTTCGGCGCGGTCAGACCGTTCGACGCGCCGTCCTGGTTCACCGCCGTACCGCGCACCACCGCGAGCACCCGGTGCCCGAGCCGCCGCGCGTCCGACAACCGCTCCACCAGCAGCACACCGCAGCCCTCGGCCCACGCCGTGCCGTTCGCTCCTGCGCCGTACGCGCGGCAGCGGCCGTCGGGCGACAGCCCCCGCTGGCGGGAGAACTCGATGAAGGTGTCGGGGGTGGCCATCACCGCGACTCCGCCGACCAGCGCCAGCGAGCACTCACCGGATCGGAGTGCCTGCCCGGCCAGGTGCAGGGCTACCAGGGAGGAGGAGCAGGCGGTGTCGATTGTCACCGACGGGCCTTCGAACCCGAAGACGTACGACACCCGGCCCGAGGCGATCGATCCGGTGTTCGCGTTGGCGGCGTAGTCGTGGTACATCATCCCGGCGAACACGCCCGTGGACGAGCCCCGCAGCGAGCCCGGGTCGATCCCGGCCCGCTCCATCGCCTCCCAGGAGGTCTCCAGCAGCAACCGCTGCTGCGGATCCATCACCAGCGCCTCGTTCGGCGAGATCCCGAAGAAGGCCGCGTCGAACTCCGCCGCCTCGTGCAGAAACCCGCCCGACTTCACATAGCTGGTGTTCGGACGCTTGCCGTCGGGGTCGAAGATCTCTTCGATGTTCCAGCCGCGGTTCACCGGCAGGTCGGAGATCGCGTCCACCCCGCCCGCGACCAGGCGCCACAGGTCCTCCGGCGAGGACACCCCACCGGGGTAGCGGCACGCCATGCCCACGATCGCGAGCGGCTCGTCGACCGAACCGGCCGTGGCCGCCACCGCCGTACGCCTGGTGTCGGCACCGACCACCTCGGCCGCGATGTGCTCGGCGACGGCGAGCGCGTTGGGGTAGTCGAAGACCAGCGACGCCGGCAGCCGCAGCCCGGTGACCGCGTTCAGTCCGTTGCGGAGTTCCACGGCGGAGAGCGAGTCGAAGCCCAGCTCGCCGAACGCCCGGTCGGGCTCGATCGCCTCCACCCCGGCGTGCCCGAGGACGGCGGCCGCCTGCGTACGCACGATGTCGAGCGCGGCGGCGACCCGCTCGGCCGCGGTCAGTCCGGCGAACCTCTCCCGTACGGCGGAGGCCGCGCCGCCGGCCGCGGCGGCCACCCGGCGAGTGGGGACGCGGACGAGGGTGCGGAAGAGGGACGGGAGCTCCGCTCCCGCTTCTGCGAGGGCGGCGAAGTCCAGCCGGATCGGCACCAGCGTGCCGGAGTCCACGGTGCAGGCGACGTCGAACAGCTCCAGCCCCTGCCGGGCCGACAGCGGCTCCACACCGTTGCGGCTCAGCCGCTGCCGGTCGGCGTCGCCCAGCTCGCCGGCCATCCCGGCGTCGTCGGCCCACAGTCCCCAGGCCAGGGACTGGGCGGTGAGGCCGTTCGCCCGGCGGTGCGCGGCGAGGGCGTCCAGGAAGGCGTTGGCCGCGGCGTAGCTGCCCTGACCCGGCGTCCCGAACACTCCCGACGCCGAGGAGAACAGCACGAACGCCGCCAGCTCACGATCACGCGTCAGCTCGTGCAGGTTCAGCGCCGCGTCCACCTTCGGACGCAGCACCCGATCCACCCGCTCCGGCGTCAGCGACCCGATCACACCGTCGTCCAGCACACCCGCCAGATGCACGACTCCCACCAGCGGGTGCTCCGCCGGGATCCCCGCCAGCACCCCTGCGAGCGAGGCGCGATCAGCGGCATCCGCTGCCGCCATCGACACTCGCGCGCCGAGGTCCGCAAGCTCGCCGATCAGGTCGGCCGCGCTCTCGGCCGAGGCGCTCCTGCTGGTGAGCAGCAGGTGACGCACTCCATGCGCCACGACCAGGTGCCGCGCCACCAACCGGCCCAGCATCCCGGTGCCACCCGTAACCAGCACCGTCCCCTCCGCCGGGAACGACGTCAGCGGTGTCGTCTCCGGCGCCGAGACCGGGACCCGGACCAGCCGGGGCGCGTACGCGGCGCCGTCGCGGATCGCCACCTGCGGCTCGCCGATGCCCATGACGGCACCGAGGTCCACGCCGGCGTCCACTCCGCTGTCCGCGCTGTCGTCCAGGTCGGCCAGGACGATCCGGTCGGGATGCTCCCGCTGCGCGGTCCGCACCAGCCCCCAGACGGCCGCGCCGGCGAGGTCGGTCACGTCGTCCGCGCCGGGCAGCGGGGCGACCGCCCCCCGGGTGACGACCAGCAGCCTGCTGTCGGCGAAGCGCTCGTCGGCCGTCCACTCCTGCAGTACGGCCAGCACCTGGTGGGTCGCGGCCCTGACCGCCCCGGCCTCGTCCGCGGAAGCCCCGTCCGGGTCGCCGAAGGGCTCCCGGAGCACGATGACGTCCGGCACCGTCGCCGCGGCCGGGTCCAGGGCCGCCCAGTCGGCGTACGTCAGGGAGACGGCCGGGGGCACCGGCACCTTCGTCCAGTCGACCCGGTACAGCGAGTCGTGCAGTTGCGCGGGCTGCAGCTGTTCCGGCGCGACCGGCCGCGACGTGAGCGACCGCACGGCGGCGACCGGTGCTCCCTCGGCGTCCGCGATCTCCAGGGAGAAGGCGTTCTGCCCCGCGGGCGTCAGCCGGACGCGCAGCGCCGTCGCGCCGACGGCGCTCAGCGACACGCCCGCCCAGGAGAACGGCAGCATCGTGGGGCCGTCGTCGGTGTCGTCCCCGCCGAAGTGCAGCGAGTGCAGTGCCGCGTCGAACAGTGCGGGGTGGAGTCCGAAGAGTGCGGCATCCTGGTGTTCGTGGTCGGGGAGGGCGACTTCGGCGAACAGTTCCTCGCCGCGTCGCCAGGCCGCGCGTAGTCCCTGGAAGGCCGGGCCGTAGCCGTAGCCGCGTTCGTGCAGGATCTGGTAGGCGTCGGTGAGGTCCACCGTGCCGGCCTCAGCCGGAGGCCACTGGCTCAGGTCCGCACCGGCCGGGTTCGCATCTGCCGGGTTGGTGGCCGGGTTGGTGGACAGGGTGCCTTCGGCGTGCAGCGTCCAGGGCAGGTCGGCCGGGGCCTGCGCGCCTCGTGAGTAGATCGCCACCGTACGGCGGCCGTCCTCGTCGGCGGCGCCGACCACGACCTGCACCTGCACCGCGCCCTCACCGGACCCGGCGGCCCCGCCCGGGAGCACCAGCGGCGCGGCCAGCGTCAGCTCCTCCACCTGCGTGCACCCGGTGTGCTCGGCCGCGTGCAGCGCCAGCTCCACCAGACCGGTCCCCGGCAACAGCACACTGCCGAACACCTGGTGATCGGCCAGCCACGGATGACTCCGTACGGAGAGCTGACCGGTGAAGACCACGCCCCCGGACTCGGGCAGCGGGAGCACGGCGCCCAGCAGAGGGTGCTCGACGGCCTCCAGCCCGGCGGAGGACAGGTTGCCGATGTGATCGGCCACCCAGGACTCGGACAGGTAGTCGATCGGGTTGAGCCAGTAGCGCTGGCGCTGGAAGGCGTAGGTGGGCAGGTCCACGCGGCGGGCGCCGGTCTCGGCGTAGAAGGCCTGCCAGTCGACCGGGACGCCGGCGGTGTGCAACTGGCCGAGCGCGGCGACGACCGTGCCCGGTTCGGGCCGCTCGGCCCGCATGGTGGCGGTGAAGACGGTGGTGTCGGCCTCGTCGAGGGTCTGCTGGGCCATCGCGGTCAGCACCGCGTCCGGGCCCAGCTCCACGAACCGGGTCACCCCCTGGCCGGCCAGAGTGGTCACCGCGTCGGCGAACCGCACCGCGCCGCGCACCTGGTCCACCCAGTACCGCGCGGTGCCGAACCCGTCGTCGGCGAGGCCGCCGGTGACGGTGGACACGATCGGGATCGACGCCGGGGCGTAGGTCAGCGACTCCGCCACGGTGTGGAAGTCGGCGAGCATCGGCTCCATCAGGTGGGAATGGAAAGCGTGGGAGACCCGCAACCGGCGCGTCTTGCGCCCCTGCTCCGCCAACCGAGCCGCCAGGGCCAGAACGGGTGCTTCCTGCCCGGAGACCACCACGGCGCGGGGGCCGTTGACCGCGGCGATGTCCACCCCCTCGGTCAGCAGGGGGGTCACCTCGTCCTCGGTGGCCTGGATGGCGACCATCGCCCCGCCCGACGGGAGGGCCTGCATCAACCGGCCCCGCGCCGCCACCAACCGGCACGCGTCGGCGAGCGACAGCATCCCGGCGACGTGCGCGGCGGCCAGCTCACCGACCGAGTGCCCGGCCAGGTAGTCCGGCCGCACCCCCCACGAGGAGACCAGGCGGAACAGCGCCACCTCCACCGCGAACAACCCCGCCTGCGCATACGCCGTCTGGTCCACCAGATCGGCGTCGGAGCCCCAGATCACCTCACGCAACGGCCGGTCCAGATGCCCATCCAGCTCAGCGACGACCGCGTCGAAGGCCTGCGCGAACACCGGGAACGCCGCGTGGAGTTCACGGCCCATGCCCAGGCGCTGGGCGCCCTGACCGGTGAACAGCACACCGACCTTCCCGGTGGAGCGGGCGACGCCCTGCACCACCCCAGGTGCGGTGCGGCCCTCAGCCAGCGCGGCGAGCCCCGCCAGCAGCCCGGCCCGATCCCCACCCGTGATGACCGCCCGACGCTCGAACGACGCCCGCGTCGTCGCCAGCGACAACCCGACATCCGCCACGCCGAGGGAGGGACGGTCCTGCACGAAGGACAGCACCCGCGCCGCCTGACCGGCCAGCGCATCCGCCGTCTTGCCTGAGACCACCCACGCGACCGGAGCCGCGCTCCCGGCCGGGACCAGGGCAGCATCCTGCCCCGCGACGGAGACCGCGTCCTGCCCGGACACCGGCTCAGCGGCGCCGTCGGCGAGCACCACACCCTCGCCGGCCACAGCGGCGGCGCCGGCAGGCTGACCGCTCTCGGCCAGGACCGACGCGGCACCGTCGGCGGCAGCCGCAATCTCGGCCGTGGCCGTGGAGACGGCTCCGATGAGCAGAGCCGGGGAGGGAGCCTCGGCGAGAAGGACGTCGGCGGCGAGGTCGGCGGGGGCCTGCTCGATGATGACGTGGGCGTTGGTGCCGCTGATCCCGAACGACGACACACCCGCACGACGGAGGCGGTCCACCTCCGGCCACGGCATCGCCTCGGTCAGCAGCTGGACCTGACCGGCGGACCACTCGATGTGCGGGGAGGGCTCGTCCACGTGCAGGGTCTTGGGCAGCACCCCGTGCCGGATCGCCTGCACCATCTTGATGACCCCGCCGACACCGGCCGCCGCCTGCGCGTGACCGATGTTCGACTTCAGCGACCCCAGCCACAGCGGCCGCTCCTCCGGACGGTCCTGACCATAGGTCGCCAGCACCGCCTGCGCCTCGATCGGGTCACCGAGAGTGGTGCCGGTGCCGTGCCCTTCGACCACGTCGACGTCCTGCACCGACAACCTGGCGTTGGCCAGGGCCTGGCGGATCACCCGCTCCTGCGACGGACCGTTCGGCGCGGTCAGACCGTTCGACGCGCCGTCCTGGTTCACCGCCGTACCCCGTACAACGGCCAGCACCCGGTGCCCGAGCCGACGGGCGTCCGAGAGCCGCTCCACCAGCAGCACACCGCAGCCCTCGGCCCACGCCGTGCCGTTCGCGCCGGCCGCGAACGACCGGCACCGGCCGTCCGGCGACAGCCCCCGCTGGCGGGAGAACTCGATGATCGCCTCCGGTGTGGCCATCACCGCCACACCACCCACCAGCGCCAGCGAGCACTCACCCGACCGCAGCGCCTGCCCGGCCAGATGCAACGCCACCAGCGAGGAGGAGCACGCGGTGTCAACAGTGACCGACGGGCCCTCGAACCCGAACACGTACGACACCCGGCCCGAAGCGATCGATCCGGTGTTCGCGTTGGCGGCGTAGTCGTGGTACATCATCCCGGCGAACACGCCTGTGGACGAGCCCCGCAGCGAGCCCGGATCGATCCCCGCCCGCTCCATCGCCTCCCACGAGGTCTCCAGCAGCAACCGCTGCTGCGGATCCATCACCAGCGCCTCGTTCGGCGAGATCCCGAAGAACCCGGCGTCGAACTCCGCCGCCTCGTGCAGGAACCCACCCGACTTCACATAACTGGTGTTCGGCCGCTCCCCACTCGGATCGAACAACCCCTCAACATCCCAGCCACGATCAGCCGGCCAATCCGAAATCGCGTCCACACCATCGGACACCAGCCGCCACAAATCCTCCGGCGAGGACACCCCACCGGGGTAGCGGCACGCCATGCCCACGATCGCGAGCGGCTCGTCGACCGAACCGGCCGTGGCCGCCACCGCCGTACGCCTGGTGTCCGCACCGGCGACCTCGGCCGCGATGTACTCGGCTACGGCGAGCGCGTTGGGGTAGTCGAAGACCAGCGACGCCGGCAGGCGCAGCCCGACCTGGGCGTTCAGCGCGTTGCGGAACTCCACCGCGGACAGCGAGTCGAAGCCCAGCTCACCGAACGCCCGATCGGGCTCGATCGCCTCCGCCCCGGCGTGCCCCAGCACGGCGGCCGCCTGCGTACGCACGATCTCCAGCAGCGCAGCCACGCGGTCCGCTTCGGACAGCGGCGCCAGTCGCTCGGCCAGTTGCGCCGCCGCCGCGGGAACTCCGGCCGCACTTCTGCGGGCCGGTCGCCGGACCAGGCCGCCCAGCAGGGCCGGCGCCTCCGGGCCGGCCGCGGCGAGCGCGGTGAGGTTCAGCCGGATCGGCACCACCACGGAGGCGTCCGAGGCGCAGGCCGCGTCGAACAGTTCCAGCCCCTGCTCGGCCGACAGCGGTTCCACACCGGTACGGCTCAGCCGCTGCCGCTCGACTGCGGTCAGTTCACCACCCATGCCGCCCTGGGCGTCCCAGAGGCCCCAGGCCAGGGACTGGGCGGTGAGGCCGTTCGCCCGGCGGTGTGCGGCGAGGGCGTCCAGGAAGGCGTTGGCCGCGGCGTAGCTGCCCTGACCCGGCGTCCCGAAGACCCCCGACGCCGAGGAGAACAGCACGAACGCCGCCAGCTCACGATCACGCGTCAGCTCGTGCAGGTTCAGCGCCGCGTCCACCTTCGGACGCAGCACCCGATCCACCCGCTCCGGCGTCAGCGACCCGATCACACCGTCGTCCAGCACACCCGCCATGTGCACCACGGCCGAAACGTCCACCCCGGCCAGCAGAGCCGCCAACGCGTCCCGATCGGCCACGTCACACGCGACCACCGACACCTCGGCGCCGAGGTCCGCAAGCTCTTCGATCAGGTCGGCGGCGCTCTCGGCCGAGGCGCTCCTGCTGGTGAGCAGCAGGTGACGCACTCCATGCGCCACGACCAGGTGCCGCGCCACCAACCGGCCCAGCATCCCGGTGCCACCCGTGACCAGCACCGTCCCCTCCGCCGGGAACGACGTCACCGGCTCGACCTCGGCGGTTGCGGCGGGCACGCGGACGAGCCGGGCCGCGTACATCACCCCGTCGCGCACCACGACCTGCGGCTCGCCCGACGCCACCACGACCGGCACGTCCACCGAGCCGTCGGTGTCCAGCAGCAGGATCCGGCCCAGGTTCTCCGACTGCGCGGACCGCACCAGGCCCCAGACAGCCGCACCGGCCAGGTCGGTCACGTCCTCACCGGGCAGCCCCACGGCACCCGACGTGACCACCGCCAGCACCGCATCCGCCGGCCGCTCCTCCCCCGGCCACGACTGCAACGCCGACAGCACCGCATGCGTCGCCCCACGCACCGCATCCGCCGACACACCCGGCTCACCGCGGACCACGACCACCTCGGCCGGGTCGGTGGTGGCCGGTGACGCGCCGCCGATCGGCGCCCACGAGAGCCGGAACAGCGGGGCGGCCTGCCGCGAAGTGGCCGCGTCGAGCCCGCCGGCCGGGATCGTCCGTACGGTCAGCGACTCGACCGACGCGACCGGGGCACCGGTGTGGTCGGCGACGGCGATGCTCACCGCGTCCGAGCCGACCGTGGTGACCCGGACGCGCACCGCCTGCGCGCCGGTCGCGTGCAGGGCGACCCCCGCCCACGAGAAGGGCAGCGCCGCCTCCTCGCCGATCACGCTGGTCAGCCCGATGGCGTGCAGGCACGCGTCGAGCAGGGCCGGGTGGATCCCGAACCGATCGGCCTCCTCCTGCACGGACTCGGGCAGCGCCACCTCGGCGAAGACGTCGTCGCCGCGGCGCCAGGCGGTCTTCAGGCCCTGGAAGGCAGGGCCGTACGTGATTCCGGCCTCGGCCAGGTCGGCGTACAGGCTGCTGAGATCGACCGGGACGGCACCGGCGGGAGGCCATTCGTGAGCCGCCGCCACCGGCTCGGTCACGCCGGGGGCCAGCAGGCCGGTGGCGTGGCAGACCCACGGCGCGTCGACGTCCTCGCTCCGCGAATGGACGCTGACCGACCGGCGGCCCGTTTCGTCGGCGGCGCCGACGGAGACGCGCACCGCGACGCCGCTTTCTGGCAGCACCAGCGGAGCCTGCAGGGTCAGTTCCTCAAGCACCTCGCAGCCGACCTGGTCACCGGCGCGGATCGCCATCTCGACGAAGCCGGTGCCGGGGAACACCACGTTGCCGAGAACCCGGTGGTCGGCCAGCCAGTCCTGCGTACGTGAGGACAGCCGCCCGGTCAGCACCACGCCGTCCGACTCCGGCGACGTCACGACAGCGCCCAGCAGCGGGTGATCCGCCGAGTCCAGGCCCGCCGACGCGATGTCGGCCGCCCCCGCGAAGGCCCCGGCCCAGGCCTGCCTCCAGTAGTCGAGGGTGTCGAGCCAGTAGGACTCGCGCTGGAAGGCGTAGGTGGGCAGGTCGACGCGGTTGGCGCCGGTCTCGGCGTAGAAGGCCTGCCAGTCGACCGGGACGCCGGCGGTGTGCAGCTGTCCGAGCGCGGCGACAACGGTGCCCGGTTCGGGTCGCTCGTTCCGCATGGTGGCGGTGAAGACGGTGGTGTCGGCCTCGTCGAGGGTCTGCTGGGCCATCGCGGTGAGCACCGCGTCCGGGCCCAGCTCCACGAACCGGGTCACCCCCTGGCCGGCCAGGGTGGTCACCGCGTCGGCGAACCGCACCGCCCCGCGCACCTGGTCCACCCAGTACTCGGCGGTGCCGAACCCGTCGTCGGCGAGACCGCCGGTGACGGTGGACACGATCGGGATGGACGGCCGCTCGTAGGTCAGGGACTCCGCCACGGTGTGGAAGTCGGCGAGCATCGGCTCCATCAGGTGGGAGTGGAAGGCGTGGGAGACCCGCAACCGGCGCGTCTTCCGCCCCTGCTCCGCCAGCTTCGCCGCCAGGGCCAGGACCGGACCCTCCTGCCCGGAGATCACCACCGCGCGGGGGCCGTTGACCGCCGCGATGTCCACCCCATCGGTCAGCAGCGGCAGCACCTCGTCCTCGGTGGCCTGGATGGCGACCATCGCCCCACCCGACGGCAGGGCCTGCATCAACCGGCCCCGCGCCGCCACCAACCGGCACGCGTCGGCGAGCGACAGCATCCCCGCGACGTGCGCGGCGGCCAGCTCACCGACCGAGTGACCGGCCAGGTAGTCCGGCCGCACCCCCCACGAGGAGACCAGGCGGAACAGCGCCACCTCCACCGCGAACAACCCCGCCTGCGCATACGCCGTCTGGTCCACCAGATCGGCGTCGGCGCCCCAGATCACCTCACGCAACGGCCGATCCAGATGCCCATCCAGCTCAGCGACGACCGCGTCGAAGGCCTGGGCGAACACCGGGAACGCCGCGTGCAGTTCGCGGCCCATGCCGAGCCGCTGGGCACCCTGACCGGTGAACAGCACACCCACCTTCCCACCGGAACGGGCGACACCCTGCACCACCCCAGGTGCGGTGCCGCCCTCCGCCAGCGCGGCCAGCCCCGCCAGCAGCCCGGCCCGATCCCCGCCAGTGACCACTGCCCGCCGCTCGAACGACGCCCGCGTCGTCGCCAGCGACAACCCGACATCCGCAACGCTCAGGGAGGGACGGTCCTGCACGAAGGACAGCACCCGCGCCGCCTGACCGGCCAGCGCATCCGGCGTCTTGCCCGACACCACCCACGCCACCGGAGCCCCGGTCTGGACCTCACCCTCAGCGACGACGGAGGCCACGCCCTCACCGGACACCGACTCACCGGCAGCACCGGCAGCACCGGCGAGCGCCAGGCCTTCACCCGCCGCTGCGGCGGCCTCGGGCTGCCCGCTCTCGGCCAGGACCTGGGCGCTGCCCGCGAGCAGGGCCGGGGAGGGAGCCTCAGCAAGGAGGACGTCGGCGGCGAGGTCGGCGGGGGCCTGCTCGATGATCACGTGAGCGTTGGTGCCGCTGATCCCGAACGACGACACACCCGCACGACGCGGACGGTCCACCTCCGGCCACGGCATCGCCTCGGTCAGCAACTGGACCTGCCCGGCCGACCACTCGATGTGCGGGGACGGCTCGTCCACGTGCAGCGTCTTGGGCAGCACCCCGTGCCGGATCGCCTGCACCATCTTGATGACCCCGCCGACACCGGCCGCGGCCTGCGCGTGACCGATGTTCGACTTCAGCGACCCCAGCCACAGCGGCCGCTCCTCAGGCCGATCCTGACCATAGGTCGCCAAAACCGCCTGCGCCTCGATCGGGTCACCCAGCGTCGTACCGGTGCCGTGACCCTCCACCGCATCGACGTCCTGCACCGACAACCGCGCGTTGGCCAGCGCCTGGCGGATCACCCGCTCCTGCGACGGACCGTTCGGCGCCGTCAGACCATTCGACGCACCGTCCTGGTTCACCGCCGTACCCCGCACCACCGCGAGCACCCGGTGCCCGAGCCGCCGCGCGTCCGACAACCGCTCCACCAGCAGCACACCGCAGCCCTCGGCCCACGCCGTACCGTTGGCGCCCGCGCCGTACGCGCGGCAGCGGCCATCGGGGGACAGTCCGCGCTGGCGGGAGAACTCGATGAAGGCCTCCGGCGTGGCCATCACCGCCACACCACCCACCAGCGCCAGCGAGCACTCCCCCGACCGCAGCGCCTGCCCGGCCAGATGCAACGCCACCAGCGAGGAGGAGCACGCGGTGTCAACAGTGACCGACGGGCCCTCGAACCCGAACACGTACGACACCCGGCCCGAGGCGATCGATCCGGTGCTGCTGTTCGCGGCGTAGTCGTGGTACATCATCCCGGCGAACACCCCGGTCGCCGAGCCCCGCAGCGAGCCCGGGTCGATCCCCGCCCGCTCGATCGCCTCCCAGGAGGTCTCCAGCAGCAACCGCTGCTGCGGGTCCATCACCAGAGCCTCGTTCGGGGAGATCCCGAAGAAGGCCGCGTCGAACTCCGCCGCCTCGTGCAGGAACCCACCCCGCTTCACATAACTGGTGCCGGGCCGGGCGCCGTCGGGGTCGAAGAACTCCTCGACGTCCCAGCCACGGTTCACCGGGAACTCGGAGATCGCGTCCACCCCGCCCGCGACCAGCCGCCACAGGTCCTCGGGCGAGGACACCCCGCCCGGATAGCGGCACGCCATGCCCACGATCGCCAGCGGCTCGTCCGTCGCGTCCGTGGCGGACCGTACGGCGGTGATCTTCCGGCCCGTTCCGGTGAGTTCGGCGGCGAGGTGACGGGCGAGCGCGGTCGGGGACGGATAGTCGAAGACCAGCGAGGCGGGCAGCCGCAGGCCGGTCTCGGCGTTCAGCGCGTTGCGGAACTCCACGGCGGAGAGCGAGTCGAAGCCGAACTCGCCGAACGCCCGGTCCGGCTCGATCGCGTCGGTCGAGGCGAAGCCCAGCACCTGCGCCACGTGTCCGAGCACGAGCCGCAGCAGCATGGGCTGCCGCTCTTCCTCGGGCAGTTCGGCCAGCCGCCGCGCGAGCGCGCCGTCGGCGGATCCGGCCCCGGCGCTGCGCCGGCGGACCGCGGGGACGACGCCGCGCAGCAGCTGGGGCAGGTTCTCGGCCTGGGCGCGCAGGCCGGGGAGGTTCAGGGTCAGCGGCGCCAGCACCGGCTCGGCCGTCGTGAGGGCGGCGTCGAAGGCGGCCAGCCCGGTGTCGGCGTTCAGCGGGACGAAGCCGCCCTGGGAGAAGCGCGACTGCTCCAGGGTGCCGGCCATGCCGGCCGCCCACGGGCCCCAGGCCAGCGACTGGGCGGTGAGGCCGCCCGCCCGGCGGTGTGCGGCGAGGGCGTCCAGGAAGGCGTTGGCCGCGGCGTAGCTGCCCTGACCCGGCGTCCCGAAGAGCCCCGACGCCGAGGAGAACAGCACGAACGCCGCCAGCTCACGATCACGCGTCAGCTCGTGCAGGTTCAGCGCCGCGTCCACCTTCGGACGCAGCACCCGATCCACCCGCTCCGGCGTCAGCGACCCGATCACACCGTCGTCCAGCACACCCGCCATGTGCACCACGGCCGAGACGTCCACCCCGCCCAGCAGAGCCGCCAACGCGTCCCGATCGGCCACGTCACACGCGACCACCGACACCTCGGCGCCGAGCCCGGCGATCTCGTCGCGCAGCTCCGCGGCGCCGGGCGCCTCCGGGCCGCGGCGGCTGACCAGCACCAGGCGGCGCACGCCGTGCCGGGCGACCAGGTGCCGGACCACGAGTTCGCCCAGCGCGCCGGTGCCGCCGGTGACCAGGACGGCTCCGTCACCGAACCCGGCGGGCCCGGCCTCCGGAGCGCCGGTCGGCACCCGGACCAGGCGGGCCGCGTACATCACCCCGTCACGCACCACGACCTGCGGCTCGCCCGACGCCACCACGACCGGCACGTCCACCGAGCCGTCGGTGTCCACCAGAACCACCCGGCCGGACAACTCCGACTGCGCCGAACGCACCAGCCCCCACACCGCGGCACCGGCCAGGTCGGTCACGTCCTCACCGGGCAGCCCCACGGCACCCGACGTGACCACCGCCAGCACCGCATCGGCCGGCCGCTCCTCCTCCGGCCACGACTGCAACGCCGACAGCACCGCATGCGTCGCCCCACGCACCGCATCCGCCGACACACCCGGCTCACCGCGGACCACGACCACCTCGGCCGGGGACGGCTGGGCCGTGCTCACCGGGAGGGGCGACCACTCCACCCGGTACAGGTTCTCCGGCAGGGCCGGCGACGACGCCTGCTCGGCGGAGATCGGGCGCAGCGTCAGCGAGTCGGCGGACAGCACCGGCCGTCCGCTCGTGTCGGCGATGTCCAGCGTCACCGTCCCGGCGCCGGCCGGGGTCAGCCGTACGCGGACGGCGGGAGCGCCGGCGGCGTGCAGGGTGACCCGTGACCACGCGAACGGCACCACGGCCTGCTGCTCGAACAGCCCGGCGAAGGCCGCGGTGTGCAGGCAGGCGTCCAGCAGGGCCGGGTGGATGCCGAAGTCGGCGGCGGCGGAGGTCGCCTGCTCGGGCAGCGCGACCTCGGCGAACACCTCGTCGCCCGAGCGCCAGACGGCTCGCAGGCCCTGGAAGACCGGGCCGTAGCCGAGGCCGGCTTCGGCGAGGTCGCCGTACAGGTCGCCGAGTTCGACCGGGACGGCCCCGGGCGGCGGCCACTCGGCCGTCGCGTCCTCGGCGGGGGCGGCCCCGGCGGTCAGCACGCCTTCGGCGTGCAGGGTCCACGGCAGGTCCGTGCCCGGTTCGTCGAGACGGGAGTAGATCGCCACTGTACGCGCGGGGGACGCGGCGTCCTGTGGGCCGAGCACCACCTGGATCCGGACGCCGCGATGGACGGAGTCCGCCTCCGGCAGCGCCAGCGGCGCGTGCAGGGTCAGCTCGTCGAGCACGGCGCAGCCGACCTGGTCACCGGCGCGGATCGCCAGTTCGACGAACGCCGTCCCGGGCACCAGGACCCGGCCCATGACGCGGTGGTCGGCGAGCCACGGCTGCGCGCGGGTGGACAGGCGGCCGGTGAGGACGACCTCCCCGGAGTCGGGCATCTGGACGACCGCGCCCAGCAGCGGATGCCCCGGGGCGTCCAGGCCGGCGGCGGCCACGTCGGCGGTGGGAGCGGCCTCCACCCAGTATCTGCGCCGCTGGAACGCGTACGTCGGGAGGTCCGCCCGCACGGCGCCGCTTCCGGCGAAGACGGCCTGCCAGTCCACGGGAAGCCCGCTCGTGTGCAGCCCGGCGAGGGCGGCGATCATGGCGGCGGGCTCCTGCCGGTCCTTGCGGAGGGTCGGGAGGAGCGCGCCGGTTCCGACGGTCTGCCGGGCCATCGCGGTGAGCACCGCGTCCGGGCCCAGCTCGACGAACCGGGTCACCCCCTGAGCGGCCAGGGTGGTCACGGCGTCGGCGAACCGCACCGCGCCCCGCACCTGGTCCACCCAGTACCGCGCGGTGCCGAAGCCGGAGTCGGCGAAGGCGCCGGTGACGGTGGACACGATCGGGATGGACGGCCGCTCGTACGTCAGCGACTCCGCCATTTCGGCGAAGTCGGCGAGCATCGGCTCCATCAGGTGGGAGTGGAAGGCGTGGGAGACCCGCAACCGGCGCGTCTTCCGCCCCTGCTCCGCCAGCTTCGCCGCCAGGGCCAGGACCGGGGCCTCCTGCCCGGAGACGACCACCGCGCGCGGCCCGTTGACCGCCGCGATGTCCACCCCATCGGTCAGCAGCGGCAGCACCTCGTCCTCGGTCGCCTCGACCGCGACCATCGCCCCACCCGACGGCAGCGCCTGCATCAACCGGCCCCGCGCCGCGACCAGCCGGCACGCGTCGGCGAGCGACAGCATCCCCGCCACGTGCGCGGCGGCCAGCTCACCCACCGAGTGACCGGCCAGGTAGTCCGGCCGCACCCCCCACGAGGAGACCAGGCGGAACAGCGCCACCTCCACCGCGAACAACCCCGCCTGCGCGTAGGCGGTCTGGTCGACCAGGTCGGCGTCCTCGCCCCAGATCACCTCACGCAACGGCCGATCCAGATGCCCGTCCAGCTCGTCCGCGACCGCGTCGAAGGCCTGGGCGAACACCGGGAACGCCGCGTGCAGTTCGCGGCCCATGCCCAGGCGCTGGGCGCCCTGACCGGTGAACAGGAAGGCGGTGTCGCTCTCGGCCGCCGTGCCCCGCACGATGGCAGCCGACGGCTCGCCCGCGCCGAGCTCGGCCAGGCCACGCAGGACGGACTCCCGGTCGGTCGCGAGCAGCACCGCCCGGTGCGCGAGCGCGGCCCGGCTCGTCGCCAGGGAGTAGCCGAGGTCGACGACGGACGTGTCCGGCGACCCGTCGAGGTGCTCCAGCAGCCGGGCCGCCTGGGCGCGCAGCGAGTCGGCGTCGCGTGCCGAGACCGGCAGCGGCACGGGCGTCGCGGCCGGCCACACCGGCGCGCTCGCGGGAGTGCTCTGCGTCACCGGCTCGGCGGGGGGCGCCTCCTCCAGCACGACGTGGGCGTTGGTGCCGCTCACGCCGAACGACGAGACGCCCGCCCGGCGAGGCCGATCACCCGACGGCCACGGCCGCCGCTCGGTCAGCAGCCGGACGTTCCCCGCCGTCCAGTCCACGTGCGAGGACGGCTCGGTGACGTGCAGGGTGCGCGGCAGCACCCCGTGCCGCATGGCCATGACCATCTTGATCACGCCGCTGACCCCGGCGGCGGCCTGCGCGTGGCCGATGTTGGACTTGACGGAGCCCAGCCACAGCGGCTGGTCGGCCGGCCGGTTCTTGCCGTAGGTGGCGAGCAGGGCCTGCGCCTCGATCGGGTCGCCGAGGGTGGTGCCGGTGCCGTGTCCCTCCACCGCGTCGATGTCCGCCGTGGTCAGTTCGGCGCCGGCGAGCGCGTCGCGGATCACCCGCTGCTGCGCCGGGCCGTTCGGCGCGGTGAGGCCGTTGCTGGCGCCGTCGGAGCCGACCGCGGAGCCGCGGATCACGGCCAGCACGTGGTGCCCGTTGCGCCGCGCGTCCGACAGGCGCTCCAGCAGCAGCAGACCGGCGCCCTCGGCCCAGCCGGTGCCGTCGGCGCTGTCGGAGAACGCCTTGCACCGGCCGTCCCGGGCGAGGCCGCTCTGCTTGCTCATCCCGATGAACGGGCCCGGCGTGGACATGACCATCACGCCACCGGCCAGCGCGAGCGCGCACTCCCGGTTGCGCAGCGCCTGCGCCGCCAGGTGCAGCGCCACCAGGGACGACGAGCACGCGGTGTCGACCGTGAGGGTCGGCCCCTCCAGACCAAGGGTGTAGGCCACCCGCCCGGAGATCACCGCGGACGCGGTGGCCGTGCCCAGGTAGGCCTCGGCCACCTCGGGGGCCGCGTCCAGCAGGCCCGCGTAGTCCTGCATGCCGGAGCCGACGAACACGCCGACCCGCTCACCGCGTACGGAGTGGGGGTCGAGGCCGGCGCGTTCGAGCGTCTCCCAGGCGACCTCCAGCACCAGGCGCTGCTGCGGGTCCATGGCCAGCGCCTCGCGGGGCGCGATGCCGAAGAAACCGGCGTCGAATCCCGCCACGTCGGCGACGAAGCCGCCCTCCCGTACGTAGCTGCGCTCGGTGTCGAGGTCCCAGCCGCGGTCGACCGGGAACGGGCCGATGGCGTCGACCTCGTCGGCGACGAGCCGCCACAGCTCCTCGGGTGAGGTGACGCCGCCCGGGTAACGGCAGCCCATGGCGACGATCGCGATGGGTTCGGTGGCATCGGCCTCCACCTGGCGCAGCCGCGAGCGGGTCTGGTGCAGGTCCGCCGTGACCTTGCGCAAATATTCAAGGAGCTTCTCGTCGTTGCCCATCAGCGAGTCCCCAGTTAGTCCTCAGTCGGTGCCACGTTGGTGCTGGTCGGTGCCGGTCGGTGCTCGGTCAGTGCTCGGTCATCAGTTCGGAGTCGATGAAGGCGAACAGGTCGTCCGCGGACGCCGTGGCCAGCCGCTCGGCCGTGGTCGCCCCCTCCGGCGCGGACGTCAGGCCGTCGAGCAGGGCCTGTAGCTGCGAGGCCACCCGTGCGCGTTCCTCGGGCGGCAGTGCGCCCGCCTGCGCGCCGATCCGGTTGAGGTCGGCGAGCACGACGTCCGCGGACGGCTCCTCCGGCGCGCACAGCGTGGCGCGGAGGTGCTCCGCGAGTGCCTTCGGCGAGGGGTGGTCGAACACCAGGGTGCTCGGCAGGTTCTCCCCCGTCGCGGTGTTCAGCCTGGTGCGCAGCTCGACCGCCGCGACCGAGTCGAAGCCCATGTCCTCGAACGACCGGCCGGGCTCGACCTCGGTCGCGTCGCCGTAGCCCAGCACCGCCGCCACCTGCGTACGCACCAGGTCGAGCAGCGTGCGCTGCTGTTCGGCCGGGCCCATCTCGCGGAGGCCGGACAGCGCCGGAGACGGCCCGGCCGGCTGGGAGGCGAGGCCGGAGCCGGCCCCGGAACCGGCGCCTGCGTCCGCGCCGGCCGGCGGCAACGCGTTCAGCAGGGGCCGCGGCCGGGCCAGGGTGTAGGCGGGGATGAAGCGCGGCCAGTCGAAGTCGGCGATCACGACCTCGGTGTCGTCGTGGTCGAGCGCCTGGCCGAGGGCCTTGACGGCCCGCTCGGGCCGCATCGCCGGGGTGCCGATCCGGCGCAGCACCGCGCCGAGCTCGGCGTCGACCATGCCGCTCTCCCAGGGGCCCCAGGCGATGGAGGTGGCCGTCAGGCCGCGGGCCCGCCGGTCGCGCGCGAGCGCGTCCAGGTAGGCGTTGGCGCTGGCGTAGGCCGTCTGCCCGCCGCTGCCCCAGATCGCCGCGCCCGACGAGAACAGCACGAACGCGTCCAGCGGCCGGTCGGCGAGCAGCTCGTCGAGGTGCCGCGCGCCCGCCACCTTGGCCTCGCCGACCTCGGCGAACTCGTCGACGTCGAGGTCGGCCGGCGACGCGATCCGCTGCAGGACCCCGGCGGCGTGCACGACCGCGGTGAGCGGCGGCTCGGCGGGCAGGTTCTCCAGCAGGTCGCGTACGGCGTCCCGCTGGGCGACGTCACAGGCGACGACGCTCACCCGGGTTCCCCGGGCGGTCAGCTCCTCGGCGAGCTCCGCCGCTCCGGGGGTGGCCGCGCCCCTGCGGCCGGCCAGCACGATGTGCTCGGCGCCGCGGCCCGCGAGCCAGCGCGCCACGTGCGCGCCCAGCCCGCCGGTGCCGCCGGTGATGAGGATGGTGCCGCGCGGCCGCCACGACCGCGCGGGGGCGGTCCCGCCGAGGCCGGCCGGCACCATGCGCCGGCCGAGAATCCGTCCGGACCTGACCGCGACCTGGTCCTCCCCGGTGGTCCCGGACAGGACGGCGGCGAGCCCGTCGAGGGCCGCCTCGTCGATCGTCTCGGGCAGGTCGACCAGGCCGCCCCAGCGCTCGGGGTGGTCGAGGGCGACGCCGACGCCGAGGCCCCAGATCGTCGCCTGGTCGGGGCTCGGCGGCGCGTCCGAGGGGCCCGTGCCGACTCCCCGCCGGGTGACGCACCACAGCGGCGCGGTCACTCCGGCGTCGCCGAGCGCCTGCACGAGGGTGAGGGTCGCGGCGGTGCCGGCGGGCAGCGCGTCGTGCCGGGGATGCGGGCGTTCGTCGAAGGCCAGCAGGGACAGCACCCCCGCGAGGGGCGTCCCGCCCGCGAGGGCCCGGCGCACGGCGTCGGCCGTCGCGGCGCGATCGGCGCCGGTCTCCAGCACCTCGACGGTCGCGCCCCGGCCGGCGATTCCGGCCGTCAGCGCCGCGACCGCCTCGCGAGCACCGTCCCCGATCTCTCCGCCGGGCACGGCGACCAGCCACGCGCCGGTCAGCGCGGGAGCGCCTGCCGGCGCCTCGTGCCAGTCGATCTTGTAGCGCCACGCGTCCAGGTCGGCGTCCGGCAGGGCCGGGGTCTCCCGCCAGTACTGCTTTCGCTGGAAGGCGTACGTGGGGAGCTCGGTCCGGGTGCCGCCGGTGCCCTCGTAGAACGCCCGCCAGTCGATCGCACGGCCGCGCACGTGCAGGGTGCCCAGCGCCGAGACGACGTCGTGCGCCTCGCCGGCGCTGCGGGAGGACCCGCGCAGCAGCGGCACGTACGCGCGGTCCTCGCCGGGCGCGCCGTCGGCGGCCAGCGCGGTGAGCACGGCGGCGGGACCGAGTTCGAGGAAGGTGGTGACGCCGCCGTCCGCCAGCCACCGCACGGCCTCGTGGAAGCGCACGGTCTGCCGCGCGTTGCGGAGCCAGTAGTCGGCGTTGGCCAGCTCCGCGGCGCCGACCGGCCCGCCGGTGACCGTCGAGACGAGCGGGACCCGCGGCGGGTGGTAGGTCAGTCCCTGCGCCACGGTGCGCAGTTCGGCGAGCATCGGCTCCATCAGCGGCGAGTGGAAGGCGTGGGACACCCGCAGCCGCCGGATCTTGCGGCCCTTGGCCTCGAACCGCGCGGCGAGCTCGCTCACCGCGGCGTCGACGCCGGAGATCACCACGGCGGACGGCCCGTTGATCGCGGCCAGGCCGACCCGGTCGTCGAGCAGCGGCGCGATCTCCTCCTCGCTCGCCTGCACGCTGATCATCGCCCCGCCGTCGGGCAGCGCCTGCATCAACCGCCCGCGCGCCGCCACGAGCTCGGCCGCGTCCGCGACCGACAGCACGCCCGCCGCGTGCGCGGCGGCCAGCTCGCCGACGGAGTGACCGGCCAGGTAGTCGGGCCGCAGTCCCCACGCCTCCAGCAGCCGGAACAGCGCCACCTCGATCGCGAACAGCCCGGCCTGGGTGTAGAGGGTCTGGTCGATCGCCCCGGTGTCGTCGCCCCAGAGCACCTCCCGCAACGGCCGCGCCAGGTGGACGTCCAGCTCGGCGGCGACCTCGTCGAACGCCTCGGCGAACGCGGGGAACGCGGCATGCAGCTCCTGGCCCATCCCCGGCCGCTGCGCCCCCTGGCCGGTGAACAGGAACGCCGTCCCGCCGCGGGGCTGCGCCACGCCGCGCAGCACGTCGGGGCCGTCGGTGCCGTACACCAGGGCGGTCAGGCCGCGCCGCAGGTCCTCGCGGTCGGCCGCGACCAGCACGGCACGGTGCGGCAGCGCCGCCCGCGCGGTCGCCGAGGTGAACCCGATGTCGGGCAGTGACAGCTCCGGCCTGGAGTCCAGGTGGGTCAGCAGCCGCACGGCCTGCGCGGGCAGCGCCGCGCCGGTGTGCGCGGAGAGCAGCACCGGCAGGACCGGCACCGTCGAGGCCGGCGGGCGCGAGAAGACCTGCGGGTCCTCCTCGGCCGTCGGCGGCTCCTCGATGATCACGTGCGCGTTGGTGCCGCTGAGCCCGAAGGAGGAGATCCCCGCGCGGCGCGGGCGTCCGGAGGCGGACCAGGGAACCGGCTCGGTGAGCAGCCGGACGGCGCCGGCCGACCAGTCCACGTTGGGCGAGGGCTCGTCGACGTGCAGCGTCTTGGGCAGGACGCCGTGACGCAGCGCCATGACCATCTTGATGATCCCGGCCACCCCAGCCGCCGCCTGGGTGTGGGCGATGTTCGACTTCAGCGACCCCAGCCACAGCGGCCGGCCCGCCGGGCGGTTCCGGCCGTACGTCGCGATGATCGCCTGCGCCTCGATCGGGTCGCCGAGCGTCGTCCCGGTGCCGTGTCCCTCGACCACGTCCACGTCCTGGGCGGACAGCTGGGCGCTGGCCAGCGCCTGCTGGATGAGCCGTTGCTGGGACGGCCCGTTCGGGGCGGTCAGGCCGTTGCTCGCGCCGTCGGAGTTGACCGCGCTGCCGCGTACGACCGCGAGGATCGGGTGGCCGTTGCGCTCCGCGTCCACGAGCCGCTCGACCAGCAGCAGGCCGACGCCCTCGCCCCAGGCCGTGCCGTCCGCCGCCGCCGCGAAGGACTTGCACCGGCCGTCGGCCGCGAGCCCCCGCTCCTGGCTGAACCCGACGAACGAGTCCGGCCCGGCCATGACCGTCGCGCCGCCGACGACGGCCAGCGTGCACTCACCGGCCCGCAGCGCCTGGATCGCCCAGTGCAGCGCGACGAGGGAGGACGAGCAGGCCGTGTCGACGGTGACCGCCGGGCCCTCCAGGCCGAAGCTGTAGGCGATCCGGCCGGACGCCACGCTGGCCAGCCCGCCGGCGCCGCCGCCCGGCGCGTAGTCGTGGTAGACGATGCCGGTGAAGACACCGGTACGGCTGCCGCGCAGTGACGCGGCGTCGATCCCGGCGCGTTCGAACAGCTCCCAGGTGGTCTCCAGGAGCAGCCGCTGCTGCGGGTCGGTCTCCCGCGCCTCCCTCGGGCTGATCTTGAAGAAGTCGGCGTCGAACTGGCCCGCGTCGTGCAGGAAGCCGCCCATGGTGGTGTAGGTCTTGCCGGGCGCGCCGGGTTCCGGGTCGTAGAGCCCGGATACGTCCCAGCCGCGGTTGACGGGGAACGACGAGACCGCGTCGCCCCCGCTGGCGACCAGCTCCCACAGGTCCTCCGGGGAGGAGACGCCGCCCGGGTAGCGGCAGCTCATCGCGACGATCGCGATCGGCTCCCCCTGCCGCGCCTCCATGTCGCGCAGCAGCCGCTTGGTCCGGCTCAGATCGGCGGTCGCCCGCTTCAGGTAGTCCCTGAGTTTGTCGACGTCAATCATGTCAATCTCCACTGGAAGGGACTGTCGGCGAATCGACGCCGAGTTCGCTGTCGATGGCCGCGAACAGTTCCTCGTCGCTGGCGTAGCTGAAGTCGTTGTCCGCGGCGATGCCGCCCATCACCCGGGAGTCCTGCCAGCGGCGCAGCAGCGCCTCCAGGCGGGCGGTGATCCTCCCGGACTCGTCGCCCATCACATCGCAGTTCTCCAGGGCCGTCTCCAGCGCGTCCAGCTCCGCGAACACCGGCGAGGCCGAGCCTCCCGCGCCGATCTCGCCGTCCAGGTAGGCGGCGATCGCCTGACACGTCGGATAGTCGAAGACCAGGGTGGACGGCAGCGAGAGCCCGGTCATCGCGCTGAGCCGCTTGCGCAGCTCGATCGCGGCCAGCGAGTCGAAGCCGAGCTCCGACAGGGCGCGGTCGGCGTCGACCGGCTCCTGCGAGGAGTGGCCGAGCACCACGGCGACCTGTTCCTGAACCAGGTCGAGCGCCGCCTGCGCCCGCGCGACCCCCGACAGGCCGCCGAGCCGCTGCCGCAGCGCCGCGGCGGCGTCCTCGTCGATCGGGGGCAGGTCGACCGCCATCCTCCCGACGTTCGGCCGGTCCGCGTCGATCCAGTAGCGCTGGCGCTGGAAGGCGTAGGTGGGCAGGTCGACCCGGTTGGCGCCGGTCTCGGCGTAGAAGGCCTGCCAGTCGACCGGGACACCGGCGGTGTGCAACTGGCCGAGCGCGGCGACGACCGTGCCCGGTTCGGGTCGCTCGTTCCGCATGGTGGCGGTGAAGACGGTGGTGTCGGCCTCGTCGAGGGTCTGCTGGGCCATCGCGGTCAGCACCGCGTCCGGGCCCAGCTCCACGAACCGGGTCACCCCCTGCCCGGCCAGGGCGCTGACGGCGTCGGCGAACCGCACCGCGCCGCGCACCTGGTCCACCCAGTACCGCGCGGTGCCGAACCCGTCGTCGGCGAGACCGCCGGTGACGGTGGACACGATCGGGATCGACGCCGGAGCGTAGGTCAGG
Source organism: Microbispora sp. H10949 (assembly GCF_014161435.1). Lineage (NCBI taxonomy): Bacteria > Bacillati > Actinomycetota > Actinomycetes > Streptosporangiales > Streptosporangiaceae > Microbispora > Microbispora sp. H10949. The sequence goes on along the minus strand of NZ_JABBWZ010000008.1, from coordinate 322,939 downwards.
GACTCCGCCACGGTGTGGAAGTCGGCGAGCATCGGCTCCATCAGGTGGGAGTGGAAGGCGTGGGAGACCCGCAACCGGCGCGTCTTGCGCCCCTGCTCCGCCAGCTTCGCCGCCAGGGCCAGAACGGGTGCTTCCTGCCCGGAGACCACCACCGCACGGGGGCCGTTGACCGCCGCGATGTCCACCCCATCGGTGAGCAGGGGGGTCACCTCGTCCTCGGTGGCCTGGATGGCGACCATCGCCCCACCCGACGGCAGGGCCTGCATCAACCGGCCCCGCGCCGCGACCAGCCGGCACGCGTCGGCGAGCGACAGCATCCCGGCGACGTGCGCGGCGGCCAGCTCACCGACCGAGTGACCGGCCAGGTAGTCCGGCCGCACCCCCCACGAGGAGACCAGGCGGAACAGCGCCACCTCGATCGCGAACAACCCCGCCTGCGCATAAGCGGTCTGGTCCACCAGATCGGCGTCGGTACCCCAGATCACCTCACGCAACGGCCGATCCAGATGCCCATCCAGCTCAGCGACGACCGCGTCGAAGGCCTGGGCGAACACCGGGAACGCCGCGTGCAGTTCGCGGCCCATGCCGAGCCGCTGGGCACCCTGACCGGTGAACAGCACACCCACCTTCCCAGTGGAGCGGGCGACGCCCTGCACCACCCCAGGTGCGGTGCGGCCCTCCGCCAGCGCGGCCAGCCCCGCCAGCAGCCCGGCCCGATCCCCGCCAGTGATGACCGCCCGCCGCTCGAACGACGCCCGCGTCGTCGCCAGCGACAACCCGACATCCGCAACGCCGAGGGAGGGACGGTCCTGCACGAAGGACAGCACCCGCGCCGCCTGACCGGCCAGCGCATCCGCCGTCTTGCCTGAGACCACCCACGCGACCGGAGCCGCGCTCTCGCTCTCGACCGGGACCTGCGTGGTGCCGTCGGCCACCTCAGGCGAGGCGGGGAGGACGGTGCCGGCGAGCAGGGCCGGGGAGGGAGCCTCGGCAAGGAGGACATCCGCAGGGGCGAGGTCGGCGGGGGCCTGCTCGATGATCACGTGGGCGTTGGTGCCGCTGATCCCGAACGATGACACACCCGCACGACGCGGACGGTCCACCTCCGGCCACGGCATCGCCTCGGTCAGCAACTGAACCTGACCCGCCGACCACTCGATGTGCGGGGACGGCTCGTCCACGTGCAGCGTCTTGGGCAGCACCCCGTGCCGGATCGCCTCCACCATCTTGATGACCCCGCCGACACCGGCCGCCGCCTGGGCATGACCGATGTTCGACTTCAGCGACCCCAGCCACAGCGGCCGCTCCTCCGGACGGTCCTGACCGTAGGTCGCCAGCACCGCCTGCGCCTCGATCGGGTCACCCAGCGTCGTCCCGGTGCCGTGACCCTCCACCGCATCGACGTCCTGCACCGACAACCGCGCGTTGGCCAGGGCCTGACGGATCACCCGCTCCTGCGACGGACCGTTCGGCGCCGTCAGACCATTCGACGCACCGTCCTGGTTCACCGCCGTACCCCGCACCACCGCGAGCACCCGGTGCCCGAGCCGCCGCGCGTCCGACAACCGCTCCACCAGCAGCACGCCGACGCCTTCACCGAGTGAGGTGCCGTCCGCGCCCGCGCCGTACGCGCGGCAGCGGCCGTCCGGCGACAGGCCCTGCTGCTCGCTGAAGTCGACCAGCATCTCCGGCGTGGCCATCAGCGTCACCCCGCCGGCCAGGGCGAGGGAGCACTCCCCCGACCGCACCGACTGGACCGCCAGATGCAGCGCCACCAGCGAGGACGAGCACGCGGTGTCGATCGTGACCGACGGGCCCTCGAACCCGAACACGTACGACACCCGGCCCGAGGCGATCGACCCGGTGCTGCTGTTCGCGGCGTAGTCGTGATACATCATCCCGGCGAACACCCCGGTCGCCGAGCCCCGCAGCGTATCCGGGTCGATGCCGGCCCGCTCGATCGCCTCCCACGAGGTCTCCAACAGCAACCGCTGCTGCGGGTCCATCGTCAGCGCCTCGTTCGGCGAGATCCCGAAGAACCCGGCGTCGAACTCGGCTCCCTCGTACAGGAAGCCGCCGCCCCGCGCGTACACCTTGCCCGGCGCGCCGCGCTCGGGGTCGTACAGCGCGTCGACGTCCCAGCCGCGGTCGGCGGGGAACTCGGAGATCGCGTCCACGCCGTCGGCGACCAGCCGCCACAGGTCCTCGGGCGAGGCCACCCCGCCCGGGTACCGGCAGGCCATGCCGATGATCGCGATCGGCTCGTCCGCACTCGGCGTGACCGCCGACGCGGGCACCGGGACGGGGGCGGACGTTGCCGCCGGGGCGAGCAGCTCGGCCAGGCGGTTCGCCGCGGCGCGGCTCGTCGGATAGTCGAAGATCATCGTGGCGGGGAGCCGGAGGCCGGTGGCCGCGTTGAGCCGGTTGCGCATCTCCAGCGCCGTCAGCGAGTCGAAGCCCAGCTCCTTGAAGGCCCGGTCCGGCTCGATCGCGTCGGCCGACGAGTGCCGGAGCACGTCCGCGACGCAGGTCCGCACCAGGTCGAGCAGCGTACGAGTGACCTCCTCGGGCCCGAGACCGGCCAGCCGGTCGGCGAGCGAGCTGTCGACCGTTCCCGAGTCGCGCGCGGCCCGGCGCGGCGGCCGCCGTACCAGGTCGCCGAGCACGGTGGGGAGCGCGTCGGCGGACGCCTGGGCGCGGAGCCCGGCCGGATCCAGGCGGACCAGGGCGAGGTGGGCGTCCCCGGCGGCGAGCGCGGCGTCGAAAAGGATCAGGCCCTGCTCGGGAGTGAGCGGCGGAAGCCCGTCGCGGCGCAGTCTCCGCGCGTGCTGGTCGTCGAGCGCGTCGGCCATGCCGACGCCGGTCCACGGGCCCCAGGCCATCGAGGTCGCGGGCAGGCCCGAGGCCCGCCGGTGGGCGGCGAGCGCGTCGAGGAACGCGTTCGCCGTGGCGTAGTTGGCCTGTCCGGCGGCGCCGATGGTGCCGGCGACCGAGGAGAACAGGGCGAAGACGGCCAGGTCGAGGTGCTCGGTCAGCTCGTGCAGGTGCCAGGCGGCGTCCGCCTTGGGCCGCAGCACGGCTTCGAAGTCGTCCGGCGTGAGGGTGGCGAGCACCCCGTCGGCGAGCACGCCCGCGGTGTGCACGACGCCGGTGAGCGGGTGCCCGGCCGGGATCGCGTCGATGACGGCGGCGAGCGCGGCCTTATCGGCGACGTCGCAGGCCGCGATGGTGACGTCCGCTCCCAGGCCGGTCAGCTCCTCGAGAAGCTCCGCGGCACCGGGCGCGGCGACGCCCCGGCGGCTGGTCAGCACCAGGCGGCGCACGCCGTACGCGGTGACCAGGTGCCGCGCGACGCGCCCGCCCAGGCCACCGGTGCCACCCGTGATCAGCACCGTGCCGTCCGGGTCGAGCACCCGACCGCCGGACGCGGCACCGCCAGGCACCGCAGCGTCGAGCGCCGCGCCGTCCTGCACAGCGCCGTTCTGCACAGCGCCGGCCGGGGCGAGCGAGGAACCGGGGACGCCGTCCGTCTCGGGGACGACCGCCAGGCGTGGCACGAGGAGTTCGCCGCCGCGCAGCGCGAGCTCGGGCTCGCCGGTGGCGGCGGCGCGGGCCAGCGTCTCCGGGGTGACATCGGACTCGTCGGCGTCGACCAGCACGAACGCGCCGGGGTTCTCCGCCTGGGCCGCCCGGACCAGGCCCCACACGGGCGCCTGGGTCAGCTCGACCGGGCCGCCGTCCACGGCGACGGCCCCCCGGGTGACCAGCACCAGCGGGCCGGTCGCGGCCCGCTCGTCGGCGAGCCGGTCGCGCAGCGCGCCGAGCACCTGCCGGACGATCTCCCGCACCTCGCCCGGCACGGCATCGCCGGCCGGGACGGGGCAGTGATAGACGGCGACCTCAGTGCTTTCCGTCGGACCCTCCGCGGGCGCGGAGACCGGCCGCCAGACGATCCGGTACGGCGAGAGCGCCTTCGTCTCCGCCGCCGGGGCCAGTTGCTCGGCGGAGACCGGCCGGCTGACCAGCCCCGCCACGGTCAGCACCGGACGGCCCGCGGCGTCTGCCGCCTCCAGCCGCACCGCGTCCGGCCCCTCCGGAGTGAGCCGCACCCGCAGTTCGGTGGCGCCGACCGCGTGCAGCGTGACGTCGGTCCAGGCGAACGGCAGGACGGTGTCGCCCGACCCGGTCACCAGGGCCGTGTGGAGAGCGGCGTCCAGGGCGGCCGGGTGCACCGCGAACCGCTCGGCGTCGCCGTGGGCCTCCTCGGGGAGCCTCACCTCGGCGAACAGCTCGTCGCCCCGCCGCCAGGCCGCCCGCAGGCCCTGGAACACCGGGCCGTAGGCGTAACCGCGCTCAAGGAGCCGGTCGTACGCGCCGTCGAGCGCGATCGCGGTCGCGTCGCGCGGCGGCCAGGTCGCCAGACCGGCGTCGGACGGTGTCGCGGCGCGGTCCCGCAGCGCGCCGGACGCGTGACACGTCCACGGCCCGTCGGGGTCGTCGTCCCGGCGCGAGTGCACGGCGACCGGGCGGGCGCCGGACTCGTCGGCGGGCCCGACGACGACCTGCACCAGCACGTTCTCGTCGTCCGCCAGGATCAGCGGCGCCTGGATGGTCAGCTCTTCGAGCACCGGGCAGCCGGCCTGCTGACCCGCGATCAGTGCCAGGTCGACGAAGCCGGTGCCGGGCATGAGCACCGTGCCGAGCGCGTCGTGGTCGGCCAGCCAGGGGTGGGTCCGCAGCGAGACGCGGCCGGTGAACAGGTGCCCGTCGCCGTCGGCGAGGGTGACGGCGGCGCGCAGCAGCGGGTGCTCGATCGGCTCCTGGCCCAGCGCGGTCACCTCGACGGCCGACTCGGGGTTCTGCCAGTAGCGCTCGCGCTGGAAGGCGTACGTCGGCAGGTCGACCACGCGCGCGGCGGGCCGTCCGGCGGTCCAGTCGACCTTCGCCCCGCAGACGTGCGCGTTCGCGAGGGAGGTCAGGAACCGGGTGAGGTCGCCCTGGTCGCGGAGCAGCGACCCGACCACCGCGGCGTCGGCCTCCTCGGCCTCGAAGGTCGCCTCCACGCCGTGCCGCAGCACGGGGTGCGGGCTGCACTCGACCCAGAGGTCGAATCCGTCCCGCAGCAGCGCCCGGGTGGCCTCGTCGAACCGTACGGTCTCGCGGAGGTTGGTGTACCAGTACTCCGCGCCGAAGGCGGTGGTGTCGGCGAGGTCGCCGGTCACCGTGGAGTAGAACGCGACGGACGCGGGCCGGGGGGTCACCGGGGCGAGGATCTCGATGAGGCTCTCGCGGATGGCCTCGACGTACTGGGAGTGGGACGCGTAGTCGACCGGGATGTTCTTGGCCCGCAGGCCCTCGCCGGTCAGTTCGGCGAACAGTTCGGCCAGCGCCTCGGGGTCTCCGCAGACCACCACGGAGCCGGGGCCGTTGACCGCGGCCAGGCACAGCCGGCCGCCCCAGCGCTCGATGCGGGCGGTGGCGGCCTCCGCGCCGAGCGGGACGGACATCATGCCGCCCTGTCCGGCGAGTTGCTCGCCGATCAGCCGGCTGCGCAGGGCGACCACCCGCGCGCCGTCCTCCAGGGACAGCGCGCCCGCCACGACGGCCGCGGCGATCTCGCCCTGCGAGTGGCCGACGACGGCCTCCGGGACCACCCCGTTGGCCCGCCACAGCTCGGCGAGCGACACCATCACGGCCCACAGCACGGGCTGCACGACGTCCACCCGGTCGAAGCCAGGCGCCCCGGGCTCGCGCCGCAGCACGGCGAACAGGTCCCAGTCGACGAACGGCTCCAGCGCCCGCGCGCAGGCCGCCATCCGGTCGGCGAACGCGGGCGCCTGGTCGATCAGGTCCGCCGCCATCCCCGCCCACTGCGACCCCTGACCGGGGAAGACGAAGACGGGACGACGCGTCACCGGCGCGAAACCGGTGACGACCTTGGCGTCGTTCTGGCCGGCGGCGAGCGCCGCCAGCCCCGCGACCAGTTCGTCCCGGTCGCCGCCGAGGACGACGGCCCGGTGCTCGAAGCGGGCGCGGGCCGTCGCGAGCGAGTACGCGACGTCCGCCGCCTCCAGCTCCGGGCGGACGTCCAGGTGGGACCGGAGCTGCCCGGCCTGGGCGCGCAGCGCCTCCGGGCTCTTGGCCGACAGGATCCACGACGTCACCGGGGACGCGCCGGCCTCCACCGGGGAGTCCGACGGGGTCTCGCCCGTGGCCTCACCCGGGGTCTCGCTATGGGAAGCGGCCGGGGAGTCGGCCGCCTGTTCGATGATCACATGGGCGTTGGTGCCGCTGACGCCGAACGACGACACCGCGGCACGCCGCGGCCGGTCGACCTCGGGCCAGGGCGTCGCCTCGGTCAGCAGCCGGACGTTGCCCGCCGACCAGTCCACGTTGGGCGTCGGCGCGTCCACGTGCAGGGTCCTGGGCAGCAGCCCGTGCCGGATCGCCTGCACCATCTTGATGACCCCGCCCACGCCGGCCGCCGACTGGGTGTGCCCCAGGTTCGACTTGAGGGAGCCCAGCCACAGCGGCCGGTCGTCCGGGCGGTTCTGGCCGTACGTCGCGATGATCGCCTGGGCCTCGATGGGGTCGCCGAGCTTGGTGCCGGTGCCGTGGCCCTCGACCACGTCCACGTCCGCCGGCGACAGCCCGGCGTGCTCCAGCGCGCGGCGGATGAGCCGCTGCTGCGACGGCCCGTTGGGCGCGGTCAGCCCGCTGCTCGCGCCGTCCTGGTTCGTCGCCGTCGCGCGCAGCACGGCCAGCACGGGGTGGCCGTTCGCACGCGCGTCCGACAGCCGCTCCAGCAGCAGCACGCCGCAGCCCTCGCCCCAGCCGGTCCCGTCCGCGGCCGCCGCGTACGACCGGCACCGGCCGTCCGGGGAGAGCGCCCGCTGCTTGCTGAACTCGACGAAGGCGTCCGGGCTCGCCATCAGGCACACGCCGGAGGCGAGAGCCAGCGTGCTCTCCCCCGCGCGCAGGGACTGCGCGGCGAGGTGCACCGCGACGAGGGACGAGGAGCAGGCCGTGTCCACCGTCACGCAGGGGCCCTCGAAGCCGAAGATGTAGGACACCCGGCCCGAGGCGACGGAACCGGTGCCCTGCGCGTCGGCGTAGTCGTGGTACATCATCCCGGTGAACACGCCCGTGGCGCTGCCCTTCAGCGTGCCCGGGTCGATGCCGGCGCGTTCGAACGCCTCCCAGGTGGTCTCCAGCAGCAGTCGCTGCTGGGGGTCCATCGCCAGGGCCTCACGGGGCGAGATGCCGAAGAAGGCCGCGTCGAAGTCCCCCGCGTCGTACAGGAACGCACCCTCACGGGTGTACGCCTTGCCGGGTTTGCCGGGTTCCGGGTCGTACAGGTCCTCCGGCCAGCCGCGGTCGGCGGGGAACGCCGACGTCGCGTCGACCTCGTCGACGACCAGGTTCCACAGGTCCTCCGGCGAGGACACCCCGTGCGGGTAGCGGCACGCCATCCCGACGATCGCGATGGGTTCGCCGGAGGACCGGTGTTCCAGCTCGGCGAGCCGTCTCTTGGCCTCCCGCAGGTCGGCGGTGGTCCGCCTGAGGTATTCGAGCAGCCTCTCCTCGTTGCCCATTTCTTCTCCGCGAGGTCCCTATGCCGTGGTCTGGGAGACGGCCGAATCAGCGGGCGCGGCGTCGAGGACGCCGGAGAAGCCGGGATACTGCGCGATCGCCTCGTCGGCGGTCAGCGGCGGCAGCTTCGGTCCACGCATCATCGCCACCAGCAGCGGCAACGTCATCATCTTCTTGGGGGTGATCACCAAGGACGCCGCGCTGTAGGTCGCACGGGCCATGGCGGGGTGCTCGGTGACCACGCGGCCCCAGCGGGCGGCCATCTTGAGCTGCGATGGGCCGCCGCGGAGGGTCAGGTTGGTGCGCACGTTGGGGAACCACCGGTCCTGGCCGATCGCGACCTCCCACCAGGGCTCGCCGGCCTTCGCGATACGCTGCTGCGCCCGCCGGGCCAGGCCGTCGGTGAACCCCGTACGCTCCACTTCCTCCCGCAGCGCGAGCGCGCCGAAGGCCGAGATCGACATCCCGGTGGCGTAGTTGGGGTTGAGCGTCATCGCCGCGTCGCCGAGCACGACGAAGCCCTCCGGGACGATCCGCTCGAAGTGCCTGCGCCGGTTGGCCAGGCCGCGGTAGGCCCGGATCTCGCCGAGCGGCGTCGCGCCCGCGAGCAGGTCCGCGATGATCGGGCTCCGCATGCTGCGGGCGAACTCGAGCCAGCCCTCCTCGTCGGTGGGCGGGTGCGCGCCCCTGGTGCCGATCAGCGCGACGATCCAGCGGCCGTCCTCGTTGGGGAGCAGCGCGGCGCCGCGGCCCGGCTCTCCGGTGCTGTTGTCGGCCTGGATCAGGATGCCCGGGAAGTCGTCACCGGCGGACGGCGGTGCCAGGAACGACCGTCCCGCGTACGCGAAGCCGGCGTCCAGCGTGTCCTCGGCGACCTCGGGCAGGCCCAGGTCGGTGAGCCAGCGGGGCGAGTCGGAACGGCGGCCGGCCGCGTCGACGACGAGGTCCGCCTCGATCGTCTCCGCCGGCCCGCCGTCACGCTCGACGCGTACGCCGGTGACCCGGGAGGCGTCACCGGTCAGCCCGACGACCTTGGCCGACTGGATGAGGGTGATCCGGTGATAGCTGAGCGCCTGGCGGCGTACGACGTGGTCGAGCAGCGGGCGGCTGCAGGTGACGACGAAGGGGTCGCCGTCGAAGCGCCGGCTCCAGCCCTGCGGGGACAGCATCGCCATCCGCTCGCCGATCCGCAGGTGATGCGCCCCGTGCGCGTAGAGCATGTCGGTCGTCTTGGGCAGCAGCGTGTCCAGCGCCATCGCCCCGCCGCCGAACAGCATGTGGTTGTGGTGGCCCTGGGGAAGCCCGCGCCGCTGGGCGGGCGAGGTGGGAAACGTGTCGCTCTCGATGATGGTGACCCGGTCGACGTGGCGGGCGATCGCAGTCGCCGCCAGCATCCCGGCCATCCCACCGCCGATGATCGCCGCGTGGGTCATCGTCGCACTCCCCGGTTTCAGACGCTCGCCGCTCGGCGCTGGGCCTCCTGCTCCAGCGCCGCGAAGGTGTGGTGCATGTCGCGTGCCATGCCCTTGGCCCAGAACAGCTTGAAGACCGGCGTGAACCAGCCGGTCAGCTGGACCCGGCGGGTCACCTTGACCTGACCGGCGCCGATCTGCTCATAGGTGTTGGTGATCGCCATGGCCCCGCCGGGCATCGGCGACTCGGTCGAGTACTCCTTACCGGGGATCACCGCGACGACCTTGAACGGGCCTCCGGGGGCGCCGCGCGGCTTGGTCCAGCCCTCCGCGCCCGGCACGAAGTCGCCCTCGAAGCGCGACACGTCGACGTGCGGGTCCCAGCTCGCCCACGAGGCCGGGTCCGACACGGTCTCCCAGACTGAGGCGATGTCGCCGGTGATGGTGGCTGACTCCGTAAGGCTCAGCATGAGGTACCTCTTCACTCATCAGGGTTCTTCGGGTGAGCTGGCCGTCGACCACGGCGGCGAACGCTCATTTGCTGATTCATTGAATCGGGATGCAACCCCGAACCGCCAGAGGATTCGCCCCCTATCATTGGCTTAGCAGGGATAGGGGTCTATTGCCCTTTTCAAGGGGAAACGCCCTGAGTGACAACAGGGTGAAATCGCCCGCAAATGGGGCTAATAGTGGGCGCGTACGCGATATTCATCGCCGGCCGCTCGTCGCCTCGCGCCTGACGCCGGGCGAAGGCGGCCGGGCAGCGCCGTGAGCCGCCGGCTCACACGCGGGGCGACCGGCCGGAGCGCCACCCCCGGGACGCCGCACCTGGGGCACCCCAACCGGGGCGCTCTTCTCAGCGGGGCCGTCGCGCCGCGGTCCGTACGCCGCAGTCTGTACGCCGCGGTCCGTGCGCCGCGGTCCGTGCGCCGCGGTGCTCACGCGCGGCGCATGCGCGATTCGCGCGGGGTCCCGTCGCGGGCGTGATCCTCATCCGCGCGGCTCTCGTCCGCATGCCGCTCCACGCGGCCCTCGCACGCGGGACCGTCGTGTGTGCGGCCGGTTCTCGCGTACGGCCGGCGCGAGCATGGTGGCGGTGCGCGCGGCCGTCGTTCAGGACGCCGGGATGCCGGCCGCCCTGGCGGCCGTGGCCGGGCGGGTCACGGCGCGGGTCATGGTACGGGTCACGGCGCGCGGGTCACGCCACGGTGGCGCCGAGCCCGGTGACGTACCTGATGCCGAGCCGCATCACGTGCCTGGCGGCACCCCTGGTGACGTGCCTGGCGACGTCCCGGTCGAGGTGCCTGGCGGTGGCTGCGGCGCCGGGTGTGGGGACGGAAGGCCGGTGACTCACACCGGCTCGCGAACCACGCCTGCCTCCCTGGCCGGCAGGGCGAAGTCACGCTGGTACCACAGCAGCGGCGTGCCGCCGACGTTCAGTCGCGTCGCGACCATCGACCCTACCAGCAGGTCATGGTCCCCCACCGCGAGGGTGCCGCTCGACACGCAGCGGAAGGCCGCCTTCGCGTCCAGCAGGCAGGGCAGGTCGGAGTCGGGCCAGAAGCCCAGCTCGCCGCCCGCGAAGCGGTCGACGCCGTGGGTGGCGAAGGTCCTCGCGAGGTCGCGGTGCTGCTCGCCGAGGACGTTCACCACGAACTCCCGGCAGGAGGTGATGGCCTCGTGGCAACTCGATCGGCGGTCCACACCGACCAGCAGCAGCGGCGGCTCAAGGGACCCGGAAGTGACGGAACTGGCAGTGAAACCCCAGCGACGCCCATTCTCGTCCACTGTCGTGACGATTGTGAGCGGTGCCACGAGTTCCGCCATCGCCTGGCGAAAGGCGCCTGCGTCTATAAGTGATTCCACTTGCATTGTCACGATTTGAGTTTCACATCATGCCATCGCTGCGCACATCCCCTGCCGACCCCTAACACCGACCGTTATTCGGTCGCCGACGGCCCGCGGGGAGCCCACGGCGGCAACGATGGCGACGATCAGGCGGACGGACAACCCCTACCGGGATCACCCCTGCCGGACCCTGCAGATGCGCCCGCTCTGCCCCGAGATCGGCCTCCGACGCTTTCTCCCACGGCGCCGGCCCGCTTAACTGGCACCATGAACGAACCTGCGGCGATCAGGAGCATCCTGCCGCCCGGAGTGGTGGCGGTCGACACCTTTCACGACGCCCACGACGGGATGCTCTTCGCGGCGGAGGAGAAGGCCGTGAGCCGATCCGTGGACAAGCGCCGCAACGAATTCACCACCGCGCGCATCTGCGCGCGCCGGGCGATGAAACTGCTCGGCGTCCCCGAGCAGCCCATCCTGCGGGGTGATCAGGGCGAGCCCAAGTGGCCGGCGGGCCTGGTCGGCAGCATCACGCACTGCGCCGGCTACCGGGGGGCCGTCCTCGCCCCTCGCGGCGAGGTGGTCACCCTCGGCATCGACGCCGAACCCGACGACGCCCTGACGAACGGCGTGCTTGAGGCGATCTCCCTGCCCGAGGAACGCCTGGCCCTGCAGAAGCTGGCCCGCAAGCATCCCGGAGTCGCGTGGGACAGGCTGCTGTTCTCGGCCAAGGAAGCGGTCTACAAGGCGTGGTTCCCGCTGACGAAGCGCTGGCTCGACTTCGAGGACGCGATGGTGACCATCGACCCCGACAACGGCCGCTTCACCGCCGCGCTGAAGGTGAAGGGACCGTACGTCTCGGGGGCGCAGCTCACCGGCTTCTCCGGGCGCTGGGTCGCCACCAACGGCCTGCTGCTGGCCGCCATCGTCGTGCCCGCCCAGTCCCGCTGAGCCGGGCACACTGAGCCAGGCCCGTTGAGCCGCGGTCTGCTCCGGTTTCCGGCCGCCCATGCGGCCTCGGCACGCGCGGCGGGGTGACCTCGCGCCGGTCCCCCGCCGGTCAGCGGGCCTGTCGCGACACACGGGAAGCCTGTCGCGACACGCGGGAAGCCTGTCGCGACACGCGGGAAGACGGCGTGCGGACAGCACGGTCATGTGCGCCCGGTCATGTGCGCCCGGTCGGGGCGGCCCCCTTCGGCCCGCCGCCATCACGGCGAACAGCACGGCGAACAGCACGGCGACCACCGCGGCAGACATCACGGTAGGTATGGCGGGGCGGGCCTGTCCGCCGGCGGAGTTGACCGGGCGCGCGCCCGCGCGCCCGGTCGTGTGATCGGCCGCCGACGCGGTGCGGGCCGTCCGGTTCCGGGAGGAGAACCGGCCCACCCCGCCGTACCGCAGTGCTCGGATGAATGTCTCACTACTGCGGCGTCGCCGGCACCACTTCTGTGCTCGCCGATTCCCGCTTCGCCGCACTCAACGCGCGCGCCCGCCAACCCTCCGCGTGTCCCGCCCGAGGAAATGAGTCATGCTTCTACCAGCCATCACAAGGAGGGAGCGCCGTGACCGACACCCCGCGCGAGGGCGGATACCGGCCGGGCTACGAGGTGGCCGCGGAGCAGGTGCTGGAGTTGATCGCCCGGCTTGGCCTGCGTCCGGGTGACCGCATGCCGACGGAGAACGACCTGGCCGGACAGCTGGGCACCAGCCGCACCGTCGTGCGCGAGGCGGTGAAGATCCTGTCGGCGCTCGGCCGGGTGCGCGCCCAGAAGGGCCGGGGCCTGTACGTCGCCGACGACGAGGGCATGCTCGGGGCCGGGCGGCTGGCGTCGTTCTTCCTCCCCACCGACCTCGACCACGTCTACATGCTGTTCGAGTTCCGGCGCGCCCAGGAGATGGAAACGAGCCGGCTCGCCGCCCGCCGCGCCACCCCCGCCGAGCTCAGAGCCGTCGAGGAGGCCGCCGCCGTGTGCCGCCACGGCTTCGAGACCGGACGCGAGGACCTGTTCAACGAGGGCGACGACGCCTTCCACACCGCCATCGCCACGGCCTCGCACAACATGTTCCTCCAGATCGCCGTACGCGAGGCGCGGCGGCTGCAGGTCCAGTCCAACATGATCGGGCTACGCGGCTCGGTCGGCGGGCACACCGCCAAGGCCGTCGAGGAGCACGACGCCATCTACCAGGCCATCTGCGCCGGAGATCCGGCGGCCGCGGCCCACGCCGCCGCCACGCACATCGACAACACCCTGGACGACTACCGCAGAGAGATCCAGCAGCGCCTCTTCTCCCCGGCCGACCGGCCCGGCCCGGCGGTCAGCACGGGCAGGTCTGGGTGAGCGGGGCGGATACGGGCGACGCGGTTCAGGGCAGACCGGTCGGCACGGGGTTGCTCCATAGGCGCTCCGGTGCGTCGCACGACTGAGTCGCGGAGTCCGACTCTTCGTCCTGGCAACTCGTCGTGACGGTGGTGGTGTGAGGCAGAGCAAATACCACGTGTCCGGAGCCCGTCAAGTAGACGGCACGGGCGGTCCCGCCGCCCGCGCGACACCACCTGCCCTTATGGAGCGAAGATCGCCTCGCCCGGAGAGCGCCGCGTGAAAGTTTCACCGGCGAGGGGTTCACGGTCGGCCCGCCGCGACGATCTTTCACTGCCGGCCAGCGCTGCCGGCGTACAGGCCGGTGCTCGCGTTGCGGATCCACACATCGGCGCCGCCCCGTCGCCCACACCCCAGGCGTACCGCAGCAGGGTCACCCGTTTCAGCACCGCCCGCGCCGCCTGGGCTGGGCAGTCGCCCCATCCGTCGATCCCGCCGAACCGGCTGGTGGAGACCTCGGCCGCGGTCCCGACGGCGGTCACCACGCCCCCGGCCAGTACCAGCGCAGCCAGAAGTTTGAACATCCGACCACTGCTTTCGTGCGATCGTAGTGGCCGAATGATTTCGGCGACGGGAAGGCCGTCAAGAGCCCGCACTCGGGCCTTTCCGGTGCTTCTCCCGGCCTCCGGACACCGCCCATGCGCTCCCCCTGGGGCTGGTCAGGCCTCCGCCGGAGCCGATCAGTATGAAACATTCATCCGCGACGAACCGGGACGCGGCCGGGCGAGCAGCGGGTCAAGGGTCCGATGACGAGTGTGAAACTTGGGGCTTGACGGACCGTTATGTTCCGCTGATAACTGGTACCCAGACCTCCGAGGCCGGCCCTCTCCGGGCCCCGCCTCGCGGTCCGACCATCACGCCGGGCCCGGGAGCCTCCCGGACCTCCCCGCGGTGGCCGCAAGCGTCGACTGCCCCATGGCAGTCATTGTTAACGCTAACATTGCGAGCCAATGAGGAAGGACCACCTAATGAGCCGGCGAAAAGAGAAGGTGCGCGGCGTCATGAGCGTCGTCGTCGCGCTCCTGGCGGTCGCGATGTCCCTGGTGGCCGTCGCCCCGGCACACGCGGCCGTCGGGATCACGATCAACGGCGGTTCCGGCGGCCGCACGTTCGACGGCGTCGGCGCGATCAGCGGTGGCGGGGGCAACAGCCGCCTGCTCGTCGACTACCCCGAGCCGCAGCGCAGCCAGATCCTCGACTACCTGTTCAAGCCCGGGTACGGCGCCTCGATGCAGATCCTCAAGGTCGAGATCGGCGGTGACACCAACTCCACCGACGGCGCCGAGCCGAGCCACCGGCACACCTCCGGCGACATCGACTGCAACCGCGGCTACGAGTGGTGGCTGATGGAGCAGGCCAAGGCCCGCAACCCCAACATCAAGCTGGTGGGCCTCGCCTGGGGCGCCCCCGGCTGGCTCGGCAACGGCAACTTCTGGTCGCAGGACACGATCAACTACCTGGTCGACTGGCTGGGCTGCGCGAAGAACAGTCACGGGCTGACCATCGACTACCTGGGCGGCTGGAACGAGAAGGGCCGCGACACGAACTGGTACATCAACCTCAACTCGGCCCTGGACTCCCGCGGCTACAGCAACGTGAAGATCATCGCCGATGACAACTTCGGCTGGGGCATGGCCGACGACGCGGTGAACAACAGCGCCTTCCGCAATGCGGTCGACGTGTACGGATCGCACTACGTCTGCGGCTACCGCGGCGCCCAGCAGAACTGTCCCAGTTCCACCAACGCGATCAACTCCGGCAAGGCGCTGTGGGCCAGCGAGAACGGCTCCGACGACTACAACGACGGGGCCAAGGCGCTGGCCCGCGGCATCAACCGCGACTACATCGACGGCAAGATGACCGCGTACATCAACTGGCCGGTGATCGCCGCGATCACCCCGAACCTGCCCTTCGCCACGATGGGCGTGGCGGTGGCGCCGCAGCCCTGGTCCGGTTACTACGCCGTCGGCAAGAACGCCTGGGCGATGGCGCAGACCACCCAGTTCACCGCCCCCGGCTGGAAGTACCTCGACTCCTCCAGCGGCTACATCGGCGGCAATCGCAACAACGGCAGCTACGTGTCGCTGAAGTCGACGAACAACACCGACTACAGCACGATCATCGAGACGATGGACGCCACCTCCGCCCAGACGCTGAACTTCAGCGTCACCGGCGGCCTGTCCACCGGCCAGGTGCACGTGTGGGCGACCAACCTCAACTCCGGCAACTCCGCCGACTACTTCGTCCACACCGGCGACCTCACCCCGTCCGGCGGCAACTACTCCCTGACCGTCCAGCCGGGGTACGTGTACTCGATCACCACCACGACCGGACAGGGCAAGGGCACCGCGACCAGCCCGGCCCGGGGGTCGATGGCCCTGCCGTACTCCGACACCTTCGACTCCTACGCCGTGGGCCGGGAGGCGAAGTACCTCATGGACATGCAGGGCTCGTTCGAGGTCGTGGGCTGCGGCGGCGGACGGTCCGGCCGGTGCGTGCGCCAGATGGCCCCGCGCCAGCCGATCCTGTGGACCGGCGGCTCCCACCCGTACGCCCTGCTCGGTGACCTGGGCTGGAGCAACTACACCGTCTCCACCGACGTGATGCTGGAGCAGAGCGGCTACGTCGAGGTCATCGGCCGGGCCGGCGCCCAGCACTCCTTCGGTCCCGAAGGGCTCAACGCCTACTACCTGCGGGTGACCGACGGCGGCGCCTGGCAGATCATCCGCAACAACGTCGACAACGCGATGACGACGGTCCGCAGCGGGAACGTCGCCGGGCTCGGCACCGGCCGCTGGCACACCCTGGCCCTGACCTTCTCCGGCAGCACGATCACCGCGAGCATCGACGGGACGCAGGTGGGCTCGGTCACCGACGGCACCTGGGGCGCGGGCCAGATCGGCGTGGGCACCAGCACGACCGAGACCGCGCAGTTCGACAACCTCACGATCACGCCGGGCCAGGGCGGCACCGGCAACGGCAACCTGCTGCGCGGCCTGGCGAGCGGCCGGTGCGTGGACGTGCCGAACCAGTCGCAGACCAACGGCACCCAGGTGGCGCTGTGGGACTGCAACGGCGGCACGAACCAGCAGTGGACCTACACCTCCGGCAAGCAGCTCCAGGTGTACGGCAGCAAGTGCCTCGAAGCCGGCACCGCCAACGGCGCCGCGGTCGTCATCAACGGCTGCTCCGGCGGAGCCTCCCAGCAGTGGAACCTCAACGCCGACGGCACCGTCACCGGCGTCCAGTCCGGGCTGTGTCTGGACGCCAACGGCGCCGGGACCGCCAACGGCACGAAGGTCATCGTGTGGTCCTGCAACGGCGGAAGCAACCAGCAGTGGAGTCGTAACTGACCCTGCCCGGTCCCTCGCCCCGGCGGTCCGCCGCCGGGGCCCGGCCGGTCCCCGCTCCCCCGCCCGGCCGTGCTCCGGGCGGGGGCCCGGCGTCTCCTGGACCGCGCCTCCGCAGGTCGAAGCGTTTCGACGAGAGACGTGCCGTCAGAGCGTGTCCGGCGTCGCCCTCTCCCGGCGCTCGCAGGCGGCGGCGAGGATGAGATAGGCGCTGGCCGTCCAGGTGTAGGCGCGGTCGCGGAGACCGGCGCCGCTGCGGGCGTCGAAGTTCTCCGCGAACCCCGACTTCTCGCACAGCATCCGGAAACGCGCGCTGATCTCGTCGGCCTGCTCCGCGTACCCGGCGCGGCGCAGACCGTCCTCGATCAGCACGGTCGAGGGCGCCCAGATCGGGCCGCGCCAGTAGCCGTCGTCCTGGTAGTGCGGGGAGGCGGGCGGCTCGGTGGCGAGCCCGAACTCGGTCAGGTGGGTCTCGATACCGGCGGCGAGCGCCGCGCGGACGGGTTCCGGCAGCTCGTCGCCGAGCACGATCGGCATCAGGTCGAGCAGGCTGGAGCTGGACCAGGTGCGTCCCGACAGGGCGCCCCTGGCGACGAACCGCTCGCCGTCCCACAGCTCCGCGAGCAGCGCCTCGCGCATCCGGTCGGCCTCCCGGCTCCAGGCCGCCGCCTCGTCCGTACGGCCGAGCCGGTCCGCGAGCCGGGCCAGTTCACGCATCTGCAGGACCAGGAAGGCGGCCAGGTCGGCGGTCTCGACGACGCGCTCGGGGTCGAAGGTGGTGGCGTTGTCCCAGCCGCTGTCGTTGCCGTGCTGGTAGTGCGCGAGCGGGCGGCCCGGCGCGCGCCGCTTCGTCAGCCAGAAGCCGGTCCACCGCTCCAGCAGCCGGTACGTCTCCAGCGGCTCCGCCCGCTCCGGCAGCCGGCGCAGCGCCCAGCCGTGGATGGGAGGCTTGACGAAGTTGTAGAGGATTTCGGAGTGGGTGACGGAGTCGGGCAGCGCGCCCGTGGCGTCCTGGTGGTCGAAGGGCACCCGGAACTGGTCCCACGCCAGCTCCGGCAGGCCGTCGGCGAGGGCGATGGCGTTGAAGCAGTGGTCCCAGCTCCACACCTTGTCCATCCAGTGCTTGGACATCAGCACGGCGGAGCGCGTGACGAACCCGGCCGGGCGCACCGTCGCCGACCACAGGACGTACGCCGCGAGTTCGGCGGCGGGCGTGCGGTCGCTCCGCCAGGGCGCCACCGCCTCGGCGAACGCGTCGAATTCGGCCCGGGCCGCCGCGACCACCTCGTCGAAGTCGCTCACGGCGGCGTAGGGGGCGCGGGCGGTCTCGTACTCCTCGACGGCGATCTCCCACGGCTCATCGTCGCCGGGCAGCACGACGCCGCGCTCGGCCGTGCCGAGCGCCTGCGCGCCCGCCGGCTCGGCCCGCCCGGCCAGCAGGGTGATCCGGTAGCGGCGCCCGGTCTGGTAGACGGTGAAGACCCACGAGCCGTCGCAGGGATCCTGGTAGAAGTACGGACCGCTGAACGGGGTCAGGACCGGGTCGGCCGCCTGCAGGTGCAGCCCGAGACCGTGCCCGCGCAGCCGTACGGTGTCGGGGTTCTCGTACGCGAGGTCGATCCGGCCGGTGTCGCAGGCCCAGGTGAGCAGGTGCGGCGCGGCGGTGACCACGGTCTCGGCGCGGTCGCCCGCCACGGCCGGCACCAGCCGCAGGATCGGGTGCATGCCGGTCTGGTGCGACACGAGATGGACGTCCCGCGCGTAGTTCTTCTCCCCGATCACCGGTGAGAAGCCGAACCAGGATCCGCGGAAGCTGAACGGGATCTCCTGCGGGGAGAACACCGGGCCTGCGGCGACGGTCATGAAGACGATGTCCCTTCTGTCCTGAGGAGAGCCGGCTGCCGGCGAAGAGGGCCGGTTCAGTGCTTCACCGCGCCGGCGGTGACTCCGGCGGCGACGTAGCGCTGGGCGACGACGAGGAGCACGGTGGCGGGGATCGAGGCGATCACGGCGGTGGCCATGATGGCGTTCCACTGCTGGTTGTTGTTGCCGATGTAGTGGTAGATGCCGAGCGTGATGGGCTGGTGGTCGCCGCCCTGGTCAAGGGTGCTGGCGAAGACGAAGTCCGACCAGGCCCACAGGAACGCGAACAGCGACACCGTGATGACGGCGTTGCGGCTTACCGGCAGCACGACCGACCAGAACGTGCGGGTCGCTCCCGCGCCGTCCACCCGGGCGGCCTGCAACAGCTCCTCCGGGATCCCGGACATGAACGTCGTCAGCACCAGCACCGCGAACGGCACCGCCAGCGTGGAGTCGGCCACGATCAGCCCGGGGAGCGTGTTGAGCAGGCCGGTGCTGAGGAAGATGGCGTAGAAGCCCATCGCCATGATGATCCCGGGGATCATCTGCGCGATCAGCAGCGCGAACGTCAGCGCCCCGCTGCCACGCGGGCGGAGCTTGGCCAGCGAGTACGCCGCGGGCGCCGCGACCAGCAGGGTCAGCGCCACCGTGCCGAGCCCCACGACCAGGCTGGTCGCGAGGTACGGCAGCTGCCGGTCGAGCACCTCGCGGTAGCCCTCCAGGGTGCCGTCGACGGGGAACCAGTTCGGCGGCGACTTGCGCATGTCCTGGTCGCGGGTGAAGGAGACGTTGATCATCCAGTAGACCGGGAACAGCATCAGGCCGGTGAGCGCCAGCCCGAGCGCGGTCTTCGCCGGGCCGCGGGAGCCCCTCATCAGAAGGCCTGCCTTCGCTGGAGACGGATGTAGACCAGCCCGAACACCAGGGCCATGACGATCAGCAGGTTGCCGACCGCGGCACCGGGCCCGAACGCCGGGAGCAGGTTGCCGAACCCCAGCCGGTACGACCAGGTCGCGAACGTGGTGGACGACCCGCTCGGCCCGCCCCTGGTCATGATCCAGATGATGTCGAACACCTTGAGCGTGTAGACCAGCCCGAGCAGCAGCGTGATCGCCGAGACCGGCCGCAGCAGCGGGAACGTCACCCGCCAGAACCGCTGCGCGCCCGTCGCGCCGTCCAGTTCGGCCGCCTCGTAGATCACCGGGTCGATGGCCTGCAGACCGGAGTACAGCACGACCAGGTTGAACGGGATGCCGATCCAGATGTTGGCGATGACGACCGACCACAGCGACCAGTCCGGCGAGGTCAGCCAGTGGACCGGAGCCGCGCCGAACGCGCCGAGGACGGCGTTGACGACGCCGGAGTCGCTGTTGAGCATCCACGACCAGGTGGAGGACGACACGATCAGCGGCAGCAGCCACGGCACCAGGAACAGCGCCCGCAGCGTCGCGGACAACCGGAAGTTCCGGTGGAAGAACATCGCGAGGGCGAGCCCGATGGTGAACTGGAAGGCCAGCGACACCACGGTGAACACCACCGTGTGCCAGAGCGCCGGCCCGAACGTCGGGTCCGCCACGACCTTCGCGTAGTTGGCCGTCCCGGTGAAGGGCGCGTCGCCCCGTACGAACGACCGCACGGTGTAGTCGCGCAGGCTCAGGTCGAGGTTGCGGTAGAGCGGGTAGGCGTAGAAGACCGCCAGGTAGACGACGACCGGAGCGAGGAAGGCCCACGCCGCCCACTGCCGGGACGGGGGCCGCGCCATCGCCCGGCGGCCGCGCCCCGCGGCCGGTGCGCGCGCGGCGGCGGGCGGCGCGGGCGCCTGTGTCACGTGATTCATGCTGTCCTTCGTCCGACGGGAGGCCGCGAGAGGATCTCGGAAAGGGGCCCCGGGGCGCCGATCCCCGGGGCCTGTCCATCACCCCCGCGGCCCGCGGCTACTGCGTGGCGCTCGCCGCGGCGGTCTGGGCGTCGGCCATCGCCTGCTGCGGGCTCTTCGAGCCGCTCAGCGCGGCCTGCACCGCGTTCCACATCGGCTCGGAGATCTTCGGATACTTGGTGCCGAGGTCGTCGCTGGTGCGGCCCTTGGCCGCCTTGACCGCGTCCACCCACACCTTCAGGCCCGCGTTCTGCTCCACCTGCTTGGCCTGCACCTCCTCGGTGGGCGCGATGTACGACAGGGTCGTCGTCGTGCTCAGGGAGTTGTCCGTGCTGGTCAGGCAGGCCACCAGCTTCTGGGAGACGGCGTAGCGGGCGGTGTCCTGCTGCACGGGGATGCTCACGAACTCACCGCCGGTCGGGGCGGGCGCGGTGCCGCCGTCCTTCGAGGGAACGGGGATGATGCCGTACTCGAACCCGGCCTTCTCGGCGTTGGCGAGTTGCCAGGTGCCGTTCTCGGCGAAGGCGAAGTCGCCGCCGGCGAACTCCTGCCAGCTCGTGGTCTGGGTGTTGTTGATCACCGAGTTGGGGGCGTACCCCTTCTTCAGCCAGTCGGTCCACAGCGCGACCGCCGAGACGCCCTCGGGTGAGTCGAGCTTGGTGAGCTGCGCGCCTGAGCCCCAGAACCAGGGCAGGAACTGGAAGCTGCCCTCCTCGGTGCCGATCGCGGAGAACGTGATCCCCTTCTTGCCCGCGGCCTTGACCTTCTCCAGGGCGGCGGTCAGCGACGCCCAGTCCTTGACCGACCCGATGTCCACGCCGGCCTTCTTCAGCACTCCCTTGTTGTAGTAGAGCGCGAGGGTGTTGGCCCCGATGGGGACGCCGTAGGTCTTGCCCCCGCTCTGCCCGGCCGCCAGCAGGTTCGGCGCGATCGTGGAGGTGTCGAGCTTGTTCTCCTCGGTGCTGGTGAGGACCCCGGCCTCGGCCA
The DNA here is from genome assembly GCF_014161435.1 of Microbispora sp. H10949. Lineage (NCBI taxonomy): Bacteria > Bacillati > Actinomycetota > Actinomycetes > Streptosporangiales > Streptosporangiaceae > Microbispora > Microbispora sp. H10949. The sequence continues at coordinate 301,635 of NZ_JABBWZ010000008.1, read as the reverse complement.
GCGTGGAGACCACCGGGTTGTCGACGATGAGCACGTCCGGCGCGTTGCCCTGCTGCGCGGCGAGCAGCGTCTTGTTCGTCAGGTCGGTGGTGTCGTACGCGGTGCGCTCGACCGTGACGCCCGCCTGGGTGCCGCATGTCTCCAGCAGCTTGACCCAGTCGGAGCTCTTGTCGTGCTGCGGGTAGGGGTCCCAGATCGTGTACGTCCCGCCGCCGGCGGCCTGGCTGCCGGACGCCTGGGCGCCCGCACCGGTCGAGTCGCCGGGCTCGTCGGACGAGGAGCATCCGGCGAGCCCGGAGGCGACCGCAAGGGCCGCAATAGCCAGACCGGCCACGTGCCGGCCCGGTGCCGCTGATCTCATGATCGTAACCTCCGCTGACGCGCGTTACGCGGCTGTTTCGTTGGATATCGAATCGGTTCGCATGAACATAGGCCTACATATCGCCGACGTCAATGGATACCGCCGAATCCACCCGCCGAGTGGCAGGCTCATCGGTTCGACCTAGGATGGACGCGGTCGGTCGGATCAGCGGTTGGTGGGATCAAAGGGGGCGCCGGTGAACATCGGGGAGATCGCCAGAAGGTCGGGCGTGGCGCGCAGCACCGTCTCCTACGCCCTGAGCGGCAAACGCCCGGTGGCCGAGGAGACCCGCCGCCGCATCCAGGCGGTCATCGACGAGCTGGGCTACCAGCCCAACGCCACCGCCAAGGCGCTCAAGGAGGGCAGGACCCGGACCATCGGCCTGGTCGTCCCCCCGGCCAGCCGGCGTCTGACAGACCTGCAGCTCGGGTTCGTCGCCAGCGTCGTCGACGCCGCCGCCCGCGCCGACCTCGACGTCCTGCTGTCGCCGTCCGGCGGGGAGCACGACCGTTCGTTCGAACGGGTGGTCAGCGGCAGGCGGGTGGACGGCGTCATCCTGATGGAGATACGGCTGGAGGACGACCGGGTCGCCCGCCTGCGGCGGAGCAGGCTGCCGTTCGTCGGCATCGGCCACACGAGCCGCCCCGACGAGATGTCCTGGGTGGACGTCGACTACGAGACCCTGATCTCCGGATGCGTGCACCACCTGGCCGACCTCGGCCACCGCCGGATCGCCCTGGTGAACCGGTCCGCCGAGCTGGTGGCCGCCGGATACGGCCCCGCCCATCGGGCCCAGGCCGGTTTCACCCGCGCCGCGGCCGAACGCGGGGTGGAAGGCGTGGAGGTGTGCTGCGCCGACGACGCCCGATCCGGGCAGTCCTGCGTCGAGCGGCTACTCGCCGGGGACCCCGGTCTCACCGCCATCGCGACCATCAACGAGGCCGCCATGCCCGGGATGTACCGCGCGATCGAGCGGGCGGGCCTGGCGGTGCCCGGCGACTTCTCCGTCACCGGCGTCTCGGCGCGCCTGTGGGCCGAGAGCCTGCACCCGCCGCTCACCGCCGCCGACATGCCCGCCGACGAGCTCGGCGCGCACGCCGTCGAGATGCTCATCCAGCGCATCGCCGAGCCCGCCACCCCCCACCGTCATCTCCTCGTCGCCCCGCCCATCTCCCTGCGCGGCACGACCGGCCCCGTACGTCTCCGGGAGCCGCGCGACCAGGTCTAGCGCCTGTATCGAAGTCCGCGGTGGGGTGTGGGCCGGTTTGAGGTGTGTCGTCGGGGAGTCGGAGAGGTCGTAGATCGACAACGTAATTCAGTAAGCGGCAGTTGATCGACGGGATCCGCTGGCGGGTACGGACCGGCGCGCCCTGGCGGGATGTGCCCGCCTGCTACGGATCCTGGTCAACGGTGTATGCGCTGTTTCGGCGCTATCAGCGAGACGGCATCTGGCAGCAGATCCTGACCACGTTGCAGGCGCTGGCGGACGCGGCCGGGCGCATCACCTGGGACGTCAGCGTCGATTCCACGATCGCCCGGGCGCATCAGCACGCCGCCGGGGCGCGGAAAAGGGGGATCTTCAAGCTGAGCCGCCCGGCGGCAGGGGCGGCACCGAGCCGGCCGATCACGGGCTGGGGCGTTCTCGTGGCGGGCTGACCACCAAGCTGCATCTGGCCTGCGAGCAGGGGCAGAAGCTGCTGTCGATCGTGCTGACCGCAGGGCAGCGCGGTGACAGTCCGCAGTTCACCGCGGTTCTCGGCGGTATCCGGGTGCCGCGCCTGGGCGTGGGGCGGCCCCGCACCCGCCCCGACCGTGTCCTGGCCGACAAGGCCTACACCTCCGCGGCCAACCGCGTCTACCTGCGACAGCGCGGGATCAAGGCCACCATCCCCAGCAAGGCCGACCAGGACGCCAACCGCCGTGCCAAAGGCTCCAAGGGCGGGCGGCCTCCCGCCTTCGACCCCGAGATGTACAAGCGGCGCCACGCGGTGGAGTGCGGCATCAACCGCCTCAAACGCCACCGCGCTGTCGCCACCAGGTACGACAAACTCGCCGTCCGCTACGAAGCCACGATCATCATCGCCGCGATCAACGAATGGCTCTGACCGACTTCGATACAGGCTCTAGCGCCGTGGCGGTAGCGCGATCACACTGTGACGATGCCGGACATCACCCAGCGCACCCGGTCCTTCGTCGTCCCCTGGCCGGTGGTCCTGATGACTGGTCTGGTAGTCGCTCTACTGCTGGCGTTCTCGGGCGCCTACGGCTTCCTGGGCGACGAGATGTACTTCGTCGTGGCGGGCCGGCATCCCGCCTTCGGCTACGTCGACCAGCCGCCGCTGACCCCGTTGCTATCCGCCGCCTCGGTGGGCCTGCTGGGCGTCTCGCCGACCGCGGTCCGGGTGCTGCCGGCCGTGGAGGCGGCGCTCGTCGTCGTCCTCGTGGCGCTCATCTCACGCGACCTCGGCGGGTCTCGGCGGGCGCAGTTCCTGGCGGCCGTCACGGCCGCCGTTTCCGGCTATCTCGCCGCTGGCCACATGGACACCACGACAAGTCTCGACCTGCTTGCCTGGGCGCTCATCCTGTGGCTGGCGGTCCGGCTTCTCGCCGGTGCCGACCGGCGCCTGTGGCTGGCGGTGGGCCTGACCGCCGGGATAGGGCTGCAGAACAAGGACACCCTGCTGTTCCTGGCCGCGGGGCTGGCGCTGGGCCTTCTCGCCGCCCGGCGCTGGGACGTCGTCCGTTCACCGTGGCCGTGGGCGGCCATCGGGATCGCTCTTCTGTTCTGGGCGCCGAACCTCGTCTGGCAGGCGATGAACGGCTGGCCCCAGCTCACCATGGCCTCGCGCATCGCCGGGTACGCGGCGGACAACCGCGCCCAGATCGTGCCGCTGCTCTGGCTCTTCACCGGTCCGATCCTGTTCACCGTGAGCCTCGCCGGAGCGGTCTGGCTCCTGCGTTCGAGGAACGCGGTCCCGTGGCGGGCGATCGGCATCGCGGGCCCCATCGCGCTCGTCCTCGTCGTCGCGACCGGAGGCAAGCCCTACTACGCGATCGGCACCGCGGCCGCGTACATGGCCGCGGGCTCGATCGTCGTCGACCGCTGGCTCGTACGCGGCCACGCCAGCATCAAGGGGACAATCTTCACCGCCGCCGCCTTGGTCTCGGGTCTGCTCCTCGCGTACCTGACCCTGCCGGTCCTGCCCCTTGCCACCTATGCCGCTAGCACCCTTCCGGCCACGGTGCATGACACCGCGAACCAGATCGGCTGGCCGGCGTTCGTCTCCACGGTTAAGGGCGCGGTGGCAGCCCTGCCCGCCGACGAGCGCGCCCGTGCGGTGATCCTGACCAACGACTACAGCGAGGCGAGCGCACTCGACCTGCTCGGATCGGAACTGCCCCCCATCTACTCCGGTCACAACTCGTACTGGTCATGGGGTCCGCCACCGGCTCAACGCACCGTCGTCGTCCACGTCGGCGACTGGCGGCCCGCCGACTGGAGCAGGTTCTTCGTCGGCTGCCGGGACGTGGCCCGGATCGACAACGGACTGGGCGTTCCGAACGGGGAGCAGGGCAAGGCCGTCTCAGTCTGCACCGGCCTGAAGTCGTCGTGGACCGCGATGTGGCCCGGACTCCGAACCATCAGCTGACGAATCGCCCGGCCTTTCGTCCGAGAACAATCCTGCCCCGGCATCTCCCGGTCGCGAGAGGATTTGATACAGGCTCTAGGAGAAGGTCGGGTACCCGTTGCAGTTGTAGCTGTTCAGCAGCTGGACCGACGAGATCTTGTCGTTGAACTTCCACTGCGGCGCGCCGAGGACGTCCACCTTCTCCCACGGGCGGATGCAGTAGCGGCGGTCCCTGAAGTCCCTGTCGTCGTAGACGACCCAGGCGAGCCAGGTGTTGTTCACGATCGAGCTCGCGCGGTCGGAGAACCCGATACTGCCGTTCGAGTACGTGAAGACGCGGTGCTCTCCCTCGTACCACGAGTCGTCGTAGAGGTAGAGCCCCGCGATCTCGCCCGGCTTGAGTTCGGCGTGTGCGGCGGGGGCGGCGGTGATCGTGCCGGCGACGGCGGCGGCCGCCGCCAGGCAGGTGATCGTCCTGGTCAGTCTCGACATGGTCTTCTCCCAGACAGTCGTCGTTTCCGTGTCTGGGAAGAGCCTGCCGGTCGCCGATTGGCCGCTACTTGGACAGCGCTTGGCGCCCGCTGGGCGGGCGCTCGTCACGTGGTCACAGGGCCCACTCCATCGGCGCGGGCGGGGTGAAGTCCGAGGTCAGCTCGACCGGCTTGCCCGTCTCGTACGACTCCCTGGCGGCGCAGAGGATCTCCACCACGTGGGCGGCCTGGCGGCCGGTGGCCCGGTGGGGGCGGTCCTCCCGGATCGCCGCGGCGAGGTCGCGCACCGCCCTCCCCCACTCCACCCCCTTCCACGGCTCCCTCAGCGGGGGCACCGGCTCGGGGTCGCGGCCCGGCGCACGGACCTCCACGGACGGGTCGAAGTCGTGCCAGCTCTCCAGCAGCAGCGAGCCGTCGTCCCCGTGGAACTCCACCCCCTGCTGCCGGGTGGAGCCGTTGGGCACGTAGAAGGAGCAGGTCAGGCGGAGCAGGACGCCGCCGTCGAACTCCACGTTGGCCACCACGTAGTCGGGCGTGGTGATCGTGAACTCGCTGCCGTCCAGGCGCGTGCGGCGGGGCCAGACGACGGAGGAGAACGCGGTGACCCGCCGGGCCGGTCCGAGTGCCGTCGTCACGATCGTGAGCGGGTAGACCCCGACGTCGAACAGCGGCCCCACGGCGTAGAAGCCGTCGGGCTCGGGGTGCCACGCCTCGATCCTGCCCCAGTTGACCTCGGCGAAGACGAGCCGCACCGGTCCGACGCGGCCCTCCCTGAGCAGCTTGAGCGTGGTCTGCTGGGCCTCGCCGAGGAAGGTCGCCGGGGCGCAGCCCAGCCGCAGGCCGCGGCTCTCCGCGATCTCCACGAGCCCGGCCGCCTCCTCATGGGTCAGCGCCAGCGGCTTCTCGCTGTGCACGTGCTTGCCGGCCTCCAGGCTGCGGCGGATCACCTCGTAGTGCGCCCGGTGGACGGTCAGGTTCACGACGATGTCCACGTCGTCGTCGGTGAGCACCTCGTCGAGCGTGCCGTACACCCGGCCGCCGTGCGGGGCCGCCAGCGCCTCGGCCCGCTCCGGCAGCACGTCCTGGGCGCCGACCAGGCGCATCTCCGGATAACGGGCCAGGTCGGCGGCGTACCGGGCCGCGATGTTGCCGCAGCCGACGATCGCCACGCCGGTGCTGTCGGAAGCCACGATCGCTCTCCTCTGATTTCAGTGAAACCACGACATCCCGCATGAAGCTACGCCGCCCTCACACGGGGGTCAATGAGCGATTAAGACCGATATATGACCCCTTGACGGGTGATGCGACCACGGCCTAACGTCGCGAGAAGGACGAAATTTCACTGAAATTTCAGGACATACACTGAGATCGGCCCCCTCGTGGAGGGCGTATGCGGCGGACGACGCGACGGTCCACCCTCAAGGAGGTGGCCGAGCGAGCCGGCGTCTCGATCGGCACGGCCTCCGCGGTCTTCGCCGGCAAGACGTGGGTCTCGCCCTCCACCGGTTCCGTGGTCCGCCAGGCCGCCGAGGAACTCGGCTACCGCCCGCGGGCCCGCCGACCGGCCGAGACCGGCATGATCGGGTTCGTGTCGTGGGTGAGCGAGCTGTTCTCCCCCGGCAACCTCTACTACGCCCCCGTCGTGTACGGCGCGCAGCAGGCGTGCGCGGAGCTCGACCTCTCGATGACGTACGAGGTGATCCAGCCGCAGGGGGACCGGCTGCCGCTGTGCGTCGAGCGTGGCCAGGTCGCCGGGCTGCTCGTGCTGAACGTCGGCGCGAGCCGCGACCACCTGGCGAGGATCCTCGACGCGGGCGTGAGCTGCGTCCTGCTGGAGCACGCCGTCATCGACCTGCCGGTGGACTACGTGCGCCACGACGACGAGACCGGCGGATACCTCGCCACCCGCCACCTCATCGGGCTCGGTCACACCAGCCCGCCACCGGCGATCATCACGGCGGGAGCGCACATCGTGCCCGCCGCCCGGCGGCTGGCGGGCTATCGCCGGGCCTGCGCCGAGCACGGCCTGGCCCCCGACCCGGCGTACGTGCGGCCCGGAGACTTCACCGCGCGGACCGGGTACGAGCAGATGACGGCACTGCTCGACCTGCCCACGCCGCCCACCGCCGTGTTCTGCGCCAACGACCTGTCGGCGTTCGGTGCGCTCGACGCGCTGCGGGAGCGGGGCCTGCGGGTGCCCGCCGACGTCAGCGTGATCGGATACGACGACGTGGCGATGGCCGCGCACGCCTCCCCGCCCCTCACCACGATCGCCTCCGACAAGGAACTGCTCGGCGCCCAGGCCGTCTGGCACCTCGTCCAGCGCATCCGCCGCCCCGAGACGACGAGCCGCGACACGATGCTCGGCGTCCGCCTCGTCGAACGCCGATCCACCGCTCCCCCGCACAGATGACCCGCCGCCGTCTTCGGGTCGAGTTCCCGGGCCGATGCGGCTGAGGCGGTGGCCGGGGTGACGCGGTTCACGGGCCGGCCAGCTGGTCGCGGCGGCGGACGAGGTACGCCGCCTCGGCCGTGTTGGCCGCGAGCGCGATGGCCCGGTCGTACGCCGCCCGGGACTCGGCGCTGCGGCCCAGCCGGCGCAGCAGATCGGCGCGGGTGGCGTGGAAGGCGTGGTAACCCTCCAGCGGCGATGCGTCCACCTGTGCCAGCGCCACCTGCGGGCCGTCGATCTCGGCGACCGCGATCGCCCGGTTGAGCCGCACGATCGGCGAGGGATCGAGGCGGACCAGGTGGTCGTAGAGCGCGACGACCTGAGACCAGTCGGTGTCGCGGACGTCGCGGGCGTCGGTGTGGACGGCGTTGATCGCGGCGAGGATCTGGTAGCGCCCAGGCGCCTCCCCCGAGGCGAGGCGCGCGCGGACCAGGGCATGGCCCTCGGCGATCAGCTCACGGTCCCAGGCGCCGCGGTCCTGCTCGCCGAGGGCGACCAGCTCGCCGCTCGCCGACACCCGCGCGGCCCGGCGCGCCTCCGTCAGCAGCATCAGCGCCAGCAGCCCGGCGGCCTCGCCGTCCGCCGGCAGCAACGCGCGCACCAGCCGGGTCAGCCGGATCGCCTCGGCGGTCAGATCGCCGCGGACCGGCTCCCTCCGGGGGTCCGAGGCCAGGTAGCCCTCGTTGAAGATCAGGTAGAGGACGGTGAGGACCCCGGTGACCCGGGCCGGGAGGTCCTCCCGGAACGGCACGCCGTACGGGATCCTCGCCGCCTTGATCTTCGCCTTCGCGCGCGTGATCCGCTGTCCCATGGCGGTCTCCTCGACCAGGAACGCGCGGGCGATCTCGGGCACGGTGAGCCCGCCGACCATCCGCAGGGTCAGCGCGATCCGCGCCTCCATGGCGAGAGCGGGATGGCAGCAGGTGAACACCAGGCGGAGCCGGTCGTCGTCGACGACGCCGAGCGGCTCGGGGGTGCCGGACAACATCAGCGCCTCCCTGTGCTTCTCCTCGCGTCTGACCTCACGCCGGAGCCGGTCGACGGCCTTGCGGTGGGCGGTGGTGGTCAGCCACGCGCCGGGATTCGGCGGGACACCCTCCGCGGGCCAGCGCTCGACGGCGGTCGCGAACGCCTCGGCGGCCATCTCCTCGGCGACGTCGAGGTCGCCGAGACGCCTGGCCAGGGTCGCGACCACCCGGGCCCACTCCTCGCGGTGGACCTGGGCGATCACCTCGTCGACGCCGGTCATTCGCCCAGGATCGGCCGCAGCTCGACCCTCCGGTTGCAGCTCTTCGACCCCGCGGCGGCGAGCCGCAGCGCCACGTCGAGGTGCGGCGCGTCGATGATCCAGAAGCCGATGATGTGCTCCTTCGACTCCAGGTAGGGCCCGTCGGTGAACACCGGCTCAGCGTCCCGGCCGTCGACGACGGTGGCCGCGCCGGGCGACGCGAGTCCCGCGGCGAACACCCAGTGGCCGTCGGCCTGGAGCCGCTCGTTGAAGACGTCGATCGCGGCCTGCTCCTCCTCGGTGGCGACGGCCGACTCGTTGAGCACGGACATCAGGTACTGCGCCATCGGGATCATCTCCTGTCGTCGTGTGGCGGCCCCCTCGGGCCGCCTGTCACCCCTGCTACGAACGCGGCCGTCCGGATCCGACACCCTCCGCTGAATTTCCTCGAAGAATTCTCGTACGGACCCGTCCCTGTGGGGGTGCGCCGGCCCGGGGCCTGTCCGCGGCACGGAGGTCAGCGCGCGCCGGCGAGGCCGTCGAGCAAAGCCGGACCTTGTTCCGAGTCACGCCGGATTCCGAGTCTCCGCCGCGAAGACGCGTGCGAGCTGATGGTCGATCAGGGCCACGGCTTCTTCGGGACTGCGCTGTCCGAGCAGGACGGTCGTCTGGATTCCGTCGGCGCCCGCCACCAGAAACGCGGCCTCGGCCGCGGCGTCGATGTCACGAGGCACCTGGCCCAGCTCCTGCCCCTGTGCGATCAGGCCGGCGAGAAGGTCCTCCAGCGCGCGCGGCGCGTCCCGGGCGACCTCGGCCAGCGCGGGGTCGGTCAGGAAGCGGACGAAGTAGGCGGCGTACACCACATGCCGGTTGCGCCGTTCCCTGTCGAGCGGGAGCAGTTCGAGCAGCACTCCTCGCACGATCGCCTGCGTCCCGGGCGCTTCGCCGAGCTTCGCGAGGCGTTCCCTGGCTCGTTGCTCGGCGTCCTCGTTGAGGATCTCCAATGTGCCGAGCAGCAACTGCTCGCGGGTGCCGAAGTAGTACTGCAGCAGCCGGGCGGAGACCTCGGCCTCGGCCGCGACCTGCCTCAAGGTGACGTCTTCCAAGCCACCGCGGGCGGCCAGGCGCCACACGGCCTCGGCGATCTGGCGGCGGCGCTGGTCATGGTCCACCTGTCGTGGCATGCCGTCCGTCCTTCGAACCTGTTTTTGTGGTGCGATCGTACCAACATGGGTTATGGTTCGATCGCACCACAAACCGTTGGGGTGCGCCGGGGCCTTCGCCAGGACCCCTATGAACCGAGAGGAGACAAGCGCGCATGAAACACGTCACCGTGCTGGTCATCGGCATGTTGCTGCTGGTCCTGGGAGCACAAGGCGCCATCCGGCTGCTGGCGGACCATGGAGACGCCGGACTGCTCACATGGCTGCCCGGTGGATTCGCCGTACGTCTCGCTTGCTACGCGGTGGCCGTCGTCGCCGGAGCGGCGCTGGCCGGCTGGGGCAGCAGGAAGGCCAGGCAGGGCGGACACGGGCAGTGACCCGCGCCACCCAAGCCGGGCGACCGGCCTGCGATCGGGACCTTGAGGCCGCTCGGTTGTAAAGGCTTCTACCAGGGAGAAGGAAACCATCCCACCGTTGTCAACCACACTTGGCGATCATATAGTCACTCATTGTAATGTCCGGTCCATGGCAACACTTGATCACGAGACCCTCTTGGGGATCGTCCGCAACCGCCCCTTGCTCGCGGTCGAGCTTCTCCGGGCCGCCGCGTTCGTGGGTGAGGACGAGCCGGCCGACGGGGAGGCGATCGTCCTTCGCTTCCCATGGACACGCCTCGCCGGCACCGAGGAGCCCGCTCTCGCCGCCCGCTATCGCGAGATCATCGCCGCGGCCCGCCGAACCCGCGCGAACCTCGGAGAATCCATGTTCGGGGAGCTGATCGCGTTCGTGAACGCCCGCATCGAGGAAGGCATGCATCAGACGGACCTGGCCGCGGAGACGGGCGTGCGTGACTGGAGGGCCGAGCAGGACCTGCAAGCGAAGCGGGAGCGCGTGGCGTTCCTGGAGTCCGTCCTCCTCGACGATCTCTACCTGGCGGTCGAGGAGCACACCCAGGCGGAGCACCTGCTGAAGCTGGAGGCCTCCGCGTACAGCTGGCACGACGACTACCAGGACGACTGGCGCGCCTGAGCTACGCGGGGTTCCGGCGCTTCTGATCGCAGGACCGGCGCGGAGGCGAAGAGATGCCCCGATCCCGCCGACCACGCGATGATCGGGAATCGCGGCCGCTGCCGCCGCATGCTCGTCCGCGAAGTGCGATTCCCCTTCGCCGATTTTCGGTCTACCCTGCGAGCCGCGATCCAGAAGACCGCCGCCAACGATAACGACAGGCCGAATACCACATGCGACGCCCGAACAAAGGGACGTATGGCCGTTGGCGGCCGCCTGCCGGCTCTTCGGCGATGCCCGTAACCACGATTCAGGCGCTCCAGAGAGCCGGAAGCATGGACCCTCCCATCGGCGCGGAGTGGCCTACTGTGGCCAGCCGGGAACTTTCCGTAAGTGGCCTATTTACAACTATTAACCTACCGGTCACCATATGACCGTGGCCGCACTCCCTCGCTGATCAGCGACTGGCACCCGAAAAGTTCAATCAATGCGGATTGGTATCCGCGCGCGCCGACATATGAGGAGAGGACGTTCCGGGCGGCGCAATCACAGAGATTTGCACGGCCAGTGATCCCGAATTCGTTGCGGCATAACGCCGCACCAGAAGGAATGACACCGTGAGAATGACGCGAGGAGTCCGGGCCGCCGTGTGCGCGGTGGTAGCCGGTGCGATGCTGGTGGCCGGGACAGGGACGGCGTCCGCCGCGCCCGGGGTCACCCCGGCGAACGTGACGCTGAGTTTGAGTCCGGGCGAATCAACAACGATCGCCAAGACTGTGTCCACTCCGGCGATCCCGCCCAAGCCGGATATCACGTTCCTGATCGACACGACAGGGAGCATGGGCGGGGTCATCTCGAACGTGCGGACCAATGCGAACACCATCTTGTCCAACGTCGCTTCGGCGCAGCCGGACGCACAGTTCGCGGTTGTCGAGTACAGGGACGTGGTGGCGGACGCGACGTCGTTCCGGGTGGCGCAGAATCTCACCGCGGACCAGGCCGACGTCACCAGCGGTATCAACTCGCTGGTCGCGTCGGGCGGCGGCGACCTCCCCGAGGACGGCATCAACGGGCTGTTCCAGGTCGCGTCCGGGGCGGTCGGCTTCCGGCCCAACAGCACCCGGATCGTGTTGCTGATCGGGGACGCCCCCAGCCATGACCCCAGCAACGGCCATACGCTGGCCAACGCGATCAGCGCCCTGCAGGCAGCCGACATCACCGTGCTCGCGTTCGACCTGGCCGGGCTGAACTCGACCGGGCAGGCGACCGCGATCACCGATGCCACGGGTGGACAGCTGTTCTCCGGTCTGAACGCCTCGCAGGTCAGCGACACCATCCTGGCGGCCCTGCACAACCTTCCTGTCACGGTCACCCACCAGTTGCGCGACTGCGACCCGAACCTGTCGGTCACCCTGACTCCGGCCAGCCGGACGGTGACCAGCGGCGACGACGCGACCTTCACCGAGGTCGTCACCGTCGGCGCCGGAGCCGTGCCGGGAAGCACCATCAGCTGCAAGGTGGACTTCCTGCTCAACGGCGTCCTGTCACCGGGCTTCACCGAAACGATCAGCGAACACGTCCCGAAGGCGACTCCGTCGATCGCCACGACGCCATCGGGCGAGGCGCCCGCGGGCGGGAACGTCTCCGACACCGCGACGCTGACCGGCGGGTACCACCCGACGGGCACCGTCACGTTCCAGTTGTTCGGGCCCGGCGACACCACCTGCGCGACGCCCATCGCGACGCGTACCGGGACGGTGTCGGGCAGCGGTACGGCCGCGTCCGGGAACGTCGCCGCGGGCGGGGTGGGCACCTACCGCTGGGTGGCCTCCTACAGCGGCGACGACGCCAACAACCCGGCCACCTCACCGTGCGGCGACGAACAGGTCGTGGTCGTCAAGGCCACCCCGGGCATCGCCACCACCCCGTCGGGGTCCGTGCCGGCCGGCGGCGTCGTGTCCGACACCGCCACCGTCTCCGGCGGGTTCCACCCCACCGGCACCGTCACATTCAAGCTGTACGGCCCCGGCGACACCGCCTGCGCGACGCCCATCGCCACCCGCACCGGCACGCTGTCCGGCAGCGGCACCGCCGCATCCGGCAGCGTGACCATCGGCGCGGCCGGCACCTATCGGTGGACCGCCACCTACAGCGGCGACGCCGACAACAACTCCGTCACCTCACCGTGCAGCGACGAACAGGTCACCGTCACGCCGCAGCGGCTGACCGGACGGGCCTACGGCCTGACCGCCTCCGCCTCCCTGGCCGGCATCCAACTGGTCAACATCGCCCCCGTTCCCGACACCGGCCACATCTCCACCACCTCGACCAGCACCACCTCGGTGCCCTGCACGGCCACCCTCAGCGGACTGATCAGTGCGCACGCCCTGTGCGCCAAGGTCGCGACCACCGAGTTCCCCGGCAGATCCGTGGCGACCGCCTCCATCGACGACACCACCATCGGGATCACCGGCATCCCGGTGATCACCGTCAAGGCCGTCAACTCCAGCTCCACCACCACCTGCGCCGGATCCGCCGGGACCACCACGATCGCCTTCCTCAAGGTCGGCAGCACGGTGGTCATCGCAGAACCCACCACTATCCAGCCCAACACCGCGGTGGACGTCGGCGTCGTCAAGCTCGTCCTCAACGAGCAGACCCCGTTCTCCACCCCCGACAAGGGCCTGACCGTCAACGCGGTCCACGTCACCGTCGACGCCCTCGGCCTGGCCAGGACCAACGTCGTCCTCGCCTCCTCCGAGAGCGACATCGGCAACTGCCCATGACCCGGCCCACCTGAACCGATCGATCCCGAGGCCGGGCGAACACCGCGGATCCGCCCGGCCTCGGCCGCGCTTCAGGCGAACCTGACCCTCAAATCGGTCGAACCGGACGACTCGGTCTTCTCTGACGGCGCGACCGTTGCCCTGGCCGGGTGCGGGGTGCTACTCGCGATGCCGATCACCGGGCGGCCGACTGCGGTTCGGTGACGGGCCCGGTGGTCCCGGTGTTTCCGGCCGTCGTGGAGGCGGGGTTCTTCGGGCCGCGCAGGGTGACGTAGACGAACAGAGCACCCATGACGGCGACGCCTGCCCACATGGCCTGCTGCCAGCCGTCGACGAAGGACTGCTGGGCGGCGTGGAGCAGGTCCCGCGCGTACGAGCCGGCGCCGCCGGCCACCTCGACGGCGTTGGCGATGCCTTCCCGGGCCGTCCTCGCGGCCTCCGGCGGGATCCCGTCCAGCCTGTCGTCGATGGCGCCGCGGTAGCCGGCGGACAGCAGCGCGCCGAGCAGGGCGACGCCGAGGGCGGTCCCGAATTCGCGGGTGACGTCGTTGAGTGCGGAGGCGACGCCCTGCTTCTCGCGCGGCAGGGAGCCGGTGATGGCCTCGGTGGAGGGCGTCATCGACAAGCCCATCCCGATGCCCATGGCGAGCATGCCGGGCAGGATGGTCAGGTATCCCCCGTCGGCGGAGACGAAGACGGCCATGAGAGCGAGTCCGGCGCCGCCCAGCGCGACGCCCGCGGCCATGGTCGGACGGGAGCCGATGCGTACGGCCAGCTTGGGGGCGAGACCGGAGCTCGCCATCATCGTCACGGCCATGGGCATCAGAGCCAGCGTGGACAGCAGCCCCGACCAGCCGAGGACGGCCTGGAGGAACGGGAAGAGGACCACGGCTATGCCCGCCTGGACGCCGAAGACCACCAGCAGTGTGATCGAGCCACCGGCCAGACCACGCTCACGGAACAGGCGCACGTCCAGCAGCGAGGCGTCCCGGCGGCGTAGTTCCCAGGCCACGAAGCCGACGGCGGCGACGAGACCGGCGGCGAGGCCGACCAGAGTCGCGGGCGCGGTCCAACCACGCTCGGGACCCTCCTGCAGGGCGAAGATGAGCCCGGCGACCGCGACCATGGACACCAGTGCGCCGACGGAGTCGAAGCTGTGGGCGGACCTCTCACGGGAGTTGGGGACCGACTTCAGCGTCATGGCCAGGGCCACGACGACCAGGACCACGGGCAGGGCGAACAGCCAGCGCCAGTCGGCGACGTCGACCAGGAGCGCGGAGAGGAACATGCCCAGGACGCCGCCACCTCCGGCGACGCCGGTCCACACACCGATCGCCGTGCCGCGTTCCTCCTCGGGGAAGGTGGAGGTGATGACGGCGAGAGTGATGGGCATGACCATCGCGGCGCCGATTCCGCTCGCCGCGCGCGCGGCGAGCATCACCTCGGCCGTCGGAGCCAGGCCCGCCGCGACGCCCGCGATGCCGAAGACACTCAGACCGGCGACCAGCATGGGCTTGCGGCCCAGCCGGTCACCGATCGCGCCGAGCGGCAGCAGCAGCGCGGCCAGGGCCAGAGTGTAGATGTTGATGATCCACAAGATGGTGTTCTGCGAGGCGCCGAACTCGACGGCCAGGTGCGTCTGGGCGACGTTGAGTCCGGATACCGACGCGATGACGGCCATCAGCGCGATGGAGACGGCGATCAGAACGGCGCGCAGCCGACGCGCATCCAGTGCGGCTCCGCCGTCTCCGTCAGCGGCCGCCACCTGTGCGGGCTGGTTCGTGCTCATGTGGTCCTCTCTCACTTCCTGATGCGTGGCCCCGGGTAGCTTGGGAGCCCGCTGCGCAGGACCCTAGGCCGCCATTGCTGAGTAGGCATAGGATGTTGCGCATGGAGCAAGAAAGTGGGGACCTGGACAGCCTCGTACGCAAACGCCTCCGCGCCCTGCGGGTGGCGCAGGGCTGGTCCCTGGAAGAACTGGCCACCCGGGCCCATCTCAGCCAGTCCTCACTGAGCCGCATCGAGAACGGTCAGCGTCGCCTCGCCCTGGACCAGCTCGTCACCCTCGCCCGCGCCCTGGACACCACCCTCGACCAGCTCGTCGAGACCGCCGCCGACGACGTCGTCATCAGCCCGATGATCGACGGCGCCCACGGCCTGATGCGCTGGCCGGTGAAGGGCGACCCCGGCATCAGCGTCGTGCGCCAGCGCATGACCGAGCCACCGCCCGACAACCCCTCCCGCATGCGCGCCCACCCCGGCCGGGAATGGCTGGTCGTACTCTCCGGCACCGCGGTCCTCATGCTGGGCCACCGGCGCCTGCGTGTGGAGACCAACCAGGCCGCCGAGTTCCCCACGATGATTCCGCACGCCATCGGCGCCGAAGGCGGCCCATGTGAGATCATCGGGATCTTCGACCGCGACGCGCGCCGCGGCCACCAGCGCGACGACGGCGGTGATCGCGACACCCCCGGCAGCTGCGACTGAACTCGCCGCAGCCACCTCGGCTGTGCCAGAACCGCGCCCCCGGAGGGTCAGGCGGGGGCGGGGCCGCGGGTTTCGCGGAGGTGGCCGCCGGAGAGCTCCAGCCACCGCTCGATCCCGATCTCGGCGAGGAACCGCTCGTCGTGGCTGACCACCACGAACGCCCCCTCGTAGGCGGTGAGCGCGCTCTCCAGCTGTGCCACGCTCACCAGGTCGAGGTTGTTGGTCGGCTCGTCGAGCAGCAGAAGCTGAGGGGCCGGCTCGGCGCGCAGCACGCAGGCCAGCGTGGCGCGCAGCCGTTCGCCGCCCGACAGCACGCCCACCGGCAGGTGGGCCCGCGCCCCCCGGAACAGGAAGCGGGCCAGCAGGTTCATCCGCTCCGCCGGAGGCATGCCGGGGGCGTAGGCCGCCAGGTTCTCCGCGACCGTGCGGTCGAGGTCGAGCAGGTCGAGCCGCTGCGACAGGTAGGCGACCCGGCCGTCGGCCCGCCGCAGCGTGCCGCCGTCAGGTGCCAGGTCGCCGCCGACGATACGCAGCAGGGTGGACTTGCCCGCGCCGTTGGGACCGGTCAGCGCGATGCGCTCGGGACCGCGGATGGTCAGGTCGAGACCCGGTCCGGCGAACAGGTCGCGGGCCCGCAGTCCTTCGCCGTGGAAGACCGTGCGCCCGGCGGGCACGTTCGTGCCCGGCAACTCCAGTGTGATCCGCTGGTCGTCGCGCAGCGCCCGCTCGGCCTCGTCGAGCCTGGCCCTGGCGTCGCCGACGCGGGCGGCGTGCATCTGGCCCGCCCGCCCGGCCGCCTCCTGCGCGCCGCGCTTCATGTTGCCGGCGACGATGCGCGGCAGGCCGGCGCTCTTGAGGTTGCGGGCGGCGTTGCCCGCCCGTCGCTCGGCGCGCTCGCGGGCCTGCTGCATCTCCCGCTTCTCCCGTTTGAGCTCCTGCTCGGCGCTGCGCACGGTCCGCTCGGCGGCCTCCTGTTCCGCCCGTACGGCCGCCTCGTACGCGGTGAAGTTGCCGCCGAAGAAGCGGATCTCGCCCTGCTCCAGTTCGGCGATGCGGTCCATGCGGTCGAGCAGGGCCCGGTCATGGCTGACCACGAGCAGGCAGCCGGTCCAGTCGCCGAGCACGTCGTAGAGCCTGCGCCGCGCCGCGAGGTCGAGGTTGTTGGTCGGCTCGTCGAGCAGCAGCACGTCGGGCCGCCGGAGAAGCTGGGCCGCCAGGCCGAGCGAGACGACCTGGCCGCCGCTCAGCGTGCCCAGCGTGCGGTCGAAGGCGAGGTCGCCGAGGCCGAGCCGGTCGAGCTGGGCGCGGGTGCGCTCCTCGATGTCCCAGTCGTTGCCGATCGCGGTGAAGTGCTCCTCGCTCGCGTCGCCCGACTCGATGGCGTCCAGGGCGGCGATCACCGGGGCGATGCCGAGCACTTCGGCCACGGTCAGGCCGGCGGTGAACGGCAGGTTCTGCGGCAGGTAGCCGACCTCGCCCTCGACGGCGACGCCCCCGGCGGTCGGCCGGTGCTCGCCGGCGATCAGCTTGAGCAGCGTGCTCTTGCCGGCGCCGTTGGGGGCGACGAGCCCGGTACGGCCGCCGCCGACGGTGCAGGACAGGCCGGTGAAGACGGGCGTGCCGTCGGGCCAGGAGAAGGACAGGCCGGAGCAGACGATGAACGCGTCAGACATTGGAGAGACCTCGGTGTGTGACCCGGGCGTGCGGAGAAGCCCGGTGAGACGGGAATTGGAGAAACGACGACATGAGGCCACGCCGACAGCGGTCAGTCACACGCCTGCCGGGGCCGTCACCCTCCGGTATCACCCGGAGATGTCGTCGTCACCTGCCACGTCTGGTCTCCTCTTCCGATCACAAACCGTCTGCCACCCTACCAGGCCGAGCCCGGCCTGCGCGGAGGTGGGCGAGGCCCATGTCCAGGGCGGCCTCCAGATGGGTGGTCTCGCCGGTGGACATCTGGATCAGCACGCCGCCCTGGATGCCCGCCAGCAGCGCGGCCGCCGCGCGGTCCGGGTCCACGTCCGGCCCGATCTCCCCGGCGTCCCGCATGTGCCGTACGCCCGCCGCGATCTCGGCCTGCCAGCTCCGCATCAGCTCGGTGACGACCGCCTGGGCGCCGGGCGTACGGCTGCCGAGGTGGGAGGTGACGGAGTTGAGCGGGCACAGGCGGCCCTGCCGCCGATAACGGTCGACGACCTTGTCCCGCCACGCCTGCCAGGCGGGCCAGGAGGTGAGGTCGCCGAGCTGGGGCCGCTGGTCCTCCAGCACCCGGTCGGCCTCCAGCCGGGCCACCGCCAGCAGCAGCTCCTCCCGGCCGCCCGGGAAGTAGTGGAAGAGCTGGCTCTTGCTCGTCGCCGTGCCGGCCAGCACGTCGTCCAGGGTGGTGTCGGCCACGCCGTGCTCACGGATGAGCGCCGCCGCGCCCTCCAGGATGCGCTGCCGGGTCGCGGCCCCCTTGCGGGTCAGCGTGCGCATGATGCCTCCCTGGAATTTTGGACTTGCTGGTCCATTTTATCTCGCGCAAGCTGACGGAACCGCGCGGTCCGACACTCGCCGTCCTTCCGAACGAAGGGGTTCCCCATGTCTCTCGACCACTACTACCTGCTCGGCCGTTCCGGGCTGCGGGTCAGCCGGCTCGCCCTGGGCACGATGAACTTCGGCACCGGCGGCTTCCACGCCGCGTACGGCAGGACCGAGGACGAGGCCCGCCCGATCTTCCGCAGCTATCTCGAAGCGGGCGGGAACTTCGTCGACACCGCCGACTTCTACACGGCCGGGGAGAGCGAGACCATCCTCGGCGCCCTCATCGCCGAGGCCGGGGCGCGCGACCGGGTGGTGCTCACCACCAAGTTCACCAACAGCGTCGACCCCGGAGACCCGAACGCGGGCGGCAACGGCCGCAAGCACATGATCAGAGCGGTCGAGGCGTCGCTGCGCCGCCTGCGCACCGACTACATCGACCTGTTCCTGCTACACACCTGGGACCGCGTCACGCCCGTCGAGGAGGTCCTGCGGACCTTCGACGACCTCACCAGGGCCGGGAAGATCCGGTACGCGGGCCTGTCCGACGTGCCCGGCTGGTACGCGGCGCGAGCGCAGACCCTGGCCGAGGCGCACGCCCTGGCGCCGATGGTCGGCCTGCAGCTCCCCTACTCGCTCGTCGACCGGACGATCGAGTTGGAGCACGTCGCCATGGGCCAGAGCCTCGGTCTCGGCATCACCGCGTGGAGCCCGCTCGGCGGCGGCTTCCTGACCGGGAAGTACCGGCCCGCGGACCGCGGCCTGGCCGGGGAGGGCAGGCTCGGCGGCAACGGCACACCCGGGCGCTCCTGGACCGACCGGGAGTGGCGGATTCTCGCGACACTCGAAGAGGTCGCCGGGAAACTCGGCGTGACGATGGCCCAGGTGGCGCTCAACTGGGTCGCCACCCAGCCCGGGATCGCGGCGGCCATCGTCGGCGCGAGCAGTGCCGCGCAGCTTGACGCCAACGTGGCCGCCCTCGGCTTCGAACTGCCGGCCGAGCTGCGCGCGAGCCTCGACGAGGCGAGTTCCGTGCCGCCCCCGTCGGTCTACCAGATGTTTACGCCGGGCTACCAGGGCTGGCTGGTCAGCCCCGGCGTCAAGGTCGGGGACAAGCCGGCCGGGTACGCCCCGGCCGTACGGAACTGGACGCCCGGCGGCGACGCCTGACACACGCCGCCCGCCGGACCCCGGATGACGCCGGCCGGATCAGCCCGTCCTGAGCAGGACGGGCTGCGTGTCGCCCGAACGGTCGCGCGGGCAGAAGCCGACCGTCCAGACGCCCTCGAAGAGATCGAGCCTGTTCTGCGCGATCACGATCACCGCGCAGTTGCCGTCGGTCGCGAGCAGGGGGCGCACCTCCGCCGCGTCCGCCACGTTGTCCAGGACCACCAGGGCCCGGCGCGAGCGGAACATGGCCTGGAGCGTCATGGTCTGATCCACCAGGGTGCCGGGATGCCGGCTGCCGACGCCGAACACCCGGGAGAGGGAGCTGACCAGCCCGGCCGGCCCGCGCGCGCCCCCCTCGGCGTTGACGTAGAACTGGCCGTCCGGGAAGTACTTCCGGAAACGGGCCGACGCCTGCACGATGACCGCGGCCTTGTCGACGCCCGAGCCGCCGACGAGCTGCACCACCCTCGGCCCGGACGACCCCACTTCGTCCCGGCCGCGCTGGCGGGTCGGCTGCTCGACCAGGACCTGGTACATCCACTCGATCAGCTCTGCCGTGGCGGGCTGTGACACACCCTTCGGCGGGCACTCCCCGACGGGAGGGGTCCCGACGGCGATGTGCGGGCGCGCAGGCGTGGCCGGAGCGCCGGCGGCCTGCCGCCGGGCCACCTGCCGGAACCTCTCCGACGCGTCGGCCTCTAGCATCAGGGCCTCCGCCAGGAGGCTCACCGACTTGCGGTGAGGTCTCTTCGTCCGCCCCCGTTCCAGGTCGGAGATCGCGCGGACACTGACCCCCGACCGCTCCGCCAGCTCCTCCTGAGTCAGGCAGGCTTCCTCTCGCAGTGCTCGCAGCAGCGCCGCGAGCTCGTTATGGCTCTCCAAGTCGTCAAGTAACCCCATTCCACAGCCACCTTTCCCCCGGTGCTGATCCACAGCCAGAAACTCCCCGCGCAGAGTTTTAGTTGAGATTTCACACATCAACTGGAAAACTCGCGTTTCCCCAACAGTACACAGCCGATCTTGTAGGAGTCAATTGCGACTGTCGGGAATTGGAGCGGCGCGGCCCGGGCGCGGCCGTCCCGCATTGGACCGTTTTAAATACCGGCCATTGCGGCGGGGGAACTCGCGAGGCCCGACCGCCGGCAGGGCGGGAACGCCGTACCGGCGGGGGGACTCGGAGCCGTCAAATCACCGGGGGTGGTCCTGCTCCGCCTTCCGCTTGAGCGCGTCCAGCATTTTGCCGATCCCCTTCCGCGCATTCTTGTTCAGAATGGCCTCCGGCATCGCCCATTTGATGCCCAATTCCTGCGAGACGCTCACCTCGCTCTTTCCCCCGCCGTCCCCCGTGACGGTGCAACTGAAATCGAACCGGGTCATCACCTCGCTGCCGACGAGGTGGTATTCGAAAGAGCCGTCCGCCGGATACTCATAACGAAGGGAATGCGTCGCCCGCAGCCCCATGGCCTTGGCGTGCCAGGTGGCCTGCCGGGGACGTCCCCGCTCGTCGGTGTCCTCGATGTCGACCCGCTCGACGCCGGGCTGCCAGGAGGGGTAGTCGGCGAGGTCCAGCAGTATGGCGAGGACCGCCTCCGGGTCGGCGTCGATGATGATTGATCCGGTCACCACGCTCATGGGTGAAGCCTCCGTTTCGTCCTGCGCGCCCGGCGGGCGACCCCGCGGATCGCCCGCCGATTTCTGAGATCAATTGCCGCCGGTCCGGACCGCGGACGGGCCGGGGAGGTAATCCCCGATGCGGCCCCCCGGGTCCGCGGCGACGGCCGCCAGAATCCGTACGTACGCCGCGAGCCAGCGGGCGGGGGCGCCCTCGGGGAAGTAGCCGGACAGGTGGTTGAGGGAGATCTGCATGAAGTCCCCCGAGATCGCGCTCTCGACCCGGAGCGGGTGGTCCGTCTGGGCCAGGACCTGGGCCGGCATCGCCCCGAGGACCGACATGAACCGCAGCAGGTTCTCGGTCAGCTTCGGCAGGTTCTCGCTGACGAGGTAGCTCTCGAAGAGCGGTTCCCCGGTGGGCGCGCCGGTGATCCCGTACAGGGCCGCGGGCGGCACGTACTCGTGGTCGGTGATCGCGGAGATCTTCTCCTGCATCTCCGCCAGCCACGGCAACATCGGCGCGTCGGGGTCCACCCTGGCCACCAGGGGGAGGATGTTGAACACCAGCCCGGTCGCCCGGTCCACCTCGACCGACGTGCTGCCCCGCCCGGAGAAGACCGCGCCGCACACCACGTCCCGCGAGCCGGTGATGGCGCTGAGCATGACGGCCCACGCGCCGTGCAGCACGCTGTTGATGCTGAAGCCGTGTGCCCTGGACAGTTCCAGGAGCCCGTTCGCCACCTCCGGCGGGACCGTCACGCTCTCCTGCAGCAGCGGCGTCACGTGGTCGGCCGGCCGTTCCGCGGCCGGCAGGGTGATGGAAGGCACCCCGGACGGCCCCGCGGACGGCAGGGCCCCGAGCTCACGCCGCCAGAACGCCTCCGCCTCCGTCATGTCCCGACGGCTCTGCTCGACGCAGAAGTCGCCGTACGTCGAGGTGAAGGGCTCGTCCACCGGCTCGCCGCCCGCCCGGTACGCCTCGTAGGCGGCGAGGAGGACCGGCATCATGATCTGGTAGCTCCAGCCGTCCTGGGCGGCCATGCAGAAGAAGTGGTCGTAGTCGTAGACGTCGTCCTCGATCCGGAACAGGAGCAGCCGCACCTGCGGCGGCGGGCCGGTGAACCCGCGGCGCCGCGCCGCCTCGAGGTGGGCGTGCCGCCGCCGCTCCTGCTCGACGGGCCGCAGGCCCCGGAGGTCGTGCGTCTCGATCCGCAGCCGCACGTCCCGCTGAACGACCTGGACCCACTCGCCGGCCTCGTCCTGCACGTAGGCCGAGCGCAGGTTGGGGAACCGGTCGACGGTGTGCTGCCAGGCCCGCTCCAGCGCGACCGGGTCGAAGTCCTGGCCGGAGAGGCGGAAGGACTGCTGGGTGACGTAGACGCCGGATCCCGGACGCTGCCGGATCCGGTCGAGCATGTACCGCTGCATGCCGGTCACCGGGTAGGCGTCCTCGGCGCCGGGGTGGCGCGACCGCGCCCGCTCCAGCACCCGCTGGTCCCGCTGGCCGGCGCTCGCGACGTCCACCCGGCCGCGTGACTCGGCCAGGGCCGCCAGGTCGGCGATGGTGTGGCTCTGGAAGACGTCCTGCGGGCTGAGCGCCAGGCCGATGGCCTTGGCCCGGCTGACCATCTGGATGCCGAGCAGCGAGTCGCCGCCCATCGCGAAGAAGCCCCGGTCGACGCTCACCTCGTGAACCCCGAGCACCTCCTTCCAGATGTCCGCGATCCGCCGCTCCGTCTCGGTGCGGGGGGCGACGACGCCCTGCTCCGGCTCGACGCCCAGCTCCGGCGGCGGCAGCGCGTCACGATCGAGCTTTCCGTTGGCGCTGACCGGGAACTCGGAGATGGCGACGACTGCCGAGGGCACCATGAAGTCCGGCACCTTCTCCCGCAGGAAGCTCCCGGCCTCGCCGCTCAGCCAGCGGCTGAGCGCGGCGAGCCGCGGGTTGTTCACGTACTGCCCGGCCGGACGCCCCGGTTCGCCCGGGTCCGTCCAGTCGACGAGATGACCGGCCTCCGGGCGGTGCAGCGTCACCCGGTAGGAGCCGTCGGCCGCTCCGCCCATCCACGCGACGTTCACCTCGTAGCCGAGCTCCTCGCCCAGCCGCCACCAGACCTCGGGCTCGACCCCGGAGGGGTCCTCCGTACGGGGCAGCCGGTCGACGGGGGTGTCCGCCGGCGCGCCGTCCATCGCGGCGAGGAGGGCGTTGACCGAGGCGACCCGGGCGTTGGGCACGCCGTCGACCCGCAGCACGTCCGGCCGGCGGCCGGTGAGCAGCCCGCGGACCTCGTCCACCGACGTCCAGGGGACGGTCTCCGGAGGCGGCTGGGCGCCGGCCGGCTCTCCGACGTGGACGGCGACGTCGTAGCGGTACCGGGTCAGCTCGTTGTGGTGGTCGCCGCGCTTGAGCATCATCTCCACGCGGCTGATGGCCGGGACCTCCTCGCGGAGCGCGCTGAAGTACTCCGGCGCGAGCAGCAGCTCACGCTCGTACGCCCCCCGCCGGCGGATGCGCTCGCGCAGGCGTCCGGCCGTGAGCCCCGGCTCGGTCCGCGCCAGCTCCATCTCCGCGTGGAGGGCCGGGAGCATCGGCAGGCTGCGCAGGTCGCCGAGGAAGAGCGCGCCGCCGGGCCGCAGGCACGCCAGCGCCCTGTCGACCACCTCCCGGAGGTGTCCCGGGCTGTCGAAGTACTGGACGACCGAGTTGATCACCACGGCGTCGAAGCGCTCGCCGTCCAGGCCGGTGAAGTCCTGGGCCTCCCGTTCGAACAGCCGGACGTCCACCGTGTCCGGCAGATCGGGCACCAGGCGCTCCCGCACGTAGTCGAGGGCCTTGCCGGACAGGTCCGTCGCCCAGTACGCAGTCGTGTGCGGGGCGATCCGGGCGAGCAGCATGCCGGTGCCGCAGCCGATCTCCAGCACGCGCCGGGGCCGCAGGGCCAGGATGCGCTCCACCGTTGAGTCGCGCCAGACGCGCATCTCGTCGTCCGGCAGCCGCTCGCTGGTGTAGCTGCTGTCCCAGCCGATGGTGTTGAAGTCGGCCGCGCCGGCGGCCTCCCGCTGGTAGCTCTGGTCGAACAGGTCCCGCCAGGCCGCCACGGCCGACGGCGCGGCGGAGTCGACCGTGCCGTCTTCGAAGCCGTCCTCGGGGACCACGTACGCGACGAGCTGCTTGCTCTCGGCGTCGTGCGGGAGGTCGCGGGCCACGACCAGGACGTCGCGCACGGCGGGATGCTCGGCCAGGGCCGCCTCGATCTCCCCCGGCTCGATGCGCATCCCCCGCACCTTCACCTGGAAGTCGGTGCGGCCGAGGAACTCCATCGTCCCGTCGGGCCGGAACCTCGCGAGGTCGCCGGTGCGGTAGAGCCGGGCGCCGGGCTCGGAGCCGAAGGGGTCCGGCAGGAAACGCTGCTCGGTCAGCTCGGGCCTGCGGTAGTAGCCGCGCCCCACCCCGACGCCGCCGATGTACGCCTCGCCGGGCGTGCCGAACGGCACCGGCCGCATGTTCCGGTCGAGGACGTACACCTGGGTGTTGGCGATCGGCGTGCCGATCGACACCACGGACGTCTCAGGGTCGCGCGGGCACTCCCAGCAGGTGCTGTCCACCGAGCACTCGGTGGCCCCCCACAGGTTGTACAGGGTCGCGGCGGGCAGGCGTTCGTACAGGGAGCGGATCGAGGCGAGGGGCAGCGCCTCGCCGCTGGCGATGACCCGGGTGACGGACCGGCAGTCCTCGATGCCGGGGTGCTGGAGGAAGATCCGCAGCATCGAGGGCACGAAGTGCAGCGTGGTGATCCCGTGCTCCCGGATCGTGTCGGCGAGGTATTCGGGGTCCTTGTGTCCCTCGGGGCGGGCGATCACCATCCGCGCGCCGATCATGAGAGGCCAGAAGAACTCCCATACCGACACGTCGAAGCTGAACGGGGTCTTCTGCAGGACCAGGTCGTCGGGGGTGAGCCGGAAGTAGTCCTGCTGCCAGTGCAGCCGGTTGACCACCCCGCGATGTGTGATCATGGCGGCCTTGGGCCGCCCGGTGGAGCCCGACGTGTAGATCATGTACGCCAGGTCGTCCAGCCCCGCGATGTTCTCCGGACGGGAGCCGGGCTCGGCGTCGAACTCCCCGGCCCGATCGAGTGGGACCACCACCGCGCCGTGCTCCGGCAGGCCGTCCACCAGCCGCTGCTGCGTGAGCAGGATCGCCGGTTCCGCGTCGGCGAGCATGAAGGCCACGCGCTCGCGCGGGTACGTCGGGTCGATCGGCACGTACGCGCCGCCCGCCTTGAGGATCGCCAGCAGGCCGACCACCATCTCCAGGGAGCGCTCGGCGCAGATGCCGACCGGCTGGTCGGGGCGCACTCCCATGCTCCGCAGCCGGTGCGCCACCCGGTTCGCGCGGCGGTCGAGTTCGGCGTAGGTGAGGTGCTCGCCCTCGAAGGTCAGCGCGATCGCGTCCGGCCGCTCGTCGGCGGTCTCCTCGATCAGCGTGTGCAGGCACCGGACGCGCTCGCCGGGGTAGACGCGCTCGGTGTCGTTCCAGTCGAGGAGGATCTCCCGCTCGGCCGAGGCCGGCAGCACGGGCAGTTCGGACACCCGCCGGTCGAGCCGGTCGGCGAACTCGTCCAGGAGCACCTGGTAGCCCGCGAGGAACCGCTCGATCGTGTCGTGGTCGAAGATCTCGCTGTTGTACTCGGCGTCGACCAGCAGCGTGTCGGACATCTCGGTCACCGACACCTCCAGGTCGAACTTGCTGGTGTCGTTGTGCACCTCGACGATGTCCGCCAGGTCGTCCCGCCCCGCGCCGGCCCGGTGCCGCTTCATGTCGAAGACGACCTGGAACAGCGCGTTCGCGGTGAGTCCCCGGTTCGGGGCGAGCTCGGCGACCACCGCGTCGTACGGGACGTCCTGGTGGTCGTAGCCGTGCCTGACCGTCTCGCCGACCCGGTCGACCAGCTCCGCGACGGTGGGGTCGTCGCCGACGTGGGTCTTGAGCACGACCATGTTGACGAAGAACCCGATGAGCTCCTGCACCGCGTCGTCGTTCCGGTTGGCCATCGCGGTCCCGATCACCACGTCGCCCGTGTTCCCGGTGTCGCCGGCGTACCGGTAGAGCGTGGCCTTGAGCGCGGCCAGCATGGTCGTGAAGAGGGTGACGCCGCGCTCGCCGCTGAGCGACCGCAGTCTGCCGGTCAGCTCCGCGCCGAGCTCGAAGCTCATGCTGCCGCCGCGGAAGCGCTGGGCGGCCGGCCGGGGCCGGTCGGGCAGCAGCTCGACTCCGGTGGGATCACCGCCGAGCGCCCGCCGCCAGCTCTCCAGCCGGGCGGCCAGCCCCTCGCCCGCGAAGCGCTCGCGCTCCCAGAGGGCGTAGTCGGCGTACTGCACCGCGAGCTCCGGCAGCTCCGGGTCGCGGCCGCTCACGTAGGCCTCGTAGGCGGCGGTCAGCTCCGTCCCGAACACCCCGCCCGACCACACGTCGGCCACGATGTGGTGCATGCCGAGCAGCATCCGGTGGTCGAGCGGCCCGAACCGGAACAGCGTCACCCGCAGCAGCGGCGCCTCGGCGAGGTCGTAGGGCCGCCGCGCCACCTCGCCGGCGATCCGCGCGTACTCCGCCTCCGGATCCGCGGACGCCGTCAGGTCGACGAGCGGCACGCTGATCGTCAGCTCCGGCAGGATCTCCTGCCGGGCCTTCCCGCCGGGGCTGGGGAACCGGGTGCGCAGGATCTCGTGCCGCCTGACGACCTCGTTGACGGCCTTCTCCATCGCCTCCGGCAGCAGCTCCCCGCTCACCCCGACCGACAGCGTCAGGTTGTACGCCGCGCTGTCCGGCACGAGCTGCTCCAGCGACCACAGGCGCTGCTGCGCGTACGACAGCGGGATCGGTTTGTCCGCCACTGCTCCCCGGCGGCGGTCGGCCGCGATCCGCAGCAGGCCGGGGCCGTCCTCCGCCCCGGCGGCTCCCGTGGTGGCGGCGAGCTCGGCGAGGACGAACCGGGCGAGGGCGACCGGGGTGGGGTGGTCGAACGCCATGCTCACCGGCAGGACCAGCCCGGTCGCCCGGTTCAGCCGGTTGCGCAGCTCCAGGGCGGTCAGCGAGTCGAAGCCCAGGCGCAGGAGGTCGGCGTCGGCAGGGATCTCCTCGGTCGAGTGGTGCCCGAGCACGCCGGCGATCGCGCCGACGACCAGTTCGAGCGCGACCCGCTCCCGCTTGTCGCCCGTCGTGGACAGCAGCCGTTCGCGGACGTCGTCGTGGTCGTCCTCGTCGTACGGCAGCGCCGCGAGCAGCTCGCTCTCCCCCGACGGGCCGCCCGGCGTGCCGGTGTTCAGCCAGAACCGCCGGCGCTGGAAGGCGTACGTCGGCAGGTCGGCGGCTCCCCCTGCTCCCCCGGGTTCCTGGGGGAAGGCCACCCGCCAGTCGACCGCGACTCCGCCGCAGTACGCCGCGCCCAGAGACGCGAGCAGCTGGCTCCGGTCGCCGTGGCCGCGGCGCAGCGTCCCGGCCACGCAGAACGGCCGGCCGCCGGTTTCCAGCGCCTGCTGCAGGTCGGGCACCAGGACCGAGTGCGCGCTGATCTCAAGGAAGCAGTCGAAGCCCTGCGCCGCGAGCGTCTCGACGGCGGGGGCGAACAGGACCTGCTCCCGCAGGGCGCGGAACCAGTAGCCGGCGTCCATCCGCGCGGTGTCGGCCCAGTCTCCGGTCAGGGTCGAGAACAGCGGGACGGCGGACCGCCTCGGTCGTACGGGGGCGAGGTCCGCGAGCAGCTCGTCCCTGAGCGCGTCCATCTGCGGCGAGTGGGAGGCGTAGGTGACCGACGTCCGGCGGGCGCGCAGCCCGTCGGCCTCGCAGCGGGCGAGCAGTTCGCCGACGGCGTCGCCGTCCCCGGACACGACGGTGGACGCCGGGCCGTTGACGGCGGCGACGACCAGCCGGCCCTCCCAGGGCCCGAGGAGGTCGCGGACCACGTCGCCGGCGGCCGACACCACCGCCATCGCGCCGCGCCCGGTCATACTCCGGGCGATCGCGCGGCTGCGCAGCACCACGACGCGCACCGCGTCCTCCAGACTGAGGGCGCCCGCGACGTACGCGGCGGCGATCTCGCCCTGGCTGTGCCCGAGCACCGCGGCCGGTTCGACGCCGTAGGAGCGCCACACCGCGGCGAGCGACACCATGACGGCGAAGACCACGGGCTGGACGACGTCCTCTCCCTCCAGCGCCGGCGCCCCCGGAGCGCCGCGCAGCAGGTCGAGCAGCGACCATTCGACGTGTTCGCGCAGCGCCGCGTCGCAGGCGGTCATCTCCGCCGTGAAGGCGGGCTCGGTGTCCAGCAGGCCGGCGCCCATCCCCGCCCAGTGGGAGCCGTGTCCCGGGAACACGAATACGGTGCGGCCGGTAGCACGTGCCGCACCCCGCACCACTCCGGCGGCGTCGGCGCCGGCGGCCACCGCCGCCAGGCCGTCGAGGAACTCCTCACGGCCGCGTCCGACCACGACGGCCCGGTGCTCGAAGGCCGACCGCGTGGTCAGGGCCCGGCCCACGTCGTACGGCCGGACGTCCGGGCGGGACTCCGCGAACGCCGCAAGCGTGGCCGCCTGCGCCCGCAGCGCGGCGGCGGACCGGCCCGACACCACCCAGGGCAGCGGCCCGTCCGGCACGGGGACGGGCTCGTCCGCGGCGGCCGGCTCGGGCGGCTCCTCCACGATGATGTGCGCGTTGGTCCCGCTCAGGCCGAACGACGACACCGCGGCCCGGCGCGGGCGGCCGGTGCGCGGCCACGGCCGGGTCTCGGTCACGAGCTCCACGGCCCCGGTCGTCCAGTCGACCTGCGGGGTGGGCGCGTCCACGTGCAGGGTGCCCGGCACCAGGCCGTGCCGCAGCGCCAGCACCACCTTGATCAGGCCGGCCACGCCGGCCGCGGCCTGGGTGTGGCCGATGTTGGACTTCAGCGCGCCGAGCAGCAGGGGCCGGTCCGCCGGCCGTTCCTGGCCGTACGTCGCGAGCAGCGCCTGCGCCTCGATCGGGTCGCCCAGCCTGGTGCCGGTGCCGTGCGCCTCCACGACGTCGATCTCGGCGGCGGACAGCCCCGCGTTCTCCAGCGCCTGGTGGATCAGCCGCTGCTGCGACGGGCCGTTGGGGGCGGTGAGGCGGCTGCTCGCGCCGTCCTGGTTGACCGCCGAGCCGCGCAGCACCGCGAGGACCTGGTGCCCCAGCCGCTGGGCGTCGGCGAGCCGCTCCACCGCGACCACGACGGCACCCTCGGACCAGCCGGAGCCGTCCGCCGCCGCCGAGAAGGGCTTGCACCGGCCGTCGGGGGCGGCCACCCGCTGCTGCGAGAACTGGACGAAGGAGAAGGAGCCGGCCATCACCGTGGCGCCGCCGACCAGGGCCAGCGAGCACTCCCCCTGGCGCAGCGCCGTCATGGCCGAGTGCAGGGCCACCAGCGACGACGAGCACGCGGTGTCCACGGTCATCGCCGGGCCCTCAAGCCCGAAGGTGTAGGAGATCCGGCCCGAGACCATACTGCCGGAGCTCGTGTTGCCCACGTAGTCGTGGTACATCAGCCCCATGAAAACGCCGGAGCGGCTGCCCGCGAGCGACTTCGGGTCGATTCCGGCGTTCTCCAGCGCCTCCCAGGAACACTCCAGCAGCAACCGCTGCTGGGGGTCGGTCGCCAGGGCCTCACGGGGCGAGATGCCGAAGAAGGCCGCGTCGAAGTCCGCCGCGTCGTAGAGGAACCCGCCCTCCCGGACGTACGAGCTGCCCGGGTGGTCCGGATCGGGATGATAGAGCGTCTCCATGTCCCAGCCGCGGTCCTCGGGGAACCGCCCGATGGCGTCCTCGCCGTCGGTGACCAGGCGCCACAGGTCCGCCGGGGTGCGGACGCCGCCGGGCAGCCTGCACGCCATCCCGACCACCGCCAGCGGCTCCCGGGACGCCGCGGCGAGCTGCCGGTTGCGCATCCGAAGCCGTTCGTTCTCCAGCAGAGAGGTCCTCAGCGCCTCGACGACCGAGGCGGAAGATGTGTCCACCACTGCGTGTACCCTCCGTGAGTTCGTGTGGGCGGGCGCCGTACGTCAGCGGCCGTTGAACTGCTGGTCGAGCAGGGCGAAGAGCTCGTCCGGGCTCGCGGACTCCAGCCGGGCGGCCGGTTCCGCGGGCGGGGCGGCCCATTCGCGCAGCAGACCGCCCAGCCGGGTCGCCAGGTGTCCGCGTGCGGTGTCGTCCAGCGGGTGCGCGGCCACCACCTGGCGCAGGTGTTCGACGGCGGCGTTCACCGCGTCCTCGCCGCTGCCGTCCGGCGTCGTGCCGGCGGCGGTGCCCGTGCCCGTGTCCGAAGTCGCGTCCAGCGCCAGTTCGGACAGCAGGTGCGCCGCGAGCGCGGCGGGGGTCGGGTAGTCGAAGACCAGGGTCGCCGGCAGGCGCAGGCCGGTCACCTCGGCCAGCCGGTTGCGCAGCTCGACGACCGTGAGCGAGTCGAAGCCGAGCTCCTTGAACGCGCCGTCGGCGTCGATCGCCCCGGCGGCGGACTCGGGGTGGCCCAGCACCAGGGCCGCCTTGACGCGGATCAGGTCGACGAGCCTGCCCGGCCGGTCCGCCTCGGGCAGAGCGGCCAGCTCGCGGCGCCAGGACGCGGAGTCGGGCGCGCCCTGTTCCCGGGTGCCCTGTCCCCGGGTGCCCTGTGCCTGCCTCGGCTCCCGGACAGGCGTACGCACGAGCGAACGCAGGACGGGCGGCAGCTGACCCGCCCGCGCGATGGAGCGCAGCGCCGGGAAGTCGACGCGGGCCGGCACCAGGCAGGCGCTTCCGGCTGTGCCCGCGGCTGTGCTCGCGGTGTCGAACAGCGCCAGGGCCTCCTCCGACGACATCGCCACGACTCCCGCGGCGGCGAGCCGCCTGAGCTCGGTCTCGTCCAGCGCGCCGGTCATGCCGCTGGGCTGCGCCCACTGGCCCCAGGCGAGGGACAGCCCCGGCAGGCCGAGGCCCCGGCGATATTCGGCGAAGGCGTCGAGGAAGGCGTTGGCGGCGGCGTAGTTCGCCTGCCCGGCCCCGCCGAGAACGCCGGACACCGACGAGAACGAGACGAATTCGTGCAGCTCGTGGCCGAGGGTCAGCTCGTGCAGGTTGACCACCGCGTCGACCTTGGGCCGCAGCACCCGGTTCAGGCGCTCCGGCGTCAGCGCCGAGACGACGCAGTCGTCGGTGCGGCCCGCCGCGTGGATCACCGTCGTGAGCGGGTGCTCGGCGGGGATGCCGGCCAGCACGTCGGCGAGCGCCGCGCGGTCGGCCGCGTCGCACCGGGCCACGGTCACGCTCGCCCCGAGCTCGGTCAGCTCCTCGACGAGCCGATCCGCGCCCGGCGTGTCGCCACCCCTGCGGCCCAGCAGCAGGAGCCGCCTCGCTCCCCGCGCGGTGACCAGGTGCCGGGCCAGCAGGCCGCCCAGCGTGCCGAGACCTCCGGTGATCAGTACGGTTCCCTCGGCGGGCCCGGCCGGCCGCCCCGCCGCCGCGTCCGACCGGACGCCGGCTTGAACATCGGCCCGGACGCCGGCCTGGGCATCTGACCGTCCGCCCGGCCGGATGTCGGCCCGGACGAGCCGGCCCACCCGGATCACGCCCTCCCGGATCACAACCTGTGGCTCGCCGGACGCCAGCGCGGTGGGCAGCGCGTCGGCGGACCGGGCCGTCCCGTCCGTGTCCACCAGCGTCAGCCTGCCGGGGTGCTCGGACTGGGCCGACCGGATCAGGCCCCAGACCGACGCGGCGGCCAGGTCCGGGAGGCCGCCGCCCTCCGGCGCCACCGCGTTACGGGTCAGGATGACCAGCCGGGAGGCGGCGAACCGCTCGTCGGCCAGCCAGCGCCGGACCAGGGCGAGCACCTCGCCGACGGACGACCGGACCGCTCCGGCGACGCCCCCGGGAGCACCCGGAGCGGGCTCGGGAAGCCGCACCACGACGTACTCCGGCACGGAAGCACCGGACTCCGGCAATCCATCGAGTGCGCCCGCCAGCCCACCGGCCGCTGAGCCGGTCCGAGCATCCGCCAGAGCGTCGGCCGACTTGGCGACCGGCGCGGTGCCCAGCGCGTCACCCGGTATGCCGGCAGACGGTTCAGCCGATGCGTCCGTCACCGATTCGGCCGGCGAATCTCCCGGTGTGTCTGCCGCACTGCTTGCTCCGTCGGCTGCCACCCGGGCCGAGGCGGCGGCCGGTGGGCCGGACGGCGTCGCCGGGTGCGGGTAGTGGTGCGCCGCCCAGGGGGCGGGTTCGCCGCCGAGCACCGCGCACCGCTCCGCCCGTACGCGCTGGGCGGGCAGCGGCTGGAGGGCCGGCCAGTCGAGGCGGAAGAGCGAGTCGCGGTGAGGGGCCCGCGCCGCCTGCAGCTGTTCGGCCGTGATCGGGCGGGTCACCAGGGACTCGACGGTCAGGACGGGCGCGCCGGTCTCGTCGGCGGCGAGGATCGCCACGCTCTGGTCACCCGTACGGGAGAAACGGACCCGCAGGGTGCCGGACCCGGCGGCGTGCACCGCGACGCCGTGCCAGGCGAACGGCACCCGCAGTTCCCCGGCCTGTTCCCCAGTCGCCGCCTGGCCGGCCGCCATCGCGTGCAGCGCGGCGTCGAACAGCGCGGGGTGGACGCCGTACCCCTGCGGGGCGGCCTGGGCGGCCTCGGGCAGCGCCACCTCGGCGAACAGCACCTCGCCGCGCCGCCACACGCCGCGCAGCCCCTGGAAGGCCGGGCCGTAGTGGAACCCGCCTTCGTCCAGACGGTCGTACACCCTGGTGACGTCGACCGCCGAGGAGCCCGGCGGAGGCCAGGAGCCCCGCAGGTCGTCCCACTCCGGCGCGTCCGGGTCGCCGGGCGCGCCGGCCAGCAGGGCGCCTTCAGCGTGCCGGGTCCACGGCCCGTCGGCGGCGGCGTCACCGGTCTCGTCGCCGGCGGGCCGCGAGTGCAGGGTCAGGGACCGCCGGCCCGTGCCGTCGTCGGGTCCCACGATCATCTGCACGGTCAGGTCGCCTTCGGCGGGGACGACGACGGGCGCGTGCAGGGTCAGTTCCTCGACGCCGCCGAGCCCGGCGCGGGCCGCCGCGTGCGCGGCCAGTTCGACCAGCGCCGTGCCCGGCAACAGGACCGTGCCGGCCACCGCGTGGTCGGGGATCCAGTCGTGAAGGGCGGGTGAGACACGCCCGACGAACACCTCGCCCCCGTCACCCGCGTCGCCCCCGTCGCCCGCGAGGTCGACGGCGGCGTCGAGCAGCGGGTGGCCGGGCTCGGACAGGCCGAGCCCCGCGGCGTCCCCTTCCCGCCGGGCGGGAGCGTCGACCCAGTACCTGCCGTGCTGGAAGGGATAGGTGGGCAGGGAGACGCGTCTGGCCGTGGTCCCGGCGTAGAGGGCGGGCCAGTCGACGGTGGCGCCGTGGGTGTAGGCCTCCGCCGCCGAGGTCAGGAACCGGGCGAAGCCGCCGTCGCCCCGCCGGATCGAGCCGACCACCCCCGCCTCGACACCCGCCTCCTCGACAACCCCCCGCAACCCCAACCCCAGCACCGGATGCGCCCCACACTCCACGAACAACCGGTAACCATCACCCAGCAACGACCCCACCGCACCCGCGAAATCCACCGGCCGCCGCAAATTCTCAAACCAATACCCCCCACCCAACTCCTCCCCCCCGACCAGCCCCCCGGTCACCGTCGAATACACCCCCACCCCGCACGCACGCGGCTCCACAAAGGCCAAAGCGTCGGCCAAGTCCTCCCGCACCGCCTCCACCTGCGGCGAATGCGACGCATACTCGATCGCCACCCGCGACACCCGCACCCCCGACCCCTCACACCACGCCGCAAGCTCCCCCAGCGCCGCCAACTCCCCCGACACCGCACACGACCGCGGCCCGTTCACCGCAGCCACCACCAACCGACCACCCCACCGCCCCACCAACGCCTCGGCCTCCCCCGCCGAGCACCCCACCGACACCATCCCCCCACGACCCGCCAGCACCCGACGGATCGGACCACCCCGCGCCACCACCAACCGCGCCGCATCCTCCAAACTCAACGCCCCCGCCACACACGCCGCCGCGATCTCCCCCTGCGAATGGCCCACCACCGCCGACGGCACCACCCCCACCGACCGCCACACCTCCGCCAGCGACACCATCACCGAGAACAACGCCGCCTGCACCACCTCGTCCCGCTCCAACAGCACCCCCGCACCCCCACCGGGACCACTACCGGGACCGCTACGCAGCACCTCCCCCAACGGGAAATCCACCAACGGCTCGAACGCCGCCACACACTCCTCCACCCGCGCCGAAAACACCGGCGACTCCGCCAGCAGACCCGCCGCCATCCCCGCCCACTGCTGCCCCTGACCCGGGAACACGAAGACCACGCCGCCCTCGGCCACCCGGCCGCGTACGACGCCGGGGGCCTGCCTGCCCTCCGCCAGTGCCGCGAGGCCGTCGGCCATTCCGGCGCGATCCGGCCCGAGCACCACCGCGCGGTGCTCCAGCGCCGACCGGGTGGTCGCCAGGGACCACCCGACGTCGGCGGCGGACGCGTCCGACGCCGCCAGGAAGGCGCGCAGCCGGTCGGCCTGCCCGCGCAGGGCGCGCTCGTCGTGCGCGGTGACGGGCCAGGCGAACATCTCCGGCGTCTCCGGCCCGGTCACGGTGAGCGCCTCCCGGAAGGTCTCCCCGAGTGCCTCCCCGGACGACTCGCCGATCTGCTCGCCACGCCTCCTGTCCGGCCGCTCACCGCGCTGCCCGACCGGGTGCTCGGCCGGCTGCTCGTCGGCCTGCTCCAGGATGACGTGGGCGTTGGTGCCGCTGATGCCGAACGACGACACCGCCCCGCGCCTCGGCCGGTCGGTCCCCGGCCACTCGACCGGCTCGGTCAGCAGCGACACCGCACCCGCCGACCAGTCCACCCGCGAGCTGGGCGTACGGACGTGGAGGGTCCTGGGCAGCACGCCGTGCCGGATCGCCTCCACCGTCTTGATCACACCGGCGACGCCCGCGGCGGCCTGGGTGTGGCCGATGTTCGACTTCACCGAGCCGAGGAACAGCGGGCGCTCGCGGTCCTGCCCGTACGTCGCCATCAGGGCCTGGGCCTCGATGGGGTCGCCGAGACGGGTGCCCGTCCCGTGCGCCTCCACCATGTCCACGTCCGACGGCGCCAGCCCGGCGTCCGCCAGCGCCGCGCGGATCAACCGCTGCTGCGCCAGGCCGTTCGGCGCGGTGAGGCCGTTGGACGCGCCGTCCTGGTTCAGGGCGGTGCCCCTGATCACCGCGAGCACCCGGTGGCCGTTGCGCCGGGCGTCCGACAGCCGTTCCAGCAGCACCAGCCCCACGCCCTCGGCCCCCGAGGTGCCGTCGGCGTCGTCGCTGAAGGGCTTGCTGCGCCCGTCCGGCGCGAGCGCGCGCTGCCTGCTGTACTCCACGAAGAGGACGGGGGTCGACATCACCGTCACGCCGCCCGCGAGCGCCATCGCGCACTCTCCCCGGCGCAGCGCCTGGACCGCGAGGTGGATCGCCACGAGCGAGGAGGAGCAGGCGGTGTCCAGGGTGATGGCGGGCCCCTCCAGACCGAAGGTGTAGGCCACCCTGCCGGACGCGAGGCTGCCGGCGCTGCCGTTGCCCAGGTGCCCCTCCACCTCCTTGGGCACGGGCCGCACCCGGACGGCGTAGTCGTTGTACATGACGCCGGTGAAGACGCCGGTCTGGCTGCCCCGGACCGACGCCGGGTCGATCCCGGCCCGCTCGAACAGCTCCCAGGAGGTCTCCAGCAGCAGCCGCTGCTGGGTGTCCAGTGTGAGCGCCTCCCGGGGCGAGATGCCGAAGAACTCGGGGTCGAACCCGGCGACGCCGTCCAGGAACCCGCCCTCACGGGCGTAGCTGTGCCCGTGACTGTCCGGGTCGTCGTCGAACAGGTTCGCCAGGTCCCAGCCGCGGTCGTCCGGGAACCCGCCGATCGCGTCCTCGCCGGCGGACACCATCCGCCAGAGGTCCTCGGGGCTGGTGACGCCGCCCGGGTAGCGGCAGCTCATCGCGACGACGGCGACCGGCTCCCGGGACGCGGCCACCTGACGCCGCAGCCGTTCGGTCTCCTTCAGCGAGGTCCTCAGGGCGTCGAGAACGCGGTTGTCCTGGTTGGTCATGGATGGCGCCTTCCGAACGGCTGTTGTCATCAGTCAGTGACGCTGTTGGCCATGGCGATCAGGGCCTCGGCGTCCATCGAGTCGATCTGCTCGTCGTCGTGCCGGCCCTCGGCCCCCTGCTGCCCCGCGAGATGGAGCAGCCGGTCGAGCAGGCCGCTGTCGCGGAGGGTGTCCAGGGGAATCGCCGCGAGGGCGGCGCGGATCCCCGCGTCCCGGGTGGCGGCCTCGTCCGGCGCCGGGGCCAGTTCGGCCAGCAGGAACTCGGCGATCGCGCGGGGGGTCGGGTAGTCGAAGACCAGGCTGGCCGGCAGCTTCAGCCCGGTCGCCGTCCGCAACCGGTTGCGCAGCTCGACCGCCGTGAGGGAGTCGAACCCGAGGTCCCTGAAGCGCCGGTCCGCCTGCGTGAGATCTCCCGGGCGGTGGCCGAGCACCACCGCCGTCTCGGCGAGGACGGCCCTGACGACCGCCTGCTCGCGCTGCGCCTCGGGAAGGCTCCCGATCCGGCGCAGCAGGCCGTGGCCCCCCGCGCCGTTTCCGTTCCCGCCGCCCGTGCCGCCTGCGTTCGCCGGGCGGGACGCGGCGGGCACGAGGGCCCGGAGCCGCGCGTTCAGCACGCCGTCCCGGGCCCGCCCGCGCAGCACCGCGAGGTCGAGCCGCACCGCCACCGGTGCCGGTTCGCCCAGCGCGACCGCGGCGTCGAGCAGCGCGAGGCCCTGCGCCGAGGTCAGCGGGACGACCCCGGACGCGGCCATCCGCCTGCGGTCCTGCTCACCGAGACCGCCGGTCAGCCCGCTGGTCGCCTCCCACATTCCCCAGGCGACCGACGTGGCCGTCAGCCCGAGGGCCCGGCGGTGCGCGGCCAGCGCGTCCAGGAACGCGTTGGCCGCCGCGTAGTTGCCCTGGCCCGCCGCGCCGAGGACCCCGGCGGCCGAGGAGAACAGCACGAACGCGGTGAGATCGAGGTCGCGGGTGAGCTCGTGCAGGTGCGACGCCGCGTCCACCTTGGCCCGGAACACGGCGTCCAGGCGCTCGGGTGTCAGCGACGCGACCACCCCGTCGTCGAGCGCACCGGCGGCGTGGACGACCGCGGTGACCGGATGCGCCGCCAGCAGGCCGGCCACGGCGTCCCGGTCGCCCAGGTCGGCCGCGACGATCACCGTCTCCGCGCCGAGCTCCGCCAGCTCGGCTGCCAGTTTCTCCGCGCCGTCGGCCGCCGGACCGCTCCGGCCGGCCAGCACGAGCCGCCGGACCCCGTGCTCGGCCGCCAGGTGCCGGGCGACCAGCCCGCCCAGCGTGCCGGTGCCACCCGTGATCAGCACGGTTCCGTCCGGGTCCCAGCCGCGGCCACCCGTCGCGGCGTCCGGTGCGGGGACGAGGCGCGGCGCGTACACGACCCCGTCGCGTACGGCGACCTGTGGCTCGTCGTGGGCGGCGGCGGCCTTCAGTGGTTCGGGGCCGGGCTCGTCCACGTCGACGGTCACGAGCTGGAACCGGCCGGGGTGTTCCGCCTGGGCGGACCGTACGAGCCCCCAGGCG
Source organism: Microbispora sp. H10949 (assembly GCF_014161435.1). Taxonomy (NCBI): domain Bacteria; kingdom Bacillati; phylum Actinomycetota; class Actinomycetes; order Streptosporangiales; family Streptosporangiaceae; genus Microbispora; species Microbispora sp. H10949. Next base: position 264,040 of record NZ_JABBWZ010000008.1, on the reverse strand, counting down.
GCGGCGCGGGCGAGAGCGGCGGGCTCCGCCTCGGCCGCCTCCCGGCCGACCAGCACCAGCCGCGACTCGTCGAACACGTCGTCCGCGATCCACGTCTGCACGAGCCGCAGCACGTGGCCGGTCACGGACCGTACGGCGAGGGGGAGACCGGGTTCGGCAGGGGGTTCGGCAGCGTGCTCGATCGGCGCGAACACGACCGCCGGGACCGGCAGCCCGGCCTCGATCGCCGCCCGCAGTTCCTCGATGCCGTCGAAGGCCTCCATCCCGGGGAGGGGTGTGCCGCCGACGACCGCCCAGGGTCCGGCGGCGGGGGTCCCGGGCACCGGCAGCTCCGCCCATTCCGTGCGGTAGAGGTGGTCACCTCTGGGCGGGTCCATCGCGCGGAGGAGCAGCGACGACACCGTGGCCACCGGTTCGCCGAACGCGTCCGTGGCGAGCAGCGCGAACCCGTCCGCGCCGGTGGGGGTGATCCGCACCCGCAGGGCGGTCGCGCCGGTGGCGTGCAGCGCCACGCCGGACCACGAGAACGGCAGCATCGGCGCGTCCGCCTCGGTCACGAGGGCGAGGGGATGCATCGCGGCGTCGAGCAACGCCGGATGCAGGACGTACCCGGCCGTGTCGAGTTCTCCGAGGGGCTCGATCTCGGCGAAGATCTCCTCGCCGCGCCGCCAGGCGGCCCGTACGCCCTGGAACGCCGGGCCGTACCCCAGCCCGGTGGCGGCGAGACGGTCGTAGAGATCGGCGGGGTCGAGCGGCTCGCCGCCGGGCGGCGGCCACTCGGTGAGGTCGCCGGGCCGCTCCGGGGAGCCGGGCGCGAGGGTCCCGGTGGCGTGCGACGTCCAGTCGCCGCCGTCGGCGCGCGCGTGCACGGTGACGGACCTGCGGCCGTCCTCGTCGCCCGCGCCCACGGTGACCTGGACCTGCGTCGCGCCGTCTCCTTCCAGCACCAGAGGGGCCAGGATGGTGAGCTCCTCGACGAAGGGGCAGCCGGTCTCGCTCCCCGCGCGGCCGGCCCATTCGACGAAGGTCGTGCCGGGTACCACGACCGAGCCCCGGACGGTGTGGCCGGTCAGCCACGGATGCGCGCCGGTGGACACCTTCGCGGTGAAGACGTGCCCGTCGGAGGCCGCGAGCGACACCGCCGCGGACAGCATGGCGTGGTCGACGGAGTCGAGGCCCGCCGACGAGACGTCCGCGGCGCCCCCGGCGTCGAGCCAGTAACGCCGGTGCTGGAAGGCGTACGTCGGCAGGTCCACCCGCCGGCCCGCACCCTCCAGCGCGGCCCGCCACGCCACACCCGCTCCCGCCGTGTACGCCTCGGCCAGCGAGGTGTGGAGCCGCCGGAGGCCGCCGTCGCCGCGCCGCAGCGTCCCGACGGCCGTGACGCCGTCGGCGACGCCCGTCAGCACGGGATGGGCGCTGCACTCGACGAAGACGTGGTCCTCGAACGCGCGCAGCGCCAGGTCGAAGCGCACCGGGCTGCGCAGGTTGCGGTACCAGTACTCCGCGTCCAGCGTCGTGCCCTCGGCGAAACCGCCGGTGACGGTGGAGAAGAACGGCACCTCCGTGTCGCGGGCCGCCACCGGCCCCAGCGCCTCCAGCAGTTCGTCCTCGATGCTCTCGACGTGAACCGAATGCGAGGCGTAGTCGACGGGGATGCGCCGGGCGCGGTCCCATCGGGCCAGGACCTCCTCCAGTGCCTCCGGGTCGCCGCCGACGACGGTGGCGTGCGGGCCGTTGACGGCCGCGACCGACAACCGGCCGTCCCGCCCGGCCAGCCACTCCTCCACCTCGGCGAGCGGCGCGGGCACCGACGCCATGCCGCCGTGCCCGGCCAGGGACCGCGCGATCACCTGGCTGCGCACCGCCACGATACGGGCGGCGTCCTCCAGGCCGAGCGCGCCTGCCACGCACGCCGCGGCGATCTCCCCCTGCGAGTGGCCCACCACCGCCGAGGGCGTCACCCCGAACGACCGCCACACCTCGGCCAGCGACACCATCACCGCCCACAGCACGGGCTGGACCACGTCGACCCGTTCCAGGGCCGCCGCGTCGCCGAGCGCCTCCCGCAACGACCAGTCCACGTAGGGTTCCAGCGCCCGCGCGCACTCCTCCAGCCGCGCGGCGAACACCGGCGAGGACTCGGCGAGCTCTACCGCCATCCCCGCCCACTGCGACCCCTGGCCGGGGAAGACGAACACCACGTTCCGATCGCCGTCCGCGGGCACCACCCCGCTCAGCACGTTCGCGGCCGTGTCCTGGCCGACGATCGCGGTCAGGCCGGCCAGCGCCTCCTCCCGGTCGCCGCCGAGCACGACCGCCCGGTCCTCCAGCGCGGCGCGACCGGCCAGCGAGACCGCCACATCGGTCAGGGCCACCTCCGGCCGTGCTTCCAGGAACGACTTCAGCCGCTCCGCCTGCCCACGCAAACCCTCCGCGCCACGCCCCGACACCAGCAGCGGGACCGGACCCCGCCACTCCCGCTCCGGCTCCCGCTCAGGCTCGGCTTCCGGGGCCTGCTCCAGCACCACATGGGCGTTGGTCCCGCTCACCCCGAACGCCGACACGCCCACCCGCCGGGGCCCGCCCGTGACCGGCCACTCCACCGGCTCGGTCAGCAGCGACACCGCCCCGGCCGGCCAGTCCACGTACGAGCTCGGCGCGCTCACGTTCAACGTCCGGGGCAGCACCCCGTGCCGCATGGCCTGGATCATCTTGATGACCCCGCCGACGCCCGCCGCGGCCCCCGTGTGGCCGATGTTGGACTTCAGCGCCCCCAGCCACAGCGGCCGGTCGCGGTCCTCCCCGAACGTCTCGACCAGCGCCTGCGCCTCGATTGGGTCGCCGAGCCGGGTGCCGGTGCCGTGCGCCTCCACCGCGTCCAGATCGGACGGCTCCAGGCCCGCGTCGGCCAGCGCGGCCCGGATCACCCGCTGCTGCGAGGGACCGTTCGGCGCGGTCAGCCCGTTGGACGCGCCGTCCTGGTTCACCGCCGACCCGCGCAGCACGGCCAGCACCTCGTGCCCGTTGCGCCGGGCGTCCGACAGCCGCTCCAGCAGCACGATCCCGATGCCCTCGGCCCAGGCGGTCCCGTCGGCGTCGTCGCTGAAGGGCTTGCACCGCCCGTCGGGCGCCAGCCCGCGCTGCCTGCTGTACTCGACGAAGAACGCCGGGCTCGACATCACCGTCACGCCGCCCGCCAGCGCGAGCGTGCACTCGCCCCGGCGTAGCGACTGCGCGGCCAGGTGCATCGCCACCAGCGACGAGGAGCACGCCGTGTCCACCGTCATCGCCGGGCCCTCCAGGCCCAGCGAGTACGCCACCCGCCCGGACGCGATGCTGCCCGTGTTGCCGTTCCCGAGGTAGCCCTCGACGTCCTTGGGCACCCGCCGCATCCGCATGGCGTAGTCGCCGGTCATGATCCCGGCGAACACGCCCGTACGGCTGCCGCGCAGCGACCTGGGGTCGATCCCCGCCCGTTCGACGGCCTCCCACGAGGCCTCCAGCAGCAACCGCTGCTGCGGGTCCATCGCGAGCGCCTCACGCGGGGAGATGTCGAAGAAGGCGGCGTCGAAGTCTCCGGCCTCGTGCAGGAACCCGCCCGCGCGCACGTAACTGTGGCCGTGGCTGTCGGGGTCGTCGTCGAACAGGTTCGCCAGGTCCCAGCCGCGGTCGGCCGGGAACGCGGAGATGCCCTCGCGGCCGTCGAGCAGCAACCGCCACAGGTCGTCCGGGGTGCGCACGCCGCCGGGATAGCGGCAGCTCATCCCGACGACGGCGATCGGGTCGTCGGCGGAGTCACCGGCCGGGGCGGCGGCCTTGCCGGCGGCCGGCTCCCGGACGGCGGCCCGCGCCGCCCGCCCCGGCCGCCCCGTGCCGGCGCCGGTCAGCTCCGTCATGAGCCGCTCCGCGAGCGCGGCGGGGCTCGGATGGTCGAAGACGACCGTCGCGGGCAGCTTCAGGCCCAGCTCGGCGTTGAGCGAGTTACGCAGCTCCACCGAGGTGAGCGAGTCGAAGCCCAGCTCGTCGAACGACCTGCCCGCCTCCACCGACTGCGGGCTGTGGTGCCGCAGGACGTCGGCGACGCGCTCACGCACCAGGCGCAGCACCGCGCCCGCCCGCTCGCCCTCGGGCAGGGCCGCCAGCTGACGGCCGTACTCTCCTCCCGCTCCGCCGGAGGCCGCGCGGCGAAGCGGTCCGCGTACGACGCCCCGCAGGAGCGGATGCGCCTCCGACGCCCGCACCCGGGCGGTGTCGAGCCGCGCGGCCACGTAGGCCGCCTGCCCGCCCGTCACCCCGGCGTCGAACATCGCCAGCGCCTCGTCCGTGGCCAGCGGGGACAGACCCGACCTCGCCAGCCTGGCGCGGTCGGCGCCGGCCAGCCCCTCGGTCATGGCGCTGGTCTCGGCCCACTGTCCCCAGGCCAGGGAGGTCGCGGGCAGCCCGTCCGCGCGCCGCGCGCGGGCGATCGCGTCGAGGGCCGCGTTGGCGGCGGCGTAGTTGCCCTGCCCGGCCGCGCCGAACACCCCGGCCGCCGAGGAGAACAGGACGAATGCGGTCAGGTCGCGGCCTCGGGTCAGCTCGTCGAGGTGACGTGCGGCGAGCACCTTCGGGTTGTGGACCCGCGCCATCCGTTCGGGCGTCAGCGACTGGATCACGCCGTCGTCGAGCACGGCGGCGGCGTGCACGACGGCGGTGATCGGGTGGTCGGCCAGCACCCGCGCCAGCGCCTCCCGGTCGGTCACGTCGCACGCGACGACCGTCACCTCGGCCGGCACCTCCTTGACCAGTTCGCGTACGCCCGGTGTCTCCGGCCCTCGGCGGCCGGCCAGGACGAGGCGGCGGACCCCGTGCGCGGTGGCCAGGTGCCGGGCGATCAGGCCGCCGAGCGTCCCGGTGCCGCCCGTGATCAGCACGCAGTCGTCCGCCGACCAGACGGAGCCCTCCGCGGTGACCCGCTTCAGGCGGCGGACGAAGACCTCTCCTTCGCGTACGGTCACCTCGGGCTCGTCCATCGCGAGGATTCCGGCGACCAGCCCGTCGACGGCGGTGTCCGCGTCGACCAGGACGATCCGGCCCGGGTGTTCCGCCTGGGCCGACCGGACGAGCCCGGCGACGGCCGCGGCGGCCGGATCGTGATCGGCGTTCGTGGTCACCACCACGAGCCGGGAGCCGGCGAACCGCTCGTCCGCCAGCCACGCCTGCAGCGAGCCCAGCACGTCGCCGGCACCGGTGAGGAGCACCACGTCCGCCGCCTCGGTGCGCTCGTCGACCCGGTCCACCGACGTGATCGTCAGCGGCTCGGCGGCATGCGGTTCGGCGGCGGGGAGTTCCGCGGGCACCCGGTCCACGACGAGCAGGGGGGTGGCGGCGCCGATCCTCTCGGGAACCGGCCGCATGACGACCGACTCCGCCGTCAGCACCGGCCGGCCCTCGTCGTCGGCGAGGTGCAGGGAGAAGACGCCGTCGGCGGACGGGGTCAGCCGTGCCCTGACCGTGGTGGCTCCCGCCGCGTGCACCGACACCCGCTGCCAGGCGAAGGGCAGCCGCGGGGTGCCGGTCAGCTCCAGGACGGCGGGCTGCAGGGCCGTGTCCAGCAGCGCCGGGTGCAGCACGAACCCCTCGGACGCGAGACCGGCGGGCGACGCCGCCTCGGCGAACCACTCGCCGTCCCGCCGCCACGCCCGGCGCAGCCCGCCGAAGGCGGAGCCGTAGTCGTACCCGTGGGCGGCGAGCGCGGCGCGCACCTCGGCGAGGTCGACGGGTGTGGCGTCCGGCGGCGGCCACGGCATCGGCTCGGCGGCGGCGGTGTCGCGGCTCACCGTCCCGGTGGCGTGCCGGGTCCACTCCGTCTCGCCGCTCGCGCGGGAGTGCACGGCGAGCGAGCGGCGCCCGGAGTCGTCGGGGGCGCCGACGCCGACCTGGATGTCGACCAGGCCGCCGCCCCGGAACACCAGGGGGTTTTCGAGCGTGAGCTCGTCGACCATCGTGCAGCCGGCCTCGTCGGCGGCCCGGACGGCCAGCTCGACGAACGCCGTGCCGGGCAGCAGCACCGTGCCCAGCACCCGGTGGTCGGCGATCCACTGCCGCGTGCCGGTGGACAGCCGGCCGGTGAGCAGCACGCCGCCGGAGCCGGCCAGCCGGGTCGTCGCGTCCACCATCGTCTGCGAGGCGGACGCGCCGTCGAGCCAGAAGCGCCGGTGCCGGAAGGCGTACGTCGGCAGGTCCACCCGCCGGCCCGCGCCCTCCAGGGCGCTCCGCCAGTCGACCGGGACGCCCCGCACGTGCGCCTCGGCCAGCGATGTCAGGAGTCTGCCGACGCCGCCGTCGCCGCGTCGCAGCGACCCCACCGACACGACGTCCGTGCCCGCCGTGACCACCGGGTGGGCGCTGCACTCGACGAAGACGTGGTCGGCCAGCGCGCGCAGCGCCAGGTCGAAGCGGACCGGGCTGCGCAGGTTCCCGTACCAGTACTCCGCGTCCAGCGCCGCGCCCTCGACGAAGCCGCCGGTGACCGTGGAGAAGAACGGCACCTCGCCGTCACGGGCCGCCACCGGCCCGAGCACCTCCAGCAGTTCGTCCCGCACCGCCTCGGTCTGCGGGGTGTGCGACGCGTAGTCGATCAGCACCCGCCGGGCGCGGTCCCATCGGGCCAGGACCTCCTCCAGGGCCTCCGGGTCGCCGCCGACGACGGTGGCGTGCGGGCCGTTGACGGCCGCGACCGACAAGCGGCCGTCCCGACCGGCCAGCCACTCCTCCACCTCGGCGAGCGGCGCGGGCACGGACACCAGGCCGCCCCGGCCGGACAGCGACCGGCCGATCACCTGGCTGCGCAGGACGGTGACGCGCACGGCCTCCTCCAGGCTGAGCGCGCCCGCCACGCACGCCGCGGCGATCTCTCCCTGCGAGTGGCCGACCACCGCCGAGGGCGTCACCCCGAAGGACCGCCACACCTCGGCCAGCGACACCATCACCGCGAACAGCGCCGGCTGCACGACGTCGACCCGCCGCAGGGCTTCGGCGTCGCCCAGCACGTCCCGCAACGACCAGTCCACGTAGGGTTCCAGCGCCCGCGCGCACTCCTCCAGCCGCGCGGCGAACACCGGCGAGGACTCGGCGAGCTCCACCGCCATCCCCGCCCACTGCGACCCCTGGCCGGGGAAGACGAACACCACGCCCCGGTCGCCGTCCGGACCGTCCAGGCCGGCCGGGCCCCGCACCACACCGGCCGCCGACGCGCCGCGCGCCACCGCCGCCAGACCCGCCAGCGTCTCGTCCCGGTCGCCGCCGAGGACGACGGCCCGGTCCTCCAGCGCGGCGCGACCGGCCAGCGAGACCGCGACGTCCGTCAGGGCCACCTCCGGCCGTGCTTCCAGGAACGACCGCAGCCGCTCCGCCTGCCCGCGCAAACCCTCCGCGCCGCGCCCCGACACCAGCAGCGGGACCGGACCCCGCCACTCCCGCTCCGGCGCCTGCTCAGGCCCGGCATCCGGGGCCTGCTCCAGCACCACATGAGCGTTGGTCCCGCTCACCCCGAACGCCGACACACCGACCCGCCGGGGCCCGCCGGTGACCGGCCACTCCACCGGCTCGGTCAGCAGGGACACCGCCCCGGCCGGCCAGTCCACGTGCGGCGAGGGCTCGTCGGCGTGCAGCGTCCTGGGCAGCACCCCGTGACGCAGGGCCTCGACCATCTTGATCACACTGGCGACACCCGCGGCCGCCTGCGTGTGGCCGATGTTGGACTTCAGCGCCCCCAGCCACAGCGGCCGGTCGCGGTCCCGCCCGAACGTCTCGACCAGTGCCTGCGCCTCGATCGGATCGCCGAGCGTGGTGCCGCTTCCGTGCGCCTCCACCGCGTCCAGATCGGACGGCTCCAGGCCCGCGTCGGCCAGCGCGGCCCGGATCACCCGCTGCTGCGAGGGACCGTTCGGCGCGGTCAGCCCGTTGGACGCGCCGTCCTGGTTCACCGCAGATCCACGCATCACGGCCAGCACCTCGTGCCCGTTCCGCCGGGCGTCCGACAGCCGCTCCAGCAGGAGCATGCCGACTCCTTCGGCCCAGCCCGTGCCGTCGGCGGACGCCCCGAAGGACCGGCACCGGCCGTCCGGGGAGAGCCCGCGCATGCGGCTGAACTCGAAGAACACGCCGGGGTTCGCCATCACCGCCGCGCCCCCGGCCAATGCCAGCGTGCACTCGCCCCGGCGCAGCGACTGCGCGGCCAGGTGCATCGCCACCAGCGACGAGGAGCACGCCGTGTCCACCGTCAGCGCCGGGCCCTCCAGGCCCAGCGAGTAGGCCACCCGCCCGGACAGGACGGCGTCCAGATTGCCGGTGACGACGTGGCCCTCCAGTTCCGCGGGCACCTCCTCCAGCCTCGGCCCGTACTCCTGGCTGCTCGATCCGACGAACACGCCGGTGCTCGTGCCGTTCAGCGCCGTCGGGTCGATCCCGGCCCGCTCGAAGGCCTCCCAGGAGGTCTCCAGCACCAGGCGCTGCTTGGGGTCCATCACCAGGGCCTCACGCGGCGCGATCCGGAAGAACGCGGCGTCGAAGCCGGCGACGTCCGCCACGAAGCCGCCGTGCCGCACATAGGTCGTGCCGGGGTGGTCGGGGTCGGGGTGGTAGATCGCTTCGAGGTCCCAGCCGCGGTCGCGCGGGAACTCCGTGATCGCGTCCACCCCCTGGTCCACCAGCCGCCAGAGGTCCTCCGGCGACCGGACCCCACCGGGAAAACGGCAGCTCATCCCGACGATGGCGATCGGCTCGTCGGCGACGGCCCCGATCGTGGCGGTGGGACGCGACTCGGCCGCGTCGCCGTACATGCGCGTCAGCAGGTGGGTGGTGAGCGCCTCCGGCGTCGGGTAGTCGAAGACGAGGCTGCTCGGCAGGGTGAGCCCCGTCGCCGCCGCCAGCCTGGTCCGCATGTCCACGGCGGTCAGGGAGTCGAAGCCCATCTCCCGGAACGTCCGTCCCGTCACCTTCGCCGCGTCGGTGTGCCCGAGCACCGCGGCGACCGTGCCCGACACCAGTTCGCGTACGGCCCTGCGGCGGTCGGCCGCCGCGACCACGCCGAGCCCGGCGGACGGCACGGGCGCCGCGGGTGCCGGGGACAGCGCCCGGCGGACCTCGGGCAGTTCGGAGATCAGCGGGCTCGGCCTGCCGACCGTGAATGCCGGAGCGAACCCGGCCCAGTCCACGTCGGCGACCGAGAGGAAGGTCTCGTCGTCCGACAGCGCCTCGTAGAACGCCGTGAGCGCGTCGCCGGAGCGCATCGGCCGCAGGCCGAGCCGCTCCAGCCGCTCCCCCATGCCGTCGGCGCCGCTCTCGCTGCCGGCCCACACGCCCCAGGCCAGGGACACCGCGCGCAGCCCGCGCGACCTGCGCCGCACGGCCAGCGCGTCGAGCACGGCGTTCGCGGCCGCGTAGGCGCCCTGGCCACCGCCGCCCCACACGCCCGCTCCCGAGGAGATCAGCACGAAGCCGTCGAGATCCCGGTCGAACAGCTCGTCCAGGTTCTCCGCCCCCACCGCCTTGCCGCGCATCACCTCGGCGGCCTCGGCCGGGGTCAGGTCCTCCAGGTCCCGCCAGTGCGGGATCCCGGCCGCGTGCACCACCGTACGGATCGGGCCGTCCGTCTCCACCGAGGCGACGAGCTCCGCGAGGGCGGCGCGGTCGGCGGCGTCGCACGCGGCGATCGTGACCCGCGCGCCGAGCGCGGTCAGCTCGGCCGCGAGGTCGGCGGCGCCCGGCGCGTCCGGGCCGCGCCGCCCGGTCAGCACCAGGTGCTCGGCGCCGTCGGCGGCGAAGCGGCGGGCGATCCGCGCGCCGACGTTCCCGGTGCCACCGGTGATCAGCACGGTTCCCCGGGGCCGCCAGGTGGCCTGCGTCCGGTCCGCGCGGGGAGCCCGGGTCAGCCGCCTGCCGAGGACCCCCTCGCGCCGGATCGCGACCTGGTCCTCGCCGCCGGCGGCCAGCACGGCCGCCAGCCGCCGGTAGACCGCCGCGTCGGCGTCGGCGTCGGCGTCGGCGTCGGCGTCGGCGTCGATGCCGGTGTCGTCTGGCAGGTCGACCAGGCCGCCCCAGCGGCCGGGGTGCTCCAGCGCGGCGACCAGGCCGAGGCCCCAGACGGCCGCCTGACGCGGGGACGGGGAGTCCACGGCCACCGCGCCGCGGGTGGCGACCCACAGCGGCGCCTCCAGACCGGCCTGGATCAGGGAGAGCGTGACGCCGAAGGGGTCGGGGTCGGTGAGCGCGGCGAGTGAGAGCACGCCGGCCAGGCCGGGGGTGCCGGCCGCGACCTCCGGCAGCGACTCCACGGGGACGGCGACCGCGGTCGCGCCGGCGGCGGCCAGTGATGCGGTGACCAGCGCGGCCGTGACCGGGCCGGCCGGCTCGTCCCCCGTGGCCACGAGCCAGGTCCCGCGCAGCCGGGGTGCCTCGTCCTCCGCGACGGCCCGCCATTCGATTCGGTAACGCCAGTCGTCCACGGGAGAGGCGGCCGGTGGGACGGGGGTGTCGAGCCAGTAGTGCTCCCGCTGGAAGGCGTAGGTCGGCAGGCCCACCACGCGGGGCTCCGGGCCGAAGGCCGGCGTCCAGTCGACCGGCGCGCCACGCGTCCACGCCTCCGCCGCCGAGGTGAGAAAGCGCCGGGGCCCGCCGTCGTCGCGGCGGAGCGATCCCACGGCGACGACGTCCCGCCCGGCCCGTTCCGCGAGGTCCGAGAGGCCCGCCGTCAGCACGGGGTGCGGGCTCGCCTCGACGAACGCGTTGACGCCGTCGTCGAGCAGGGCACCCACGGCGGCGTCGAGGCGGACCGGTTCGCGCAGGTTGCGGAACCAGTAGCCCGCGTCGAGCCCGGCCGTGTCCAGGCGCTGCCCGGTCACGGTGGAGTAGAACGGCACGTCGGTGGTGTGGGGGGTGACGGGGGCGAGGACCTCGGTGAGTTCGTCGCGGATCGTCTCCACGTGTGCCGAGTGGGAGGCGTAGTCCACCGGGAGCACCTTGACGTCGGCCGGGATCGCCTTCACCTCGGCCGCCAGCTTCCGTATCGCCTCGGCGTCACCCGACACCACCGTCGCCGACGGGCCGTTGACCGCCGCGACCTCGACCCTGCCCTCCCACCCCGCAAGCAGTCGCCGCACCCGCTCCACCGGCAACGCCACCGACGCCATCCCACCGCGCCCGGCCAGCGACCGCGCGATCACCTGACTGCGCACCGCCACCACCCGCGCCGCGTCCTCCAGACTCAGCGCACCCGCCACACACGCCGCCGCGATCTCCCCCTGCGAATGGCCGACCACCGCCGACGGCGTCACCCCGAACGAGCGCCACAGCTCCGCCAGCGACACCATCACCGCCCACAACGCGGGCTGCACCACATCCACCCGCTCCAACGCCGCCGCATCCCCCAAAACCCGCGGCAACGACCAGTCCACGAACCGATCCAGCGCCCGCCCGCACTCCGCCAGCCGCCCGGCGAACACCGGCGACCACTCCGCCAGCTCCACCGCCATCCCCGCCCACTGCGACCCCTGACCGGGGAACACCAGCGCGACGCGCCGCGGCTCGCTCCCGCCGCCCCGCACGACGTCCGCGCCGGAGAGCAGTTCCGCCCGCCCGGCGCCGAGCAGCACCGCGCGGTACGGCAGCGTGGCCCGGGTCGTGGCCAGCGAGTATCCGACGTCGGCCGGCGCGAGGTCCGGGCCGGCCTCGACGAACTCCTTCAGCCGTTCCGTCTGGGCGTCCAGCGCGGCGGCGCTCCGTGCGGAGACCACCCACGGCACGATCGCCGGCGCCGTGCGGTCACCGTCGGTCTCAGACATTCGTCTCCCCCTGTTCCAGCACGACATGTGCGTTCGTCCCGCTCACCCCGAACGCCGACACGCCCGCGCGGCGTGGCCGGCCGGCCTCCGGCCAGGCCGTGTGCCCCGTGAGCAGCTCGACCGCGCCGAGAGACCAGTCCACGTTCGGGGTGGGCTCGTCGACGTGCAGCGTCTTGGGCAGCACCCCGTGGCGCATGGCCTCGACCATCTTGATGACGCCGCCGATCCCGCTGGCGGCCTGCGTGTGACCGATGTTCGACTTCAGCGAGCCCAGCAGCAGCGGCCGCTCGCGGCCCTGCCCGTACGTCGCCAGCAACGCCTGGGCCTCGATCGGGTCGCCCAGGGTCGTCCCGGTGCCGTGCGCCTCGACCGCGTCGACGTCGGCGGCGGACAGGCCGGCGTCCGCAAGCGCGGTATTGATCACCCGCTGCTGCGACGGCCCGTTCGGCGACGACAGGCCGTTGGACGCGCCGTCCTGGTTCACCGCGCTTCCCCTCAGCAGCGCCAGCACGGGATGCCCGTTCCGGCGCGCGTCCGACAGGCGTTCCAGCACGAGGACGCCGGCCCCCTCGCCCCAGGAGGTGCCGTCGGCGGCGGCGGCGAACGGCTTGCACCGGCCGTCCCGGGCGAGACCACGCTGGCGGCTGAACTCCACGAAGAGCAACGGGCTGGACATGACGGTCACGCCGCCGGCCAGCGCGAGCGTGCACTCGCCCCGGCGCAGCGACTGCGCCGCGAGGTGCAGCGCCACCAGCGACGACGAACACGCGGTGTCCACGGTCAGGGCCGGGCCCTCCAGGCCCAGGGTGTAGGCGACCCGCCCGGACGCGACGCTGACCGCGAATCCGCTGGCCAGGTAGCCCTCGTACTCGCCCGACCCCTCCGGGGCGTTGAGCTGCCGCGCGCCGTAGGTGCTGTTCATCACACCGGCGAACACACCGGTCCGGCTGCCGCGGACGCTGTCCGGGTTGATCCCGGCCCGCTCCAGGGCCTCCCACGCGGCCTCCAGCAGCAGCCGCTGCTGCGGGTCCATCGCGGTGGCCTCGCGCGGGGAGATCCCGAAGAACCCGGCGTCGAACCGGGTCGCGTCGGTCAGGAATCCGCCCTCGCGCACGTAGCTGCGGCCGGGCCGGTCCGGATCGTCGTCGAACAGGTTCGCCAGATCCCATCCCCTGTCGGTGGGGAAGCCGGTGATCGCGTCGCCGCCGGACGCGACCAGCCGCCACAGATCCTCGGGTGACCGGACCCCGCCGGGAAAGCGGCAGCTCATGCCGACGACCGCGATGGGCTCGTCGGACCGGGCGGCGACGGTGACCGGACCGACCGGCTCCGCGCGCCCGCCCGGCGACCCGGCCGCGAGCGCCCCCGCGATGGCGTCCGCGACCGCCCGGGGCGTCGGCCGGTCGAAGACGAGCGTCGCCGGCAGCCGCAGCGCGAACTGCCTGTTCAGCCTGTTGCGCAGCTCCACGGCGGTGAGTGAGTCGAAGCCCATCTCCTTGAAGGCCCGGTCGCCGTCGACCTCGGCGGCCGAGTCGTGCCCGAGGATGCCGGCGACGTGGTCGCGGACCAGGCGCAGCACGGCGTCGAGGCGTTCGGCCGCGGGCAGGGCGGCGACGCGGCTCGCCGTGTCACTCCCCATGTCGTTCCCCGTGGCCCCCGCGACGTCTCCGCCGGACGCGCCGGCCTCCCGCCGCACCGGTGTCCGTACGAGGGCGCGCAGCATCGCGGGCACCTCGGCCGACGCCGCCCGCGCACGCAGCGCGGCGGGGTCCAGCCGGGCGACGACGGGAGTGCCCACGCCCGTGGCGAGGCCGGCGTCGAAGAGGGCGAGCGCGTCCTCCGTGGACATCGGGGCGATGCCGAGCCGGACCTGCCTGGCCCGGTCGGTGCCGGTCCGGTGGCCGGTCATGCCGCTCTCCTCCGACCACAGGCCCCAGGCGAGCGACGTCGCGGGCAGGCCCTCGGCGCGGCGGGCGGCGGCGAGCGCGTCCAGGGCGCAGTTGGCCGCCGCGTAGTTGCCCTGGCCCGGCGCGCCGAACACCCCGGCGACCGACGAGCACAGGACGAACGCGGTCAGGTCCCGGTCGCGGGTGAGCTCGTGCAGGTGGACCGCGGCGGTCACCTTGGCCGCGCGCACGGTCTCCAGCCGCTCGGCCGTCAGCGCCTGGACCACCCCGTCGTCGAGCACGGCCGCGGCATGCACGACCGCCGTGACCGGGTGGTCCTCCAAAACCGCGGCCAGGGCGTCGCGTTCGGTGACGTCGCAGGCCACGACCGCGACCTCGGCGCCCAGCTCGTCCGTGAGCTCGTCGCGGAGCCCGGCGGCGCCCGGCGCGTCCGGGCCGCCGCGGCTGACCAGCACCAGACGGCGTACGCCGTGGGCGCGCACCAGGTGGCGGGCCAGGGCCGCGCCGACCGTTCCGGTGCCCCCGGTGATCAGTACGCGGTCCCGGTCGCTCCACGGGGGATCGCCCTGCGCGGGCCCGGGGGCGGGCTCAGGCTCGGGTTCGGTGAGGCGCAGGCGCGGCGCCTCGAACACCCCGTCGCGCACCCAGACCTCGGGTTCGCCGGTGGCGAGGATCTCGGCGGCCCGGCCGGCGATCGCGTCCGGGTCGTCGGTGTCCACCAGGACGAAGCGGTCCGGATGCTCGGTGATGGCCGACCGCATCAGTCCCCGCACCTCGGCCTGGCCGAGGTCCGTCCCGGCGTTCCGTGTGACGACCATCAGGCGTGACGACGGAGGTCGCTCGCCGGCCAGCCAGGCCTGCGCCACCTCCAGGACCCGTTCGGCCGGGGCCGCGAGCAGAAGCACGACGTCGACGGCCGGCTCCGGCTCGCCGAGCTCGGTCGCACTGCGGACGACGGCCGTCGTCACGGCCGGGTGATCCTCGGGAGGCGTGACGGTCGCGGGCCGGATCGCGTACGGCCGGGCGGCCGGACGGCCGAAGAGCCCCGCGGTCGCGGGCCGGGAGACGAGCGAGCCGGCGGTCAGCACCGGCCTGCCCTCGCCGTCGGAGAGCTCGACCGACAGCCCGGTGTCCGCGGGCGCAAGGCGGGCTCGGAGCGTCGTGACCCCGGTGCGGTGGAGGGCGATGTTCCGCCACGAGAACGGCAGCTCCAGGGTGTCGACGACGATGCCGTGCAGCGCGGCGTCGAGCAGGGCGGGATGCACGCCGAACCCGTCGCTCGGCACGCCCTCCGGCAGGGCGGCCTCCGCGAAGATCTCCTCGCCTCGCCGCCAGGTCCGGCGCAGGCCCCGCAGGGCCGGGCCGTAGTCGTACCCCTGCGCGGCCAGCCGCGCGTAGACGTCGGCGGCGCCGGTCCCGCCGGAGGCCGGCGGCCAGTCCGTGAGCCCCGTACCGGACTGTGTGCCGGGCGGGGCGCCGGTGGCGAGGACCCCGGTGACGTGCGCCGTCCATCCGGCCTCGTCGAGTGCCCGCTCGTCCCTGGAGTAGACCGTGATCGTGTGCCGTCCCGCGTCGTCGGGAGGGGTGACCGCCACCCGCAGCCGTACGTCCCCGCCGTCGGCCGGCAGCGTGAGCGGGGTCTGCACGACCAGCTCCTCGACCAGGTCACGGCCGAGGCGGCCGCCCAGATGGAGCGCCAGCTCCAGGAACGCCGTCGCCGGCACCGTGACGATCCCCTGCACGGCGTGGTCGGCCAGCCAGGGCTGTGTGGCGAGGGAGAGTCTTGAGGTGTAGAGGAACCCGCCCGGCTCGGGCAGCTCGACCTCGGCGCCCAGCAGCGGGTGCCCGGCCGCCGACAGGCCCAGATCGGCCGCGTCGGCGGCTCCGGCCCGGCCGCCGCCGACCCAGTAGCGCCGGCGCTGGAAGGCGTAGGCCGGCAGGTCCACCCGAGGGCCCGCGCCGGCCAGGTGACCCCGCCAGTCGACGGGCACGCCGTTCGCGTGCGCCTCCGCCACGGACAGGAGGAACCTGCCGCCGCCTCCGCTGCCGCGCGACAGCGAGCCGACCGAGGTGACGTCGACCGCCGGGGTCAGCACCGGGTGGGGACTGCACTCGATCATCACGTGGTCGTCGAACATCCGGGCGGCCTCGTCGAACCGGACCGTCCGGCGCAGGTTCTGGTACCAGTACTCCGCGTCCAGCGAGGCGCCGTCGGCGAAGTCACCGGTCACCGTCGAGAAGATCGGCACGTCGGTGGTGTGGGGGGTGACGGGGGCGAGGACCTCGGTGAGTTCGTCGCGGATGGCCTCCACGTGTGCCGAGTGGGAGGCGTAGTCCACCGGGAGCACCTTGACGTCGGCCGGGATCGCCTTCACCTCGGCCGCCAGCTTCCGTATCGCCTCGGCGTCACCCGACACCACCGTCGCCGACGGGCCGTTGACCGCCGCGACCTCGACCCTGCCCTCCCACCCCGCAAGCAGCCGCCGCACCCGCTCCACCGGCAACGCCACCGACGCCATCCCACCGCGCCCGGCCAGCGACCGCGCGATCACCTGACTGCGCACCGCCACCACCCGCGCCGCGTCCTCCAGACTCAGCGCACCCGCCACACACGCCGCCGCGATCTCCCCCTGCGAATGGCCCACAACCGCCGACGGCGTCACCCCCAACGAGCGCCACACCTCCGCCAGCGACACCATCACCGCCCACAACGCGGGCTGCACCACATCCACCCGCTCCAACGCCGCCGCATCCCCCAAAACCCGCGGCAACGACCAGTCCACGAACCGATCCAGCGCCCGCCCGCACTCCGCCAACCGCCCGGCGAACACCGGCGACCACTCCGCCAGCTCCACCGCCATCCCCGCCCACTGCGACCCCTGACCGGGGAAGACGAACACCACACCCGGACGGCCGCTCGCGGCCCGCACCACCCCGCTCACCACGTCGGCGGCCGCGCCGCCGTCGCCGATCGCGGCCAGGCCCGCGAGCAGACCGGCCCGCTCGCTCGCGACCACCGCCGCGCGGTGCGACAGCGCGGACCGGGAGGCCAGCGCCGCGGCGACACCGGACACGGGCAGCCCCTCGTGCTCGTCCAGGAACGACCTGAGGCGCCGCGCCTGGGCGCGCAGGCCCTCCTCGCCCGCGCCCGACAGGACGAAGGGGAACGGCCCCCCGGAGTGCGCGGCAGGGTGAGCGGGAGGCTGGCCGGCGGGAGCGGGGCCGGCCGGTTCGTCCGGCGCCTCCTCGATGACCACGTGGGCGTTCGTGCCGCTGAGCCCGAAGGAGGACACGCCCGCGCGCCGCACCCGCTCTCCGGCGGGCCACCCGCGCTCCTCGGACAGCAGCCGCACCGCGCCGGCGTCCCAGTCGATGTGCGGGGAGGGCTCGTCCGCCCACAGCGTCCGGGGCAGCGTCTCGTGCCGCATCGCCAGCACCATCTTGATCACGCCGGCCACGCCGGCCGCCGCCTGCGTGTGGCCGATGTTCGACTTCACCGACCCCAGCCACACCGGCCGGTCGTCGGGGCGGCCGGCGCCGTACGTCGCCAGCAGGGCCTGGGCCTCGATCGGGTCGCCCAGCCGGGTGCCGGTGCCGTGCGCCTCCACCGCGTCGACGTCGGCGGGCGACAGGCCCGCGTTGTCGAGGGCGTCCCGGATCACCCGCTGCTGCGAGGGGCCGTTCGGCGCGGTCAGCCCGCTGCTCGCACCGTCCTGGTTCACCGCCGAGCCGCGCACGACCGCGAGCACCCGGTGCCCGTTGCGCCGGGCGTCGGACAACCGCTCCAGCACCAGCACGCCCGCTCCCTCCGCGGGCCCGAAACCGTCCGCCGCCGCGCCGAAGGCCTTGCACCGCCCGTCGGCGGAGAACGCCCGCTGGCGCGAGAAGGTGACGATGGTCGCCGGGCTGGACATGACCGTGCACCCGCCCGCCAGCGCGAGGGCGCAGTCTCCCTGCCGCAGTCCCTGTACGGCGAGGTGCAGCGCCACCAGCGACGACGAGCACGCCGTGTCCACCGTGACGGCGGGCCCCTCCAGCCCGAGCACGTAGGCGAGGCGGCCCGAGGCGATGCTCGTCGAGTTGCCGGTGGCCGCGAAGTCCTGCACGTCCTGGGGCGCCCGCAGGGGGTCGGTGAGGTACTCCGAGGGCAGCACCCCGAAGTACACGCCGGTCCGGCTGCCCCGGAGGGAGGCCACGTCCAGGCCCGCCCACTCCAGCGCCTCCCACGACGACTCCAGCAGCAGCCGCTGCTGCGGGTCCATGGCGAGGGCCTCACGCGGGGAGATCCCGAAGAACCCGGCGTCGAAGTGCGCGGCCTGCGGGAGGAACCCGCCCGCCCGTACGTAGGTCTTCCCTGGCGCGTCCGGGTCGGGGTCGTAGAGCCGCTCGACGTCCCAGCCTCGGTCGCCGGGGAATCCGCGGACGGCGTCGCGGCCCTCCGACAGGATCGTCCACAGCGCCTCCGGGGAGTCCGCCCCGCCAGGGAGGCGGCAGGCCATCCCGACGATCGCGATGGGCTCCCGGCTCCGCGCGGCGAGCTGCCGGTTCTCCTCCCGAAGCCGTTCGGCCTCCTTCAGCGAGGAGCGCAGGGCCCGCACTACCTCTTCGAGGGATGCGTTCATCGTCCGTCCCACCCTTCCGACCTGTTCACGCGCTCATCCCGGGGGCCAGCTTGAGCAGTTCGTCCACACTCATCTCGTCGATCGCGCTCTCGTCCGCCCGCGGCACCGTCTCCGGCGCCTCCTCCGTACGGCCGGCCAGCTCGCGCAGGACGTCCACCAGCCGGGCCTGCCGGAGCCGCTCCAGCGGGATGGACGCCAGCAGGCGGCGCAGCTCGGCCTCCTCGCCGTCGCCGCCGGGCGCCGCCGGCCGGTCCCCCGGCTGATCCGCCGGCGCCAGCTCGGTGACGAGGTATCCGGCCAGGACCTCCGGGTTCGGGTGATCGAAGATGAGGGTGGACGGCAGCCGCAGGCCGGTGGCCGCGCTGAGCCGGTTGCGGAACTCCACCGCGCTGAGCGAGTCGAAGCCGAGGTCGAGGAACCCGCGGCCGGGGTCGATCGTCGCGCCGGACGCACGTCCCAGCACGGTGGCGGCGTGGGCGCGCACGAGGGTGAGGAGCGTCCGGCGGCGCTCGCCGTCCGGGAGCCCGGCCAGCCGGTGGGTGAGCGAGGCGCCGCCCAGACCGTCTCCCGGTCCGCCTGCCGTGCCCGCCTCCGGCCGGGCGGCCGTACGTACCAGGCCCCGCCAGAGCGGTGAGAGCGTGCCGCTCGCCGCCTGCCCGCGCAGGCCGGCCGTCGACACCCTCGCGGCGAGTGCCAGCGCGTGGTCCAGGCCGGTGGCGACGTCGAACAGCCCCGCCGCCTGCTCTCCGGTCATGGGCAGCAGGCCGAGGCGGGCGAGCCGGCCGTGGTCGGCCCGGGCCGTCATCTCACTCTGCTCGGCCCACAGGCCCCACGCGATCGAGGTGGCCGGCAGTCCCCGGGAGCGCCGGTGCTGCGCCAGCGCGTCCAGGAAGGTGTTCGCCGCGGCGTAGTGGGCCTGCCCGGCGCTTCCGGTCAGCCCGGCGGCCGAGGAGAACAGCACGAACTCCGCCAGGTCCAGGCCCGCGGTGAGCTCGTGCAGGACCAGCGCGCCGTCCGCCTTCGGCCGCAGGACCGCGTCGATCTGCGCGGGGGTCAGCGTGTCCAGCACCGCGTCGTCGAGCACACCGGCCGCGTGCACCACGGCGGTGAGGGGGTGCTCCGCCGGGATCCTTGCCAGCACCGCCGCGATGGCCTCCCTGTCGGCGGCGTCGCACGCCTCGACGGCGACCACCGCGCCGAGCCCGGCGAGTTCGGCGGCCAGCTCCGCCGCGCCCGGGGCCGATGTCCCGCGCCTGCTCACCAGCACGAGGCGGCGGACGCCGCCGGCGGTCACGAGGTGCCGGGCGATCACCCGGCCGGCCATCCCGGTGGCGCCGGTCATCAGCACGGTGCCGCGCGGGTCCCGGCGGCGCGGCATGCGCAGCACGATCTTCCCGACGTGCCGTGCCTGGCTCATGAACCGGAACGCCTCGGGCGCGCGCCGCACGTCCAGCGTCCGGACGGGCGGCGGCGTCAGTGTCCCCTTCTCGAACAGGTCCACCAGCTCGGTCAGCAGGCGCCGGACCAGGCCGGGATCGGCCCGGCTCAGGTCGATCGCCTGGTACCGCACGCCCGGGTGGGCGGCTTCGACCTCGGCGGCATCCCGGATGTCGGTCTTGCCCAGTTCGACGAACCGGCCGCCGGAGCCCAGCAGCCGGAGCGAGGCGTCCACGAGCTCACCGGTCAGGGAGTTCAGCACAACGTCCACCCCGGCGCCGCCGGTGGCGGCCAGGAACCGCTCCTCGAACTCCGGCGAGCGGGACGAGGCGAGCCGTTCGTCCGCGATACCCGCGGCGTTCAGGGCGGGCCACTTGCCCGGATGAGCCGTGGCGAGGACGCGCGCGCCGAGCGCGGCGGCCACCTGCACCGCCGCCGTCCCCACGCCGCCCGCGGCGGCGTGCACCAACACCGTCTCCCCCGCCGACAGTCCCGCTACGTCGCGCAGGCCGTGCAGGGCGGTCAGGAAGGCCGCCGGCACCGAGGCTCCGCGCTCGAACGTCCAGCCGTCCGGCATCCGTACGACGTGACGGTGGTCGACGACGACGGAGGAGCCGAAGGCGTCTGGGAGGATCCCCATCACCCGGTCTCCCGGCGCCAGCCCGGTCACCGCCGGGCCGGTCTCGACGACGACGCCGGCGCCTTCGGTGCCGATGCCCTCCTGGCCCGGCACCATCCGCAGGGAGACGACCACGTCGCGGAAGTTGAGCCCGGCCGCGCGCACCTCGATCCGCACCTCGCCGGGTGCCAGGTCCCGCGCCGCCTCCGGGGACGGCACGAGCGCCAGGTCGTCGAACGTGCCGCGCTCCCCCGCCACTGACAGGCGCCACGGCGCGCCGTCGCCGGGAGGCGTCAGCGTCTCGTCCGCGGCCACGCGGGCCAGCCTGGGGACCAGGACCGTGTCCCCGCGTACGGCGAACTCCGGCTCGCCGGACGCCACCGCGGCGCGCAGCGCCCGGCCGGTCGCGCCGGCGACGTCGCCGAGCAGGAAGCGCCCGGGGTGCTCCTCCCGCGCGCCGCGGACGAACCCCCAGACGGCGGCCGCCGCGGGCGTGGGACCGGCGTCGCCGATCTCCACCGCGTTCTCGGTGCGCACCGCGTTCTCGGTAAGCACGAGGAGCGCGCACCCGCGGAGGCGCGGCTCGCCGAGCCACGACCGCAGGGTGGAGAGCAGGTCCCGGAGCGATTCCCCGACGCCGGAGGCGTCGCCCGGGACCGCCGGCGTGACGGGCAGCAGCACGACGTCCGGGACCGGCGCGCCGGAGCCGAGCGTGTCGATGAGCTCCCGGAGACCGGCGTGGCGGGCGACGCCGAGATCCTCGGCCAGTCCGGGCCCGCCCGGACCGAGAACGGCCCAGCCGGACGTGCCGGGCCGATCCTGAGCATGGTCCGGAGCAGGGCCGGCGGCGGAGTCGAGGGGCGTCCAGCCCAGGGTGTAGAGCGAGTCGGCCAGGCCGGAGGCGAGCAGCCGCGACTTCGGCACCGGCCGCAGGACCATGGACTCCGCCGACAGGACCGGGCTCCCCGCGCCGTCGGCGACCACGACCCGGACGGCGTCGCGCCCCGCGGGCGACAGCCGGGCCCGCACGTCGGTCGCGCCGGACGCCGCGAGCGAGACTCCCCGCCACGAGAACGGCAACCAGGTGTCGTCCCCGGGAAGGAATTCGCCGAGGAACAGCCCGTGCATCGCCGTGTCGAGCAGTGCGGGGTGCAGCCCGAAGCCGTCCGCGCCACGGGCGGCGTCCTCCGGCAGGGCCGCCTCGACGAAGACCTCGTCCCCCCGCCGCCACGCCGCGCGCAGCCCGCGGAACGCCGGGCCGTACCCGTAGCCCCGCTCGGCCAGCAGGTCGTACAACCCGTCGACGGCCACCGGCGCCGCGTCGCGCGGCGGCCAGGTCCGCAGTTCCTCGTACGCCGCCGCCACCGGGCCGAGCACCCCGGTGGCGTGCCGGGTCCACCCGCCGTCCCCGCCCGCGGAGTGCACCGACACGCCGCGGCGTCCCGAGTCGGCCGGGCCGACGCGGACCTGCAGGCGCACGTCTCCGTCGGCCGGCAGGACCAGCGGGGCCTCCAGCGTCAGCTCCTCCACCTGCCCGCAGCCGACCTCGTCGCCCGCGCGCACCGCGAGCTCCACGAATCCGGTGCCCGGGAACAGCACCGAACCGGACACCACGTGGTCGGCCAGCCACGGCTGCGACCGGGCCGACAGACGGCCCGACAACAGCACCCCGCCGTCGTCGGCGATCTCGGTGGCCGCGCCGATCAGCGGGTGTTCCGTGGGGGTCAGGCCGAGGGCGCCGGCTCCGGCGGACCGCGCCCCGCCCGTCTCGGCCCAGTAGCGCTCCCGCTGGAACGCGTACGTGGGGAGCCCGAGCCGCCGCACCGGGCGCGGCAGGCGATCCTCGTCCCAGGTGACGGGCGCGCCGTTCACCCAGGCCCGCGCCAGCGCGGTCCGCAGGGCGGCGGGCCCGTCCTCGTCGCGGCGCAGCGTCGGAATCGCGACGGGCCGCGCCCCCGCGCCCTCCACCGCCTCCGCGCACTCCTCGATCGCCATGGTCAACACGGGATGCGGGCCGCACTCGACGAAGAAGTCCCGGCCCCCGCTCATCAGCCGCGCGCAGACGTCGGCGAACCGCACCCGCCCGCGCAGGTTCTCGTACCAGTAGGCGGCGTCGAGCCCGGAGGTGTCGTGCAGGTCTCCGGTCACCGTCGAGTAGAAGCTCACGGCGGACGCGCGGGGCTCGACGTCGGCGAGCTCGGCCAGCAGCGTCTCCCGCACCTGTTCCATCTGCGGGGAGTGGGAGGCGTAGTCCACCTGGATCCGGCGGACGCGGACCCCGTCGGCCGCGCACCGGTCCACGAACTCCCCCAGCGCCCCGGCCTCACCGGCCACCACGGTCGACAGCGGGCTGTTCACCGCGGCCACCGACAGGGCCTCACCCCAGGGGGACAGCAGCCGCTCCACCACGTCCACGGGCGCCGCGACCGAGGCCATCGCCCCCGATCCGGACAGGTCCCGCAGCGCGCGGCTGCGCAGCGCGACCACCTTCGCCGCGTCCCGGAGCGACAGCGCCCCGGCCACGCACGCCGCGGCGATCTCGCCCTGCGAGTGGCCCACCACCGCGGCGGGCACCACGCCGTGGGCGCGCCACACCTCGGCCAGCGACACCATCACCGCCCACAGGACGGGCTGGACGACGTCGACCCGGTCCAGGCCCGGCGCGTCCGGCGAGCCCGACAGGACGTCCAGGACCGAGTAACCGGTCCACGGGGCCAGCGCCTCGTCGCACGCCCGTACGGCGGCGGCGAACTCCGGGGACGAGCGCAGCAGGCCGGCCCCCATCCCCGGCCACTGGCCGCCCTGGCCGGGGAACACGAACACCGCACCGGACCGCCGTGCGACGCCGGACACGAGGCCGAAGTCGGGGGCGTCTTCGGCGAGCGCGGACAGTGCGCGCGTCAGTTCGCCGTGGTCGGCGGCCACCACGGCGGCCCGGTGGTCCATAGGGGAGCGCGCCGCCCTCAGCTCCAGGGCGACGTCCGCGAGCGGCACGTCCGGCCGGGACTCCAGCCACGACCGCAGCCGCGCGGCCTGCCCGCGCAGGGCGGCCGGGCCGCGGGCCGACAGGGTCACCGTGACCGGCCCGGGCGGCGGGCCGGGCGGGTCCGCGACGGCGGCGGTCCCCGGCTCTGAGTCGGGATCGAGGTTGGAGTCGAGGTCTGGCGCCTGCTCCAGCACCACGTGCGCGTTGGTCCCGCTGACGCCGAAGGACGACACACCGGCCCGGCGCGGCCGTCCGGTCTCCGGCCAGGGGACCCGCTCGGTCAGCAGCGAAACTCCGCCTTCCGACCAGTCCACGTGCGAGTTGGGCGCGGACACGTGCAGGGTCCGGGGAGCCACCCCGTGCCGCATGGCCTCGACCATCTTGATGACCGCGCCGACGCCGGCGGCGGCCTGGGTGTGGCCGAGGTTCGACTTCAGCGAGCCCAGCAGCAGCGGCCGGTCGCGGTCCCGCCCGTACGTCGCCATCAGCGCCTGGGCCTCGATCGGGTCGCCCAGCCGGGTGCCGGTGCCGTGCGCGTCGACCACGTCGACCTCGGACGGGTGGAGCCCGGCGTCGGCGAGCGCGCCGCGGATCACCCGCTGCTGGGAGGGGCCGTTCGGCGCCGCGAGCCCGTTGGACGCGCCGTCCTGGTTGACCGCCGACCCCCTGATCACGGCCAGCACCTCGTGGCCGTTCCGCCGGGCGTCCGAGAGCCGCTCCAGCAGGAGCACTCCGACGCCCTCGGAGATGCCGAACCCGTCGGCGTCGTCGGAGAACGGCTTGCACCGGCCGTCCGGAGCGAGCGTGTTCAGCCGCGCGAACTCCTTGAAGATGTTGAGGCTCGCGTTGACGGCCACCCCGGCGGCCAGCGCCAGGCCGCACTCGCCGCGCCGCACCGCCTGTACGGCGAGGTGCAGCGCGACCAACGACGACGAGCACGCCGTGTCCACGGTGACCGACGGCCCCTCGAAACCGTAGAGATAGGAGACCCGGCCGGACAGGACGCTGGCGGTGTTCCCGGTGAGGACGTATCCCTCCAGGTCGGGGTGCCGCTCCAGGCGCGCGCTGTAGTCGACGGTCATCGCGCCGACGAACACGCCGGTCGCGCTGCCGCGCAGGGAGGCCGGCACGATGCCGGCCCGCTCGAACGCCTCCCAGGAGGTCTCCAGCAGCAGCCGCTGCTGCGGGTCCATCGCGAGGGCCTCACGCGGGCTGATCCCGAAGAAGTCGGCGTCGAACAGGTCGGCGTCGTGCAGGAAGCCGGCCTCGCGCTGGTAGTGCGTCCCGGCCCGGCGCGTCTGGTCGTCGTAGGAGCCGTCGAGGTCCCATCCCCGGTTGTCCGGGAACCGCCCCATGGCGTCGGCTCCGTCACTGACGAGGGTCCAGAGGTCCTCGGGCCCGCGGATCCCGCCGGGGTAACGGCACCCGGCTCCGACGATCACGACGGGGTCGTCGTCCGCGGCGGCCACGGGCGCCACGGCGCCGGAGGGCTCCGCGCCCGCCAGCGTGACGCGCAGGAACTCGGCGAGCTCGCCGGGCGTCGGGTAGTCGAACACCATGGTCGCGGGCAGCCGCGTGCCCGTCGCCTCCATGAGCCGGCCGCGGATCTCCAGGGCGGTCACCGAGTCGAATCCGAGGTCCCGGAACTGGCGGTCGGGCGGGATCGGGCCGGGCGTGCCGAGCAGCGCCGCGAGCTCCCGGCCCACCAGGTCGAGCAGCAGCGCACGCTGTCCGGTCTCGGTCAGCTCCGCCAGGCGCGCGCCCAGGGACGGCCGGTCGTCCTCCTCCTCCACGGCGGCCGCGGTCTCCGGCAGGGCGACCTCGCGGGGCTCGTGCCCGGCGTACACGGCGTCCCACTCCAGCGGCACGCCGTCGACGTGCAGCTCGCCCAGCGCGCGCATGACCCTGCCGAGGTCGGCCTGGTCGCGGCGGAGCGACGCGCGGACCGGCACGGCGGCGCCGGTGGCCTCGACGGTCTGGCGCACCGCCCCGGTCAGCACCGGGTGCACGCTGACCTCCAGCAGCACGCCGTACCCGTCGTCCAGCGCCGCCCGCGTGGCCTCCTCGAACCGGACGGGCTCGCGGATGTTCCGGCACCAGTAGCCCGCGTCCAGTGGCACGTCGTCGGGCAGCACGCCGCCCAGCAGCGACGAGTAGAAGCGGATGCGGGCGCGCCGCGGCCGGATCGGGAGCAGCCTGCCGTGGAGGTCCGGGGTGATCGCGTCGATGTGCGGCGAGTGCACCGCGAGGTTCGTGCCGGTGGCCCTGACGCGGAAGCCGTCCGCGGTGAGCTCCTCGACCAACTGCCGCGCCGCGTCCAGGTCACCGGAGACCAGCACCGACTGCGGGCCGTTCAGAACACCGATCTCCAGCCGACCGCCGTACGCGCCGACGCGGGCGGAGATGTCGTCCGCCGACGCCAGCACCGAGACCATCTCCCCGTGGCCGGTCATGGGGAGCATCGCCTGGCTCCAGAGGGCGACCACCCGCGCCCCGTCCTCCAGGGTCAGCGCCCCGGCGACCACCGCGGCGGCGATCTCCCCCAGGCTGTGGCCGAGCACGGCCGACGGCTCGACGCCGTACGACCGCCACAGGTCGGCGAGCGAGACCATCGTCGCGAACAACGCGGGCTGGATCACGTCCGTGCGGTCCAGCCGGGGCGCGCCGGGCGCGCCGCGCAGCACGTCGAGAAGCGCCCAGTCGACGTACGGCTCCAGCGCGCGGGCGCACTCCTCCATGCGGGCCAGGAAGACCGGCGAGGACGCGAGCAGGTCGACCGCCATGCCCTGCCACTGCGAGCCGTTGCCGGGGAACACGAACACGACCCCGCCGGGGTGGGCGCGCCCTTCGGCCAGCCCCGGGGCGCCGCCTCCCTCGGCGAGCGCCCGCAGCGCCTCCAGGAAGGCCGCGGGGTCGTCGCCGGCGATGGCCGCCCGGTGGGCGCCCCCGGCGCCGGCGCGGGCCAGCGACCACCCGACGTCGGCCGGGCGCCATTCCTGGTCACCGGGTCGGTCACCGGGTTGGTGGCCGCCGCCGCCGAGGTGTCCGAGGAGGAGCCGGGCCTGGGCGCGCAGAGCGCCCGCGTAGGGGGCGGACAGCCCCCACAGCGTCGGCTGCCCGTTCGTCGGGTGTCCGCTCGGGGTCGGGTGCCCGTTCGGGGACGGGTGAGAGTCGGACGGCATGGTGTCTCATCGCTCCTTCGGGCACTGCTGGGGTACGGCAAGGGGCACCGCTTGGGGCACGGCGTGGGCACGGCGGCGGGACGTCAACGGCCGGGAGGAGTGCGGGTCTACGAGCCGGCTCGTTCGTAGGCGCGGGCCACCAGGTCGGCCACGGCCATCTCCTTGATGGCGAGTTCGCCGTCGTCCTGCGGCGGGTCCTGCCCGAGCGGGTCGTCGGCCAGCCCCATCAGCGCGTCCAGCAGGCCGGACGCCCGCAGCCGGGCCACCGGAAGCGTCGCGAGGACCTTCCTGATCGCGTCGTCCTCGGCGGTCCGCCCGGTGTCCGGCGCGGCCTCGGGCAGCAGCGCCGCCACCAGGTAACCCGCCACCGCCTGGACGCTCGGGTAGTCGAAGACCAGCGTGGAGGGCAGTCGCAGGCCCGTCACCGCGCCCAGGCGGTTGCGGAGCTCCACCGCCATCAGCGAGTCCATGCCCATGTCGAGGAACCCCCGGTCGGTCTCGACGGAGGCCGCCGCGGCGTGTCCGAGCACGGCGGCGACGTGCTCGCGCACGAGACCGAGCACCTCGCGCAGCCGGTCCTGTTCCGGCAGTTCCGCCAGCCGGGCGCGCAGCGCCTCGGCCTGGGCGCCCGGCGTCCCCGCCCGCGTCTTCGGCCGCCGGATCAGGCCGCGCAGCAGTGGCGGCACCTGGTCGAAGCGGACCGCCTCCTTCCGCAGCCTCCCGAGGTCGAGCCGGGCCGCGACGACCGCGGCGGCACCGGCCGCGTTCGCGCGGTCGAACAGCGCGAGCCCGTCGTCCGCCGACAGGGGTTCGACCCCGGCACGGGCCATCCGGGTGCGGTCGGCCTCGGCGATCCGGCCGGCCATGCCGCCGTTCTCCCAGGCGCCCCAGACGATCGAGAGTCCCGCGAGGCCGTCCGCCCGCCGGCGTTCCGCGAGTGCGTCCAGGAACCCGTTGGCCGCCGCGTAGTTGGCCTGCCCGGGCGTGCCGAACGTCCCGGCCAGCGAGGAGAACAGCACGAACGATCGCAGGTCCGCGTCCCGGGTCAGCTCGTGCAGGTGCCACGCCGCGTCGGCCTTGGCCCGCAGCACGCCCTCCAGCCGCGCGCGGGTCAGCGTCTCGACGGTCCCGTCGTCGAGGACGCCGGCGGCGTGGACGACGGCCGTCAGCGGGCGCTCCCGGGGGATCTCCCGGAGCAGCCGGGCCACGCTGTCGCGGTCGGCGACGTCGCAGGCGACGACGTCCACGTCCGCGCCGAGTTCCGTGAGCTCCGCCTCGACGGCCGGCTCCAGCCGGCCGCGGCGCCCGGCCAGCAGCAGGTGCCGGACGCCGTGCGCGGTCACCAGGTGCCGGGCCACGGCCGTGCCCAGCGCGCCGGTGCCGCCGGTGATCAGGACGGTCCCGTCCGGGTCGGCGAGGGCGGGCGGCGGCTCCGGCGTCCCGGCGCGGGTCAGCCGCGGCACCAGCGGCTCGCCGTCGCGGATCGCGACCTGCGGCTCGTCCAGGACGGCGACGGCGGGCAGCGACCGGACCGACGCCTCCTCGTCGTCGAGGTCCACGAGCAGGAACCGGTTCGGATGCTCGGTCTGCGCCGACCTCAGCATGCTCCAGACCGCAGCGCCGGCCAGGTCCGGGACCCGTCCCCCGGCCGCCGTCGCGCCCCGGGTGACGATCACCAGCCGCGACGACGCGAGCCGATCGTCGGCCAGCCACGACTGCACGAGCGCCAGCGTTCCGGTGGCGGTGCCGAGCACGCCGGCCGGGACGTCCCCGGCGGCCCGTGCTTCCTCGGTGACCCGTGCTTCCTCAGTGACCCGTGCCTCCCCGGTGGCCCGTGCTTCGTCGATGACCTGTGCTTCCCCGGTGGGCGGTTCGCACAGGACGACGGCCAGCGCGGGAGCCGGTTCCCCGGCGGCGACGGCCTCCCGCAGGGCGGCGATGTCGGGGTGCCAGCGGCTGTCGCCCCACGACGACCGCAGGGCGTCCGTCACGCGTACGTCGTCGGCTCCGACGGACGCCCAGCCGCCGTGCGGCACGCCGGACGGATCCTGCGGCGCGGGTCCGGCCGGCGCCCAGTCCACGGTGAACAGCGAGTCGTCACGGGGCAGGCCCGCGCTCACCTGCTCGGCCGACGCCGGCCGCAGCACCAGCGTGCCGACCGTGACCACGGGACGGCCCGAGGGGTCGTACGCCGCGAGCGTCAGCGCGTCCGGGCCGGCCGGGGTGAGCCGGACCCGCAGCGCCACCGCCCCGGCGGCGTGCAGGGTCACGTCGTGCCAGGAGAACGGCAGCCGGGCCGGCGACTCCTCATCGGCGGCGCCCAGGCCGTCCACGACCGCCGCCTGCAGGGCGGCGTCCAGCAGCGCCGGATGCACGGCGAACCTCCCGGCCCGCGCCTGCTGGTCCTCGGGGAGCGCGACCTCGGCGAAAATCTCCTCGCCACGCCGCCACACCGCCCGGAGCCCGCGGAAGGCGGGCCCGTAGGTGTATCCGCTCGACGCCAGGCGGTGGTAGGCGTCGTCCAGCTCCACCGCGACCGCGCCGGCCGGAGGCCATTCGCGCTCCGTCGCGGCCTCCGAAGGTTCGGGTGCCTCAGCGATCTCGGGGGCGAGGACACCGGAGGCGTGGCAGACCCAGGTCGCGTCCGCGTCGTCCTCCGGCCGGGAGTACATGCCGATCGCGCGCTCCCCCTGGTCGTCCGGCGGCCCCACGACCAGCCGCAACAGCACCGCCGTACGCTCCGGCAGCGCCAGCGGCGCCCGCAGGACCAGTTCCCGGACCCGCCCGCAGCCCGCCGGCTCACCTGCTTGGGCGGCCAGTTCGACGAGGGCCGCGCCGGGCACCAGCGCGACGTCCCATATCGCGTGGTCGCCGATCCACGGGTGGGTGTCCAGGGAGATCCGCCCGGTGAGGACCAGGTCGCCGGTGCCGGGGACGTCCGCCGCCGCGCTCAGCAGCGGGTGGTCGACGGCACCGAGCCCGAACCCGCTCGGGTCCCTCGGCGCCGCCGTGTCGTCCTGCCAGTAGCGCCGCCGCTGGAAGGCGTACGTCGGCAGGTCGAGCCGGCGCGTCTCCCCGGGGACCACCGGCGACCAGTCCACGGCGACGCCGTGGGTGTGCGCCACGGCCAGGGCGTTCAGGAACGACTCGGTCTCCGGCCGCCCCCGCCGCAGCGCCGCCTGGAACATCGGCGTCACGTCCGAGCCGGAGTCCGGGCCGGGGTGGGCGTCGGCCACGTCCCGCGCGGCGGTCGTCAGCCCGCCGTCCGGCCCGACCTCCAGGAAGCGGGTCACGCCCTGGGCGCGCAGCCACCGGACGCCGTCGCCGAACCTGACCGTACGCCGCACCTGCGACAGCCAGTAGCCGGCCGAGGTCGCCTCGTCGTCGCCGAGCGGCGTCCCGGTCACGGTCGACACCACCGGCAGCTTGGGCGGAGCTAACGCGACCGACGCCAGCACGTCGGCGAACCCGGCGAGCATCGGCTCCATCAGCGCCGAGTGGAAGGCGTGGGACACGCGGAGCGGCCGGGCGCGGACGCCCTGGGCGCGGCAGTCGGCGGCGACCTTCGCGACCGCCGCCTCCTCGCCGGAGACCACGACCGCGGCGGGGCCGTTCACCGCCGCCAGGCTCACGTCGGCGCCGAGGAACGCGAGCCGCTCCAGGACCCACGCCTCGGGGGCCGCGACGGCGAGCATCGCCCCGCCGCCGGGCAGTTCCCGCATCAGCCTGCCGCGGTACGCGACGACGCGGGCGGCGTCGGCCGCCGAGAGCACGCCCGCGACATGGGCGGCGGCCAGTTCGCCGACCGAGTGCCCGATCAGGAAGCCGGGCCGGACGCCGAAGCTCTCCAGCAGCCGGTACAGCGCGATCTCCAGGGCGAACGTCGCGGCCTGGGTGTAGTCGGTCCGGTCGAGCAGCCGCGCCTCCGCGGTGTCCGGGCGGGCGAAGACCACGGACCTCACCGGGCGGTCGAGGTGCTCGTCCAGCTCGGCGCAGACCGCGTCGAAGGCGTCGGCGAAGACGGGGAAGGCGGCGTGCAGCTCGCGGCCCATGCGCGCCCGCTGGAAGCCCTGCCCGGAGAACATCACGGCGAGCCGGCCCGGCGACGCCTGGGCGTGGACCACGCCGGCCGCCTGCTCGCCCCTGGCCAGCGCCGTCAGTCCGCCTACGAGACTCTCGCGGTCCGCGGCCAGGACGGCGGCTCTGTGCGCCATCAGGGGACGCCGCGTCAGGGCGGCGGCGATGTCGGCCGGCTCCACCTCGGGATGGGCGACCGCGTACGCGCGCAACTTGTCGGCGTAGCCCCGCAGCGCCTCCTCGGTCCGCGCGGACAGCATCCACGGCAACGCCGGCGTGCCCGTGACGGGCGGCGCGTCGTCACCGGCCGGCGGCTGTTCGAGGATGACGTGCCCGTTGGTGCCGCTGAGCCCGAACGACGACACGGCGGCCCGGCGCGGCCTGCCCGTCTCCGGCCACGGGGTCGGCTCCAGCACCAGCGTCGCCGCTCCTCCGGACCAGTCCACCTGCCGGGACGGCTCGTCCACGTGCAGCGTGGGCGGCACCACGCCGGCGCGCATCGCCAGCACCATCTTGATCACTCCCGCCACGCCGGCGGCGGCCTGGGTGTGGCCGATGTTGGACTTGATCGAACCCAGCAGCAGCGGCCGGTCCGCGGGCCGGTTCCGGCCGTAGGTCGCCAGGATCGCCTGCACCTCGATCGGGTCGCCCAGCCGCGTGCCCGTCCCGTGCCCCTCGACGACGTCCACGTCCGCCGCCGACAGCCCGGCGGCGTTCATCGCCTGGCGGATGACCCTCTGCTGGGCGGGCCCGTTGGGCGCCGTGAGGCCGTTCGACCGGCCGTCCTGGTTGACTGCGGACCCGCGGACGAGGGCCAGCACCGGGTGGCCGTGCTTCCTGGCGTCCGACAGCCGCTCCAGCAGCAGGACACCGGCGCCCTCGGCCAGCCCGGTGCCGTCCGCCGAGTCGGCGAACGACTTGCACCGCCCGTCCGGGGAGAGGCCCCGCTGCCTGCTGAACTCCAGGAACGTGTCCGGCGCCACGATCACCGTCGCGCCGCCCGCCAGGGCGAGCGAGCACTCGCCGTTCCGCAGCGCCTGGCAGGCGAGGTGCAGCGCCACCAGTGACGACGAGCACGCGGTGTCCACGGTGACCGCCGGTCCTTCGAGACCGAAGGCGTACGCGACGCGTCCGGAGGCGAGACTGCCCATCTGACCGGACCACTCGTTCGGCATGACCCCGTTGAAGACGCCGGTCCTGCTGCCGCGGAGCGAGCCGGGGTCCAGGCCGGCCCGTTCGAAGGCCTCGGCGGAGCATTCGAGGAGCAGCCGATGCTGCGGATCGATCGAGGGCGCCTCGCGCGGGCTGATGCCGAAGTGACCGGCGTCGAACATCGCGGCGTCGTGCAGGAAACCGCCGTGGCGCGAGTAGGTCCTGCCCGGGCTGCCGGGCTCCGGGTCGTACAGTCCCGCGACGTCCCAGCCGCGGTCGCGCGGGAACTCCGACACCACGTCGCGTCCGCCGGACACCACGTCCCACAGGTCCTGCGGCGAGCCCACCCCGCCCGGGTAGCGGCAGCCCATGCCCACGATGGCGATCGGCTCGTGCTCGCGTTCCTCCGCCGCGCGCAGCCGCTCCCGCAGATCCTGCATCTCGGCCGTGGCGCGCCGGAGATAGTCCAGGTATTTCTGTTCGTCGGTCATCGCGTCGCCCCCACACCCTCGTGCTCCACGGCCGGCCGCCCGACAACCGCCCCGTTTCGAAACCGAATGATTCGCAGTCCGGCCCCGCCCTAACAATGCGGTTCAGGCGGCAGAATCGCGAAACCTGGACGACACACTTTTTCCGGCGGCCCCGGACCTTCGGGCGCACGCCTGGGAAAGGCGAGGCCCGCCAAGCGTCTGACCAGTAAGTTCAGCGGAACCGCCGCCGATCCGGCCCCCCGTTCTGCCGGTCGGCACCACGCTTGGAAAAGCGGCCGCCGACCATGCTCATCGGCCGGGCCGGGGCGGACCACGCGGTTTCGACGGCAGAAAAAAACTGCCGGTCATGCCGGAAAAACGCGGCACAAAAGTGCGTGGTTCACCCGACAATTCGGTGCTAGCTTTCCCAGCAGCACGCGAACCATGGGCGCGGGGAAACAGGCGTCGAGTCCGAACCGACGCCCGCCCACGCGGGCGGAGACGGCCGGACGCCCACTCCCGCCTCAGGGCCGGAACCGGGGCGACGGGGGCTCGTCATGCCGAGCGCGATACGGGGCTGACGGTGTCGCCCCCTCGGTGCGCCGGGATGACAGATCGGAGACAACACGTGCAGAGAACGTTCCGTCTGGATGAGGCGCCGGCGATCGCCGGCGCCGCGACACCGCTCACCCGCCCTGTCGGCATCGGCGCGACCGGGCTCTACGTGCCCGAGCAGGTCGTGACCAACGACGACCTGGCCGAGACACTGGACACCTCCGACGAGTGGATCACCTCCCGGATCGGGATCAGGCAGCGGCGCTTCCTCACCGAGGGCATGGCCACGTCCGACATGGGCATCGCCGCGGCACGGCAGGCGCTCGACCGGTCCGGGGTGGACGCCGGCGACCTCGACGTCGTCATCATCGCCACGTTCACCCCCGACCAGCCGCTCCCCTCCACCGCGCTGATCGTCGCCGAGGCGCTCGGCGCGCGGCGCGCGCTTCCGCTCGACCTCTCGCAGTCGGCCTGCGCGGGCGGCATCCACGCGATCCTCCTGGCCGCGCACCTGCTGCAGAACGACGCCTTCCGCAACATCCTGGTAATCGGAGCCGACGCCGGGTCCCGGCTGACCGACCCGCTGGACCGCGGGACCCGGGTCTTCTTCGGCGACGCCGCCGGAGCCGCGCTGCTGCGGCCGACGGCGAGCGGCTTCGGGCTGCTGTCCTGGCACACCGGCTCCGCACTCTCCTACGAGGTGCAGATCCCCGCGGGCGGTTCCCGCCGTCCGACCAGCCCCGAGACGGTGGACGAACGCGGCCAGTTCCTGAAGATGAACGGCAGGGCCGTCTGGGACATGGCCACCGGTCAACTGCCGGGCAGCATCAGGCAGGCCGCCCTGCGCGCCGGAGTCGGCCTGGAGGACGTACGGCACTTCCTCCTGCACCAGGCCAACCAGAACATCATCAACGAGACGGTGTCGAGCCTCGGCATATCCGCGGACCGCGTGCCCACGACGGTGGGGCGGCTCGGCAACACCGGAGCGGCCAGCATGTTCACGGTGCTGCACGAGGCGATGGAGACCACCGTCCGCCACGGAGACCTCATGATCATGGCCGGGATCGGGGCCGGCTTCCTCTGGGGATCGGTCTGTCTCCGCCACTTCGGGCCGGACCCGTCCGGCGACGCCTGGGGCTGAGACCATGCTGCGTACCGAGATCGCCGGCCGCGTCGCCGTCGTGACCCTGGACCGCCCCGAGCGGCTCAACGCCCTGAGCTGGGAGCTGATGAACCGGCTCAGGAAGGAGTTCGAGTCGCTCGGCGCCCGCGCCGACGTGGGCGCGATCGTCCTCACCGGCGCGGGCCGCGCGTTCTCCGCCGGGGCGGACCTGCGTGACTTCGCGGCGAGCGAGGACCTGCCCACCGAGGTCGCGCACCACCTGGCCGCGACGATGGCGCCGCTGGCCGAGGTGGTGCAGGCCCTGCCGCTGCCGTTGGTCGCCGCGGTCAACGGTCCGTGCGCCGGTGGCGCCGTGGGCCTGGCGCTGCTCGCCGACGTGGTCATCGCCGCCAGGTCCGCGTACTTCCTCCTGCCCCAGGTGGTGCCTCTCGGCGGCGTGCCCGACCTCGGCGCGACCTGGGTCCTCGGCCGGGTCGTGGGACGGGCCCGGGCCATGGGCATGTCCCTGACGGGCGAACGCGTCCCGGCCGAGCGGGCCGAGCGGTGGGGCATGATCTGGCGCTGCGTCGACGACGCCGAGTTGCTGGACCAGGCGCTCGCGACGGCCCGGGGGCTGGCCGCCGCGCCCGCCGCCGTCGTCGCGACCCGCGCGCTCCTCGACGCGGGTTTCGCGGCGACGCTGCGCGACCAACTCGACTTCGAGGCCCGGCACCAGTCGGCGCGGTTCGCCGACCCCGCCGTGGCGGCGGTGGTCGAGCGCTTCGCCACCGCGGGAGACAGGCCGGGGACGCGCCGATGAAGGCGATCGTGCTGGCCGGCGGCTCCGGGACGCGGCTGCGTCCCATCACGCACACCCACGCCAAGCAACTGGTGCCCGTGGCCAACCGGCCGGTGCTCTTCTACGGCCTGGAGGCGATCGCGGAGGCGGGCATCCGCGACGTCGGCGTCGTGGTGGGCGACACCCACGCGGAGATCGAGGCGGCCGTCGGGGACGGCTCCGCGTTCGGGATCGAGGTGACCTACCTGCGGCAGGAGGCGCCGCTCGGGCTCGCGCACGCGGTGCTGATCGCCCGGGACTTCCTCGGGGACGACCCGTTCGTCATGTACCTGGGCGACAACTTCGTGCTCGGCGGCATCACCGGCATCGTGCGGGGCTTCGCCGAGCGGCGGCCGGACGCGCAGATCATGCTCACCCGGGTGCCCGATCCCCGGCAGTTCGGCGTGGCCGAACTGGACGCCGGAGGCCGGGTCGTCGGCCTGGAGGAGAAACCGGCCCGCCCCAAGAGCGACCTGGCGCTCGTCGGGGTCTATCTGTTCACTCCGGTGGTGCACGAGGTGATCGCGGAGCTGAAGCCCTCCGCGCGCGGCGAGCTGGAGATCACCGAGACCCTCCAGCTGCTGCTGGACTCCGGCCGGCGCGTGGACTCCACGGTGATCTCCGGCTACTGGAAGGACACCGGCAACGTCGCCGACATGCTGGAGGTCAACCGGCTGGTGCTGGAGTCCCTGGAGCCGCGGCAGGACGGCGTCGTCACGGACAGCGAGATCATCGGGCGTGTGGTGATCGAGGCGGGCGCCGACGTCAGCAGCTCGCGGATCGTCGGCCCGGCCGTCATCGGCGCCGGTTCGGTGATCCGGGACTCCTACGTGGGGCCCTTCACGTCGATCGGCGACCGGTGCCGGATCGACGCCAGCGAGATCGAGTACTCGATCGTGCTGCGGGACGCCGCCATCTCGGGGGTCGGGCGGATCGAGGCCTCGCTCATCGGCCGGGACGTGGAGGTCACCCCGGCCGCGCAGACGCCCCGGGCCCACCGCCTGGTCCTGGGAGACCACAGCCGGGTGCAGATCAGTTCGTGAGGGCCGCCGGCCCGAGAGGAAGCCGTCTTCGGAGACGCCGGCCGTGGGTAGGGACTCCTGGACATCGAGGGAGACCGGCTATGGACACGGTACGGAACGTCATCGCCGGGGAGAGCCGCGAGCCGGCGTCCGGCGACTGGATGGACCTGGTCGACCCGTCCACCGAGAAGGTGTACGCCCGGGCGGCCCGCTCGGGCGGCGAGGACGTGGACCAGGCGGTCGCGGCCGCCACCGAGGCCGCCCGAGCCTGGCGGCGCACCACCCCGGCCGAGCGGCAGCGGCTGCTCCTGGAGCTGGCCGATCTGATGGCGGAGGACAGGGAGGCGCTGGCCGAGGCCGAGGTGCGGGCGACCGGCAAGCCGCGCGGCACCGCGCTGAGCGTCGACGTGGACGGGGCCGTCGACGCCGTCCGCTACTTCGCCGGAGCGGCACGGCTGCTGGAGGGCCTCGGCGCCGCAGAGTACGCCGAGGGGCACACCTCGTTCGTGCGCCGCGAGCCGATCGGCGTGGTCGCGCAGGTGACGCCGTGGAACTACCCGCTGATGATGGCCGCCTGGAAGATCGGCCCGGCGCTGGCGGCGGGCGACACGGTGGTGCTCAAGCCGTCGGACACGACACCCGGCTCGACCGTGCTGCTGGGTGAGATGTGCGCGCGGGTGTTCCCGCCCGGCGTGGTCAACGTCCTGTGCGGCGACCGGGACACCGGCCGCGCGCTGGTCGCCCATCCCGGGGTGGAGATGGTGGCGATCACCGGGTCCACGCGGGCCGGAGCCGAGGTGATGGCGGCCGCGGCGGGCGACCTCAAGGACGTCCACCTGGAGCTGGGCGGCAAGGCCCCCGCGCTGGTCTTCGCCGACGCCGACCCGGCCGCGACGGCGGCAGGCATCGCCTCGGCGGCGTTCTTCAACACCGGGCAGGACTGCACCGCCGTCACCCGCGTGCTCGTGGAGCGGCGCGCGTACGACGGGTTCGTCGAGGCGCTCGCCGAGGCCGCGCGGGCGCTCCTCGTCGGGCATCCCGACGAGGAGGACGTGTTCCTCGGCCCGGCCAACAACGCGAACCAGGCCGAGCGGGTCGCGGGCTTCCTCGACCGGCTGCCCGCGCACGCCCGAGTGGTCGCCGGCGGCGGCAGGCTCGGCCGTCCCGGTTTCTTCTTCCCGCCGACCGTCGTCGCCGGGGTGCGCCAGGACGACGAGATCGTGCAGCAGGAGGTCTTCGGCCCGGTGGTGACCGTGCAGCCGTTCGCGGGCGAGGACGAGGCGGTCGCCCTGGCCAACGGCGTCGACTACGGGCTCGCCTCCAGCGTGTGGACCAGGGACACCGGGCGCGCCATGCGGCTGTCCGCCGCGCTGGACTTCGGCGCGGTCTGGGTCAACTGCCACCAGGTGTTCGTCCCGGAGATGCCGCACGGCGGCTTCAAGCACTCGGGCACCGGCAAGGACCTGTCCCGGTACGGCCTCGACGCCTACACCCGCGTCAAGCACGTGATGATCAGCCACACCTGAGCCGCCCAAGTTATTCCTTGACACGAATATTCGCGATGAGGAATAGTTCTCGTCGTGGACGAACTCCTCACCGCACTGGCCGACCCGGCCCGGTGGCGGCTCGTGAGCCTGCTGGCCGAGCGGCCCCGGCCGGTCGGCGTCCTGGCCGAGCTGGCCGGGGCACGTCAGCCGCAGACCACCAAGCACCTGCAGGCCCTGGAGCGCGCCGGGCTCGTCGTGTCCCAGCGCAGCGGCCAGCGCCGGATCTACGCGCTCCGGTCTGAGCCCCTGCGGGAACTGGCGGC
Organism: Microbispora sp. H10949; assembly: GCF_014161435.1. Lineage (NCBI taxonomy): Bacteria > Bacillati > Actinomycetota > Actinomycetes > Streptosporangiales > Streptosporangiaceae > Microbispora > Microbispora sp. H10949. The sequence goes on along the minus strand of NZ_JABBWZ010000008.1, from coordinate 226,436 downwards.
CGCGCTCGGCCGCCTGGCCGACACCGCGGACCGGGCCGGCGGCCCGCGCGAGACCTACGACCGGTACGGGCTCAGCCTCCGCACGGAGCGGCTCGCCGCCGACGAGCCGGGGTGGGCCGACGGCCGCTCGTTCGGGTTCCACCGGTCGCTGGCCGGCAGCCCCGAACGGGTCTGGCGCCACCTGACCGAGGCCGCCCTCCTCGCTCACTGGTGGACCCCCGACGACCTGCGCGTCTCCGAACTCGTCTTCGAGGCGCGGCCGGGCGGGCGGATCGTCCAGGAGTACCGCGACGCCGAGGACGCCGACGGGTCTGACGTGGTCGCCGGGCGTGCCGAGGGGGTCGTGGACGAGGTGCGGCCCGGCGAGCGCCTCGCCTACCGGCTCCGCCCGCTGCTTCCCGGCGGCGGCACCGCCTTCACCGCGCACCTCGATCTCGACCTGAGGCCCACCCCGGCCGGCACCGACCTCGACGTCCGGTTCCGGATCGCCGACAGCACCGTCGACTCCGCGGACTTCGTCGCCGGCGTCGAGATCGGCTTCGGCCAGAGCCTCGACCGGCTCGCGGCGATCCTCGCCGCCGATCCGCACGACACCGACACACCCATTCACTAAGCAGAATCAAGGAGCACGACATGACCATCACGACCCCGACCGGCCGCAAGGTGACCGCGAACCTGAGCATCACCCTCGACGGGCGCTACCACGGCCCCGGAGGGCCCGGCGACTTCGCCGCGTTCGCCCCGTACGTGGTCACCGAGGTCGCGCGGGACCACATGAACCGCATGTGGCAGGGCGCGACGACGGCGCTGCTCGGCCGGGTCAACGCCGAGGGATTCATGGGCTACTGGCCGTCGGTCGCCGAGAACGACGACGCCGATCCACGTGACCGCGGATACGCCAAGTGGCTGGTCGGCGCCGAGAAGGTGGTTCTGTCGACCACCCTGACCGAGGTGCCGTGGGAGCGTACCCGCGTGGTGAACGCCCCCGCGGCCGAGGTCGTCGCCGATCTCAAGGCCACCGGCGAGGGCGACATCCTCGTCAACAGCAGCGCGAGCGTCATCAAGGCGCTCCTGGCCGCGGACCTCGTCGACCGGCTCCACCTCCTGATCCTCCCCGAGATCGCCGGAGGCGGGCAGCGGCTGTTCGACGACGGCCTGCCGGCCACGAAGTGGACGCTCACCCACCAGGAGACCGGCGAACTCGGCGAGATGGCCATGGTCTACGACCGGCTCCGCTGAGCCGGAACGATCAGGACCACGTCCACGGCCTCGCCCGCGTCGGCGGCCCCGTGACGGTCACCAGGAAGGCCGGGAGGCGAAGGTGCTGCAGGAGGACCTCCTCAAGGCCGGGCCCGTGCCGTACTCGATCGTGCGTGCCACGCAGTTCTTCGAGTTCATCGAGACGGTGATGTCCTGGACCTCCGACGAGCACGCCGTCCGCCTGCCCGCCGTCCTCATGCAGCCCATCGCCGCGGACGACGTCGCGCGGGCCGTGGCCGACGTCAGCGTGGGCGCCCCGCTGCGCGGCACCCTGGACATCGCCGGGCCCGAGGTCTTCGCGCTCGACGAACTGGGCAGGATCACCCTCGTCGCCCGCGGCGACCACCGCGCCGTCGTCACCGACGACGACGCGGGCCTGTACGCCGCCGCCTCGGGCGACGCCCTCGTCGCCGGGGAGGGCGCCGTCATCGCCGGGACCACCTATCGGGAGTGGCTCGCGCGCTGACCGGGCCGTGCCCCGGCCGCAGGCGCATCACCGCCCGTGCCGGCTCCGCGGGGGTCCGTGCCTCCGGCGGCGGGCAGGCGGCCCGCACCACGTCGTCACAGATCCGAGCGCCGCCCTGTCTTCGAGACGGTCCGTACGTCGCGAAGTGACAGGAGAACGACCTTGCCGTCAGCAGGCACCACGATCCGGATCCGGGTCCGGATGAGCGCTCGCGCCGTCGACGAGCCGCACCGCGCCGCGAGCCAGCTCGAGCTGCTGTTCGACCTCACCTTCGTGGTCGCGGTGGCGGCCGTCACCGCCCAGTTCGCGCACGAGATCGCCGCCGGGCACGGCGTGGCCGGTGTGGTGCCGTTCCTTCAGGTGTTCTTCGCGATCTGGTGGGCGTGGATGAACTTCACGTGGTTCGCCTCGTCCTACGACACCGACGACGTCGCCTACCGGCTGCTGACCATGGTGCAGATGGCCGGTGTGCTGATCCTCGCCGCCGGCGTGCCCGCCGCGGGGAGCCGCTCCGACTACGGGGTCATCACGCTCGGCTACCTCGTCATGAGGATCGGGCTCGTCGCCCAGTGGCTGCGGGCCGGTCTGGAAGACCCGGAGAGGCGCCGCACCGCGCTCCGCTACGCCGGCGGCATCACCGCCCTGCAGGCGGGCTGGCTGGCGCGGCTCGTCCTCGTGGAGACGGGAGTCCTGCCCTCGTGGTCCGGCCTGCCGTTCTTCGTCTGCCTGGCCGCCCTGGAACTCGCGGTGCCGTGGTGGGCCGAGCGGGTCAGGGCCACCAACTGGCACCCCCACCACATCGCCGAGCGCTACGGCCTGTTCACGATCATCCTGCTCGGTGAGAGCGTGCTGGCCGCGAGCAGAGGGGTCGGAGGAGCGCTCGAGGCGGGCGAGGTCGGCGGTCCCTTCCTCGTGATCGCCGGCGCCGGTCTCGTCCTGCTGTTCGCCCTGTGGTGGCTGTACTTCCTCGGCCCGGCGGGGGACGGTCTCACCGACCGCCGTCACCGGTCCTACCTGTGGGGGTACGGCCACTACGGCATATTCGCCGCCCTGGCCGCCCTCGGCGCCGGGCTCGAGGTGGCGGTGGAGCGGAGCGGCCACGACGGCGCGGCGTCGCCGACGGCGCTCGGCTACGCGGTCGCCGTCCCGGTGGGTCTGTATCTCGCCCTGCTGCTGGCGGTACATGTGCTCGTCGTCGCGGAGCCCGTCATCCTGCCCGCCGCGGTGCTGGGGTGCGCCGCCGTCGTCCTGTCGCTGCCGCTCGCGGCGCCCTGGATCGGCGTGGCCGCCGTGGTCGCCGCGATCGCGGCCGTCTGCGTGCTGCTGGTCGCCGTCACGATCTGGACGGCCGCCGGGGCGCGTCGTGGGAACCGCGGCGAGCCGGTCCGTCTTCTGTGACGTACGCCACGCCCAGGAGAATTCCGCGGCGGCCGTCACAAGCCGGGAGGCTGTCCGGTCCTAGCTGGCGACCGGGTCGCGACGAGGTGGCCCGGCGTACGGAAAGGGAACGGCATGAAGATCGTGGTGATCGGCGGGACCGGCCTGATCGGCTCGAAGCTGGTGACGAAGCTGACCGAGCACGGTCACGAGGCGGTGGCCGCGTCGCCGAACACCGGCGTCAACACGCTGACCGGCGAGGGACTCGCCGAGGTGCTGACGGGCGCGCAGGTGGTGGTCGACGTCTCGAACTCCCCGTCGTTCGAGCGGGCCGCCGTGCTGAAGTTCTTCGAGACCTCCACGGGCAACCTGCTCGCGGCGGAGGCGGAGGCAGGCGTGGGTCACCACGTCGCGGTGTCGATCGTGGGAACGGAACGGATGCCGGACAACGGCTACTTCGCCGCGAAGATCGCCCAGGAGCAGCTGATCGAGAAGTCGGGAATCCCGTTCTCGCTCGTGCACTCGACCCAGTTCTTCGAGTTCGCCCGGGGCATCGCCGACGAGGGCACGGTGGACGGCAAGGTGCACATGGCGCCCGTGCTCTTCCAGCCCATCGCGGGCGACGACGTCGCCAAGGCGGTCGGCCGGACCGCGGTGGGGTCGCCGCTGAACGGCAGGGTGGAGATCGCCGGGCCCGAGCGGTTCCGGATGGACGAGTTCTTCCGCCAGGCGCTCGCCGCCTGGGGCGACCCGCGCGAGGTGGTCACCGACCCGCACGCGCGTTACTTCGGCAGTGAGCTGAGCGAGCAATCGCTGGTGCCGATCGACGACGCCACCCTCGGCACGATCCGTTACCTGGACTGGCTCGGCGGCACCGGAAAGTAGACCGCGGCGGACGGCGCCGCCCCCACTGCGGAAGGCCGGCATGGAAGGCCGGCATGGAAGGCCGGTGCGGGAGGCCGGGCCCGCCTGGGTGCCGGCCGCCCGCCGGGGGCCGCTTCGCGCCCGGCCGGATCACACGGCCGGACGACACGGGGATGACACGGCCGGATCACGCGCCAGGACATGCGTACGGAGGAATGATGAGTGCCCCGAGCGGCGAGAACGATTTCCTGCACGAGCTCCAGATCGAGGTCGAGGCGGAGGTCGTCGAGGTCGGGTGGAGCCGTCCCGAGGAGGCCGCCGGCCTGCCGGTCGCCGACTGGCTGTTCGACCCCGCGGACGCCGAACGTGAGGAGATCGCCCTGCGAGGTCTCCTCGACGCGGTCGAGGTGCTGGAGGACGGCGCCTGCCCGGACGCTCCCGCCGACGACGGCCAGGCCGGTCTTCATTGGCAGGGTTGATTGTTGGGGTTCGCGCCGGAAAGGTAGGCTGCGCGCCGATTCGAGGTGCGGCGCCGGTAGCCTCCGACATCCCGCGCGGATTCTCGCGTTCGTCGCGCGACGCCTGCTCGCGGAGCCGATCGGGCTGGTGCTCGTGCTCGAACCGCCCCGGGGTCTGACACCGGCGGAGCCGGCAGGTGGATTCCGGCGGACCGACGCGCGGCCGCCGGCGAGCCGGATCGAGCAGAGCTTCCTGCGGCGGGTCCAGCCGTTGCCGGCGAGTTCGCCTTGGCCGACGCGCTGGTCGCCGAGGCGGTGACGATCGGGTAGGTGACGGGCAGCCGCTTCCTGGCCCAGTACGCGGCCCTGATACTCGAGCCGTGGAGCGGCCGGGAAGCCGCGACGCGTCAGGTGAGCGAAGCGATCGCGCGGGACCCGGCCATCCGGGGGGAAGGCAAGGTGCTGACCGCGACCGGAGCACCGACTGGGTCCTCGGCACCTCGGCGTGCGTCCGTGCCCAGGTGAGCCTGGGACGCCTACACCACCGACCCCGCCCAGCGGGCCGAGAGCACCGCCTCCCACTGCGCGCCTGCGCGCGCCGCGACAGTGCAGGCCGTCGCCGTCCTCAGGACCGCCCTGAACACCGGAAAGGCACCCGCATGAGCGAGCAGCCCGTCATCGTCCTGGTCCACGGCGCCTTCGCCGAGTCTGCCTCCTGGAACCGCGTCATCCGGCGCCTGCACGGTCACGGCCTGTCCGCCGTCGCCGCGGCCAACCCGCTGCGCAGTGTCGAGGGCGACGCCGCGTACGTGCGCGACGTGATCGCCGGCCTCGGCCGCCCGGTCGTCCTGGTCGGCCACTCGTACGGCGGCATGGTCGTCACCCAGGCCGCGGCCGGTCACCCGGCCGTACGCGCCCTGGTCTACGTCGCGGCCTTCGCCCCCGAGCCCGGCGAGAGCGCGTTCCTGCTGACCGGCAGGTTCGAGGGCAGCACCCTGGCAACGGCGCTGGAGGCCTACCCGGTCGTCTCCGGCGGCAACGAGTTCCGCATCGCGGCGGACAGGTTCCACCACCAGTTCTGCGCCGACCTCGACGCCGGCGAGGCCGCCCTGATGGCGGCGACCCAGCGGCCGGTGACCGAGCGGGCGCTGACCGGCGCGCTGACGGCGGACGAGCCCGCCTGGCGCACCATTCCGTCCTGGTTCGTCCACGGCGAGCGCGATCTCAGCATCCCGGCCGCGGCGCTGCGCTTCATGGCCGAGCGCGCCGGCGCCCGCAGGACCAGGGAGATCGCGGGCGCGTCACACGCGGTCGCCGCGTCGCAGCCCGACGCCGTGACCGCCGTCATCCGCGACGCCGCCGGTCACGCGCGGCGGTGAGATCGACTTTTCCGGCACCGACCGGCCGGCCGCTACGGCGACCGTGTCCGCCGACCGGGCGACACCGTGGTCTTCGACCCGACCGAGCCGTCCTTCGTGGACTGCCCGGGTCCGCGGGTCCTGATCTCGACCGCGCGGCGGGCCGTCGCCGGCGACAAGGAGGCGGGGGCCGCGGAGGCGGAGACCGTGGAGGTGGGGACCGCGGAGAGACCTACGGGGCTGTCACGAACGCGGCGGCTGTCCGGTCCTATCGGACGACCGGTCGCACACCTGAGATCGACAACGGAGGTAGAGCTCTTATGACACATCCGGAACCACGCGGGACCATCGCCGTTCCCGGTCCGGCGGGGATCGACACGCTCGACGGTCTGCGTGAGCACCTGCAGTGGGCGGTCGAGCTGGAACACGCGACGCTGCCGTCGTACCTGTGCGCGCTGTACTCCCTGCGGCCGGAGGACAATCCGGAGGCCGTGGAGGTGGTGGGCAGCGTCTTCGCCGAGGAGATGCTGCACCTGGCGCTGGCGGCGAACCTGCTCAACGCCGTCGGAGGCCGGCCGCGTCTCGACATGCCCGGGATGCTGCCGCCGTACCCCCGGCGGCTGCCCCACAGCGACCTGGAACTGTCGCTGCTCCCGTTCGGCCCGGAGGCCCTGGAGATGTTCCTGCGCCTGGAACGGCCGGCGCCGCCCGGCGCCCCGGCGCAGGGCGACGGCTACGAGACCATCGGGCAGTTCTACGAGGCGATCGAACAGGGACTGCGCCGGCTGTGCGAGCGGCTCGGCGAACGGGAGGTCTTCTGCGGCGACCCCGCCCGCCAGGTGAACAGCGGGCATTTCCGGCACACCACGGGCCGGCTGTTCGCGGTGGAGGATCTGGAGTCGGCGCTGGGTGCGCTGAAGGAGATCGTCGAAGAGGGCGAGGGCTCGGCCCGGGGCGAGGTCTGGGACGGGGACCAGGACGTCTTCCACCCCGACCGCGACGAGGTCGCGCACTACTACCGCTTCCAGGAACTCAAACTCGGCCGGCGCTACCGGCGGGGCGACACCCCGCAGTCCGGGCCGACCGGCGAGCCGATCTCCGTGGACCCGGCCGCCGTACGCCCGATGCGGCCCAACCCGCGGCTGTCCGACCACGCCCCGGGCAGCGTCGTCCGGACCGCGCAGGAGGAGTTCAACCGCACCTACTGCACCCTGCTGAACCAGCTGGAGCAGGCCTTCGACGGCCTGCCGAAGCTGCTCGGGGCCGCCGTCGGCACCATGTACACGCTCAGGGCCCAGGCCGACGCCCTGTTGCTGCTGCCGGACGCGGACGGCGCCACCGCGGGCCCCACCTTCGAGTACGTGCCACCGGAGGCACGCTGGTGAGCGTCCCGCTCCCGGTCATGCGTACGCGAGCGTCGGCGTGACCACGGCGGGGGCGGTGCCTGTCCCGAAGGAGCGGCAGTCCCGGCCGCGCGCCTCCCGGCCAGCGTCCTGCCGCCACACATGTCCGCGCCGTCGCCCGGGTGGGGCTTGCGCGGCCCTCAACGGCAGGCCTGCCGCCTCTGCGCCGATGCGTGCGCGACACCTTCGCCGAGCAGTAGCGCGGCGACCGCCTCCGGGGCCTCGTGCATCGCGTCGTGGCCGGTCGGGAGGTCGTGGACCTGCCATGCGGGATCGGCTTGGAGCCGGGTGCGGAGCGCGGCGAACGGCGTCCGGTCCTCCCACCGCGAGCAGTAGACGAACTCCCGGCGAGGGACCCGGGCGAGCGCGCCCGTGAGCCGGATCGTCTGCAGGAACGAGGCGAGGGGATGGGGACGGCAGCGGGGATCGACGCCGTCCGGCGGCCGGACGGCGTAGCCGGTGGCCGCGGCGCCGGCCGCGAACGCCTCCCGGTAGCGCTCGGTCGTCGACGACCAGCACGACTCGCCGTCGCGCGGTACGTAGGCGTCGAGATGCACCAGTCGTGAGACCCGGCCGCCGGCGCGGTCGGCGGCGGCGGCGATCACCATCCCGCCGTAGCTGTGGCCGACCAGCGTCGCGCCGGTGATGCGGGCGCGATCGAGGAGGCGCAACACGTCGTCGGCGTGCGTGTCGAGGTTGGCGGCCGCGACCGTCGCGTCGTCGTCGTCCGGCCGCAGACCGGTCAGGGTCAGGGCGTGAACGGCATGACCGGCACCCTCCAGCAGCGGAACCACCTCCTCGAACGACCAGGAGCCGTGCCAACCGCCGGGCACGAGGACGAACGTCGCCATGCGTGTCTCCTCCTCTCTCAAGCCGCGGCATCGAGCCACGCCGCCTCGACGACGTGTGGTCCGGCCGGGCGCTCCGCGCGGCCGGGGACCACTCCGCATGAACACGGTGCCACCGGATCACGATGTGGCCGGCCACCGGCAGGACGCCGGCCGATGCCTCGTTCGCCGGCAACCCTGCCTGATCGCCGGTGCGATGTCACATACGCGGCCGCACCGGAAGGGCGGATCCGCCGCCGTTTACACAATCTTCATTTGCCCGATGGCGGGGCGTACCCCGCCTCCCGCGGCCCCGAGAGACCTTTTGAGCAGGTACGACCGCACCTCGCGGAAGTCGTCGGCGAAGCCCGACAAAAAAGGTCAATTTGCATAACTACGACCTGCTATTTCCGGATTTATCGCTATTAGCGAATGTCCGAGCTGTCTGACTGCTCCGTTCGTGTCCAGCCCCCTCTCCTGGCCGGAGCAGCAGGCAGAAGGGGACGCTCGTGAGACGAGCCTTCGCCGCCCTCGCCACCGCCCTCGGCGCCCTGTCCCTCCTCCTCACCCTGACCACCGGCCCCTCCCTCGCCACCCCGCCGAACATCCCGTCCGCGAGCACCGCCGCCTCCCGGCTGGCCTCACTCACCGTGGCCGCCGAGTCGCACCAGTCGACCTACAACCGCGACCTCTTCCCGCACTGGATCACCGTCTCGGGCGCCTGCAACACCCGCGAGCAGGTGCTCAAGCGGGACGGCAGCGGCGTGGTGACCGACTCGAGCTGCGCCTCCGTCTCCGGAAGCTGGTACAGCCCGTACGACGGAGCGACCTGGCACGCGGCCTCCGACGTCGACATCGACCACATGGTCCCCCTCGCCGAGGCGTGGCGGTCCGGTGCGTGGGCCTGGACCACCGCCCAGCGCCAGGCGTACGCCAACGACCTCGGCGGTCCCGAACTGTGGGCCGTCACCGACAACGTCAACCAGGCCAAGGGCGACCAGGACCCCACCACCTGGAAGCCGTCCCTGACCTCCTTCTGGTGCACCTACGCCCGCGCGTGGATCCAGGTGAAGTGGTACTACGGCCTCACCCTGCAGAGCGGCGAGAAGTCCGCCCTGACCACCATGCTCGGCTACTGCTGACCCGCTCCCCCGCTGCGGCGGCGCGCCGCCGCCGCAGCGCCGGGCGGCGCGTAAGTCGATGGCGGGGACAGGACCGGGTGTGGCACGGTGTGGACGTGTCTGAGCAGATCGCGCTGCCGCGCAGTGTGGACGAGGCGGTCGCCGCGGAGCAGGCGGGTCACGCCCTTCGTTACCTGTACTTCTGGGGTCACCGGCCCCCGCGCGACGGCGGCGTCGGCCCCGGCTGCCTGTCGCAGTGGTGGCCGGTCGCCTTCACCGAGGACGGCCACGTCTTCGCCTCCGCCGAGCACTACATGATGGCGCACAAGGCCTGGCTGTTCGGCGACGACCAGACCGCCGGGAAGATCCTCGCCGCCGGTCACCCGAACGAGGCCAAGACCCTCGGCCGCGCCGTACGCGACTTCGACGAGCAGGTCTGGAACGCCCACCGGTTCGAGATCGTGGTCCGCGGCAGCGTCGCGAAGTTCGGCCAGCACGCCGACCTGCGCCGCTTCCTCCTCGCGACCGCCGGCCGGGTGTTGGTGGAGGCCAGCCCGAACGACCGGATCTGGGGCATCGGCCTGACCGCCGGCGACGAACGCGCCGCCTCCCCCGCCACCTGGCAGGGCCTCAACCTGCTCGGCTTCGCCCTGATGACCGCCCGCGACATCCTCGCGACCGAGCCCTGAACACCGGGGCCCCTGAACACCGAGCCCTGACGCCGGCCACGGCCCCGGCGCAGGGGCGGCGGATCGGCGACCTAGGATCGGGGCATGCCCTTGACCGCGAGCGACGTCGACCGGTTCGAAGCGGCCAGGCCGCGCCTGGAGGCCATCGCCTACCGGCTACTCGGCTCCGCCGGGGAGGCAGAGGACGCCGTACAGGAGACGTTCCTGCGCTGGCAGGCCGCCGACGTCGACCGCGTCGAGGTTCCCGAGGCCTGGCTGACGAAGGTGCTCACCAACCTGTGCCTCAACCTGCTCACCTCCGCGCGGGCGCGCCGCGAGACCTATGTGGGCCAGTGGCTGCCGGAGCCGCTGCTCGCCGGAGACCCGATGCTCGGCCCGGCCGACACCGCCGAGCAGCGCGAGTCGGTCTCGTACGCGGTCCTCACCCTCATGGAGCGCCTCTCCCCCAGTGAGCGGGCCGTGTACGTGCTGCGGGAGGCCTTCGGCTACCCGCACCGGGACATCGCCGAGATCCTCGACATCACCGAGGCCGCCAGCCAGCAGATCTTCCACCGCGCCAGGAAGCACGTCGCGGACGGCAGGGCCCGGGCCGAGATCGACCAGGCCGCCGCCCGGCGGATCGTCGAGGAGTTCCTCGCGGCCGCCGCCAGCGGCCGGATCGAGCCGCTCGTACGCATGCTCACCGAGGACGCCGTCTCGATCGGCGACGGCGGCGGGAAGGTCCCCGCCCGGGCCAAGGCTTTCGAGGGCGCCATCGCGGTCGCGAAGTTCCTCCGGGGCCTGTTCAAACCCGGCGAGGCCAAGCGCGCCCTCGCCGGCGGCGCGCCCGGACTCTACGCGTCGACCGCCAACGGCGACCCCGCCGTCGTGGCCGTCGTGAACGGCCGGGTCGTCGGCGTCATGTGCCTGGAGGTCACCGCCGAGGGCATCGCCGCGTGCCGCAACCAGGTCAATCCCGACAAGCTCGAACGCGCCACGGCGCTCTGGGCGCTCGCCGACCACGGGGAGCCGCTGGCCACCGCCTTCTGAACCCGGTGTGAGGTGCTTCACATCGCGATCCTGTCAGCAAACGGCGCGCTGCCCGGTTCAAGGGGCAGATCACCACACGACAGGAGCAGGGACATGCAGCACCGCATCGTCGTCCTCGGCGCCGGATACGCCGGAGCCATCGCCGCCGGACGCCTCGCCAAGCGGCTCCGCCGCGAGGACGTCGCCATCACCCTCGTCAACGCCGAGCCCGACTTCGTCGAACGCGTCCGGATGCACCAGCTGGCGACCGGCCAGCGCCTCAAGCCCCGGCCGTTCGCCGAGATGTTCGCGGGCACCGGCGTCGAGGTGAGGATCGCGAAGGTCACCGGCGTCGACGTCGACCGCAGGACCGTCGCCGTCACCGGCGCGGACGGCGACGGAGAACTCGCCTACGACACGCTCGTCTACGCCCTCGGCAGCGGCTGGAATCCCCAGGGCGTCCCGGGAACCGCCGAGCACGCGTACGAGATCGCCGGCCGTCCCGGCGCGCTGCGGCTGCGCGAGCGCCTGGCCCGCCTCGGCGCCGGGCAGACCGTGGTCGTGGTCGGCGGGGGTCTCACCGGTGTGGAGGCCGCGACCGAGATCGCCGAGGCGCGACCGGACCTCCGCGTCGCCCTCGCCGCCCGAGACGGCCTCGGCGACTGGCTCTCGCCCAAGGGCCGCGAGCATCTGCGGAAGGTCTTCGGCAGGCTCGGGATCACCGTCCACGAGCACTTCACCGTCGGCTCCGTCGAGGCCGACCGCGTCGTCGCCGCCGACGGCACGGCCGTCCCGGCCGCGGTCACCGTGTGGGCCACCGGGTTCGCGGTCCACCCGATCGCGCAGGCGACCACCCTGGAAGTCAGCGAAACCGGACAGATCGTGGTCGACGGGACGCTGCGCTCGGTCTCGCACCCGGACGTGTACGCCGTCGGCGACGCGGCCATGGCGATGGGCCCCGGGAACAAGCCGCTGCGGATGTCGTGCGCCTCGGGCACCCCGAGCGCCTGGCAGGCGGCCGACGCGATCGCGGCTCGCCTGACCGGCGGCAAGCTTCCCCACGTGTCGATCCGCTACTTCAACCAGTGCGTCTCGCTGGGCCGCAAGGACGGTCTGATCCAGTTCGTCACCGCCGACGACCGAGCCGTGCCGGCGGCCCTGACCGGGCGGCTCGCCGCCCTCTACAAGGAACTGGTCTGCAAGGGCGCCGCCTGGGGCGTCGCCAACCCGACGCTCGGCATGCCGGCCCGGCGCCGCCCCGTCACCCACAAGCGGGCTGCGGCGGGCTCTGCCCTCAGGGAACCGGCGTAGCGCGCCCTGGGGCGGCCGTCGCGTCCTCCGCGACCGAAACTCCGGAACATGACCGCTTCGAAGCTCACTCCCGTGGATGACACAGGGCGATTCGGCAGCACTACAAGTAAGCAAGCGAATCTGCGGCGGAGCCGTAAATCAGAAACATTCAGTCCGAAACTGGCACAAACGATGCCTATATGGCAATTGAGGCAATTAGTGCTTGAATAGTCGATAGATCGCGAGATGGCCTTCTCGTACACCGGCTGGACGCGGCACGGGGCCACATGATCGCGCGGGACGAGGTGTGCCGAGAGGAGGTCCGGAGGGGGCGACGTCCCGGAGGCACCGCGTCACGGCGGTCCGACGTTCGCCGCATCTGGGGTTTCGATGGAGAACGCGTCGTTCGGAGTCGCACTCCGGGATCTACGCAGGGAACGCGGCCTGTCGCTGGCGTCGCTCTCGGCGCTGACCCACTACAGCAAGGGCTACCTGAGCAGGATCGAGACGGGCGAACGCCCGCCGACGCCGCTGGTGGCCAGACGCTGTGACGAGGTGCTCCGGGCCGAGGGAGCCCTCGCCGGGCTGGTGCCGGCGCGCCGCCGGCACCAGGACGGGTTCCGGCGTCCGGCGCAGCTTCCGGCCGCCCCCCGCGCCTTCGCCGGCCGCGCGGCCGCGCTGGCCGAACTCGACGACGCCCGGCGGAGCCATCAGATGGTGGTCGTCTCCGGCCCGGCCGGTGTCGGCAAGACGGCGACGGCGCTGTACTGGTCCCACCGCGCCGCCCCCCGGTTTCCCGACGGGTGCCTGTTCGCGGATCTGCGCGGCTTCGATCCGACCGGCGCTCCCGCCGAGCCCGCCGAGGTGCTCGCCCGCTTCCTCCGCGACCTCGGCTGCTCCCCCGCGTCCATACCCGCCGGTCTGGAGCCGCGCGCGGCCCGGCTGCGCACCCTGCTGGACGGCAGGCGCGTCCTGATCGTCGTCGACAACGCGGCGACGGCCGACCAGGTGCGCCCGCTGATCCCGGGCTCGGCCGGATGCCGGCTGGTGGTGACCAGCCGCAGCCGGTTGTCCGGCCTGGTCGCCAGGGACGGCGCCGCACGCCTCGTGCTCGCGCCGCTGCCGGAGTACGAGGCGCTGACCCAGCTCGGGGAGGCCATCGGCGACCGTCGTGTCGCGGAGGAGCCCGAGGCCGCGGCGGAGATCGCCAGGAGGTGCGGCTATCTTCCGCTGGCGCTTCGCATCGCGGCCGAACGGGCGCAGGCACGGCCGTCGGTGCGGCTGGCGGCCCTCGCCACCGAGCTCGCGGTCACCCGCGAGCGGTTGAACCTGCTGGCCACGACCGAGGACGAGGCGACCACGGTCCGCTCGGTGTTCTCCTGGTCCTACCGGGCGCTGCCGCCGGACGCCGCCCGCATGTTCCGGCTGCTCGGCCTGCACCGCGGCGCCGACCTCGGCGTTCCGGCGGCCGCCGCGCTGGCCGGGACCGGCCGCTCCCAGGCGCAGCGCCTGCTGGAGGCGCTGGCCGCCGTCCACCTGCTGGAGGAGGCCGACTCCGGGCGGTACCGCTTCCACGACCTGGTCCGGTTGTACGCCGCCGAGTGCGCCGAGGCCGACGAGTCCGCGGAGGAGCGGTCCGCGGCCGTACGCCGGCTGCTCGGGTGGTATCTGCACACCGCGGACGCCGCCGGCCGCCGGATCGATCCCCTGCGCCGCCGTGCGGAGTCCGGCCCTCCCGGCGAGCGGCCGAGCACGTTCGCCGGCTATGCCGAGGCGCTCGACTGGTTCGACGCCGAGCGCGCCAACCTGGCCGCCGTCGTACGGCACGCCGCCGGCACGGGCCACACCGTCCTCGCCTGGCGGCTGGCCGACGCCGGAGGGAGCTACTTCGTCCTGCGCAAGCCGTGGGCCGAATGGGTCTCGGCGTACCAGGCCGGTCTGACCGCCGCGCGGGACGGCAAGGACGAGGTGGGCGAGGCCTGGATGCTGGACGGTCTCGCCGCGGTCCACCGTGACCTGGGCAGTCTCGACGAGGCGCTGGAGTGCTGCGAGCAGGCTCTCGTGATCTGGCGGCGCGTGGGCGACCGCGCGGCCGAGTGCGCCTCCCTGAACGATCTCGGCGACATCTGCCGCACGTTCGGCCGTACGGCGACCGCGCTCGTCCGGTTGCGCGAGGCCCTCGCCCTGAGCCGTGAGATCGGCGGCGCGCGCGAGACGGCCACCGCGCTCGGCCGGATCGGCGAGACCTATCTGCGGATCGGTCAGATCGACCAGGCCCTCCGGTTCCTCTCCGACGCGCTCGCCGTGTTCACCAAGCTCGGTGACCGGAACGGCGAGGCGCGCGTGCTCGACACCATGGGCGTGGCCTACCAGACCCTCCGATGCGGCGACCGGGCCGTCGATCTCCTGCGCGCCGCGCTCCAGGTACGCCGTGAGCTGGGCGACCGGCACGGCGCGGCGACCACGCTGCTCCACCTCGGCGAGGTCTACCGCGACGTCCGCGAGGAGGCCCCCGCCCGGGTGGCGCTCCGTGAGGCGCTCACGATCTGCGAGGAGTCGGACGACCCGCGCGTCGGCCGGTTGCGGGAACTGCTCGGCGACCGTCGCGGGGACGCGCTGCCGTGACGCCCGCCCCCGCATGAGGAGCCGTCCTCACGCGTGCCTTCTGGAGAAGAGGCGGGCGCCGAGCACCAGGCAGACCACGGCGGTGACGACGGCGACCGCGGCGCCCGTCACGACGACCGAACCGGTGTAGTCGCCGTAGAGGGCGGTGCGCATGCCGTCCACGATGTAACGGAACGGCGTGAGCCGGGAGATGACGTCGAGCCACGCGGGCGCGAGGGTCATCGGAAGCAGGATCCCGGAGAGGAGCAGCAGCGGGATGGCCGCCACGTTCAGCAGGGGCGTGAACGACTCCTCGTTGCGCACGAGCAGGCCGAGCCCGTGTGACAGGGCGGACAGCCCGACCGCGATGGCCGCGACGAAGAGGAACATCAGGAGGAGGCCGACCAACGGCGCGCGCAGGCCGAACACGTACGCCACGGCGAGCAGGACCACCGTCTGGACGAGCAGGACCACGGTGTCCCGCATGACCCGGCCGGCGAGCAGGGCGAAACGGCTCACCGGAGTGACCCGCATCCGCTCGAACACGCCCGAGCGCAGGTCGGCGATGATGGACAGGCCGGCGAACAGAGGGCCGAACAGGCCGAGCTGGATCAGCAGGCCGGGCACGAAGAAACGCCACGCCGCCCCGGCCGGCAGCCCGTCGACCCCGGCCCCGGCCACGCTGACCAGCAGCGGGCCGAGGAAGGCCAGGTAGAGCGCCGGCTGGAACAGGCCGATGATCGGCCACGCCGGGGAGCGCAGCGACAGCCGCATCTGCCTGACGAAGATCAGCGAACTCTCGGATATGAGGGACATGCACGCTCCTCTAAGGTCGGGGCCGCCGCCGCGCCGGGATCACGAGTGGTTCTCGTTCAGCGAGGATCCGGTCAGGGCGAGGAAGACGTCGTCCAGCGTCGGCCGGGCGATGTTGACGGATCGCAGGTCGAGGCCGGCCTGGTCCGCCGTGCGCATCAGCCAGACGAGCGCCTGCTCGCCGCCGCGCGCGGTCAGCCGTACGGTCTGCCCGGAGACGGCGATCTCGTCCAGGCCGGGGCACTCGGCGAGCACCGCCTTCGCGTGGTCGGCGTCGCCGCCGAGGGTCAGGCTGACCACGTCGCCGGAGATCCGGCGCTTGAGGGCGTCGGGGGTGCCCTCCGCGATGACCCGCCCGTGGTTCATCACCAGGATCCGGTCGCAGAGGGAGTCGGCCTCGTCGAGGTAGTGCGTGGTGAGGAAGACCGTGGTGCCGTGTTCGTCGCGCAGGCGGCGGATGTGCGTCCACAGGTCGCTGCGGCTCTGCGGGTCCAGGCCCACGGACGGCTCGTCCAGGAAGACCAGCGGCGGCTCGTGGACGAGCCCGAGGGCGATGTCGGTGCGCCGCCGCTGGCCGCCCGACAGCGTACGGATCGGCCGGTCCGCGAGGCCGGTGAGGTCGAGACGCTCGCACAGGTCGGCGGCCCGGCGCTCCGCGTCCTGTTTGCCGATCCCGTACAGCCGCGCCTGGAGGATCAGTTCCTCGGCCACCCGGCAGTTGCCGTCGGTGCCACCGGCCTGCGCCACGTAGCCGATGCGGCGGCGGACGCCGGCCGGGTCGGCGTCCACGTCGACGCCTACGACGGTCGCCCGGCCCGAGGTGGGCTTGAGCATCGTGGTCAGGATGCGCAGGGTGGTGGTCTTCCCGGCGCCGTTCGGCCCCAGGAATCCGATGATCTCGCCGGGACGGACCTCGAAGTCGACGCCCCGGACGGCCTCGACCGTTCTGCCGCCGACGGTGAACGTGCGGGTAAGTCCGGTGGCCTGGATGATGGGCACGGCCGCTCCTGATGTGCTCACGACCAGGCCGCCGCGACGGCGACGACCAGGTCACCCTTGTGTGTGATGGAGACGTCGACGCCGCGGACGCCGGCGGCGTCGGCGGCCGTGCGGGCGGCGCCCTCCAGCGTGACCTCGGGGGCGCCGGAGAAGGCGCGGGCGACCACGATCTCGCGGGGCGCGACGCCCTGGAAGAGCCCCATCCGGAACACCTTGAGCACGGCCTCCTTGGCGGCGAACCGGCCGGCCAGGAACTCCCTGCCGCGCTCCTCCGACAGGCCCTTGGCCGCCGCGAGTTCCGCCGGGGCGAACGCGTAGTCGTCGAACCAGCGGCGGGCGCGCAGCCGGTCCAGTTCGCCGATGGACATCAGGTCGACACCGACACGCATCAGACCACCCCTTCGACCACACGTCCCGGGCGGACGTCCCGGTCTCGCGATGTGAAATAGTCGTCCCGCAACAGCCCCTGGAAGACGCCGCGGCGGTGGATGTTGCCGGTGCCCTCCATGAACTCGAAGGCCCGCACGTCCCGGTACAGCTTGTCCAGCCGGGGATGCTCGACCAGCGACGCCGGGCCGAGCAGCCGGGCCGCCAGCAGGGTGGCGTCCTCGGCGAGGCGCGCGGCGCGCATCTTGACGCCGCTGACCCGGAACGTGTTGGGCGACCCGGCGTCGATCTCCGCCGCGACGTCGCGGAGGAGGCGGCGCAGCCGGTTCAGCCGGTCGATCGTGCCGTCGACCTCGGCGCGGTCCGCGCCGGCGAGCGCGGGCCGCTGTTCCAGCACGTAGTCGCAGGCCGCCCGGCCCACGCCCAGGGCGAACGCGGCGACGCTGGGCCGGAACCACAGCATGGCCTGCAGCGCCCCCTGCAGCCCGCGCCGGCTGCGCGGCCGGTGGCGGCCGAGCACCCGCTCGGGCGGGATGCGCATCCCGTCGAAGCGCAGCCGGCTGATCCGCGCGCCGCGCAACCCGATGATCGGGAGCGTCTCGGCGTGGAATCCGGGGTCGCCGGTGTCCACCATGACGGCCTCGATGCCCCACGGTCCCGAGGCCCGGCGGCAGAACACCACACCGACCCGCGCGTGCGCGCCGTTGCCGATGTACATCTTCTCGCCGCTCAGCACCCAGCCGTCGCCGGAGGGATCGGGGTCCAGGCGGGCCGTGAGCTCGGTCGCCGCCGAGCCCTTCTCCGGTTCGGTCAGCGCGAAGAAGGCCCACGTGGGCCAGTCGGAGGTCCGGCCGAAGAACCAGTCCTGCTGCGCCTCGTCGGCCAGGGCCCGCAGGACCACCGTCGACAGGGCGGGCCCCGGGCTGGCCAGCGTCATGCCCGGATCGCCGTACGCGAGCCACTCCGCCGCGAGGATCCACTCGGCGCACGAGGCCTCCGCGGGCACGAAGGACGGCAGGAGGTCGTCGTGGCGGGCGAACCGCGCCGGGGTGAGCATGTGCTGCTGGAGCCGTACGGCGGGCAGGTGGAGGAACCGGTGGATGGCGTCCGGATCGGCGTCGAGCTCCGCGCCCGGTTCGCGCAGCTCCCGCGCGGCCTCCCGGAAGTACTGTTCGAGCGCGTCCATCCGCTCGCCGCGCGTGTCCAGGGCGTACGGCGCGGTCTCAGGCATGGTGGTCCTCCGTCTCCGGCCGTACGCGGTGGTCCGGGCCGGGCTGGAGGTAGACGTTCCCCGCCACCTCGGCCAGGTAGAGGTCGGCGCCGGGTCCCTCGGCGAGCATGCCGTATCCGCCCAGGAGGCGGAGCAGGACCCGGCCGGTGCTGGTCAGGCGCTGGTGGCGGGCCCAGCGGACGTCTCGGCCGGTCTCCTCCTCCGGTTCCGCCGCCTCCTCCTGCAACTCCATCGCGACGTCGGCCAGGTCGGCCTGGAGCTGCGGCCGTGCCAGCAGGCTGGTGCCCTCGCTGACCCGTTCGCCCAGGCGGGTGATCGTGTGCGCCAGCGTCCGGCGGAGCACGGTGTGCTGCAGCGCGAGCAGGCCCTCGGCGAACCGGGCGGCCGTCGCGTCGTCGCGGGCGCTGCCGGCGGACGCGGGCACGCACGCGAGCCCGAAGCGGCTGAACCCGCCCGGCCCGGCCACGCCGAGCGCCTCCGCCGAGGCGAGGACGCATCCGGACGGCGAGGCGACGAACCCGCCGGACGTCACGTCGGCGTGCAGGGCGTCGAGCAGGGGCGGGTAGCTCCCGAGAACGGCTGTGGTCATCGGCGCTCTCCCCCGGTGGCGGCCTCGCGGCGGGTGAACGTGGCGACGTGGCTGATCCCGGTGCGCGGATCGGTGTCGCCGAGCACGATCGTCCGGTAGGCGGCGCCCCATTCGGCGTGGTGCCTGGCGAACTCCAGCCAGACCCCGGTGCAGTAGGAGCCGGGCGGCGCCTGGTGGGCCTTCGGCCCGGCCGGGCCCGTCTCGGCGGCGGCGGCCCACGAACCGGTCACCACCAGCCGTTCCCCGGGGTCGGAGCCCTCCGGCAGCCCGGGCGGCTCGTCGAGCAGGGCGGCGAGATCCCGGTTCGGCCCCGCCGAGGCGAGCCCGGCCAGTTCCCAGCCGCCCGCGCCGCCGAGCACCAGCAGCACCGCCGAGTCCACCAGGTCGCCGTCCTGGACGAACGGCTCCGGGTAGGGATACGTCGTCTGCTCGACGACCAGCACGGCGGCGCTGTGGCAGCGGCCGGACCGCAGATAGGCGCCGGCGATCCGCAGTGCCGTGAACGGTGCGCCGAGCCCCTGCTCGGAGACCGCGAAACTCATGGACCGGCCACCGAGCACGTGACCGAGGTGCGCCGCCAGGGTCTTCTCCGGCGCGTGCGGGTCGGGCAGCGCGTACGCGACGATCAGCAGGTCCGGGCCGGGCAGCGGGCCGGGGGCCGCCCGCAGCACCCCCTCGGCGAGCTCCAGGAAGGTCGCGTTGCTCCCGCCCGCCGCGAACGACGTGTCGAAACGCATCCCGTACGGGGCGAGCACACCCTCGTTGAACTCGGCGATGTCGGGTTCGAAGTGGCACGGACGGGTGGTACGCGGCACGTAGGCGACCGCGGTCTCCAGTGACAGGGCCATGACGGTGCGTCAGCCGGCGTTGCCGGTGGAGACGAGGTCCACGAGCCCCTGGAGGTAGTCGACCAGGGTGCCGATGGTGCGGAAGCTGTCCATGTCGAGACCCTCGGGGTCGATCTCGACGACCATCGTGTCCTCCACGGCCATGAGCAGTTCGAGGATCGACGTGGAGTCGAGCTGAAGGTCGTCGAACAGCCGGGTGTCCTCCGTCACGTCGGGCACGTCACGCTGGAGCACCTCGCCGACGGCCCGGACGACCGCTGCCACTATCTCGGATCGGTTCATTGCCGGTCTTCCCTTCTCACTGTGGGACTGTTCACTGCGCGACAGGCTGTGCGACTCGCTGTACGGCGGTCGGCTCCGCCGCGGGCCCGGCGGCCGGGCCCGGCCGGTCGACGAGGACCTGCCTGCCCAGCAGGTCCTCGACGGTGTCGCGGTGCCGGACGAGATGCGCGGTGCCGCCGGAGACGAGGACCTCGGCCGGGTATCCGTGGCTGAGGAACAGCACCGGGGACGACGTGGGCCCGTAGGCGCCCGAGCGCTCGACCCCGATCAGGTCGCCGGGCCGCACCTCGGGCAGGGCCACCTTGCGGCCGAGCACGTCGTCGGGGGTGCACAGCGGGCCGGTGATGGTGTAGCGGCGGTCGGCGAGCTCCCCGGGGTGGTCGATCGACCGGATGGGGAAGTTGCGCTTGACGAAGCTGCCCACCCCGACGGCGGCCATGTGGTGGTTCATCCCGCCGTCGGTGACGACGAACCACTCCCCCTTCGACTGCTTCACGTACCTGGCCCGGACGACGTACGTGCCGGAGCGGCCCGCGAGGTAGCGGCCGAGTTCCATGATCACCCGGCAGTCCGGGTGTTCCGCGGCGAACTCCCCGACGACCGCGTTGACCCCGTCGGTCAGCCGGTCGAGGTCGAGGTCCTTCTCGTTCTCGAAGTACGCGATGCCGAGACCTCCGCCGATGTCGACGGTCTCGAGCGGGAAGCCGAGCGTGGCGCTCAGCTCGCGCGCGGCGGCGAGGATGCCGGCGGTGTTCTGGACGACGCCGTCCTCGTCGAGGATGCGGGTGCCCATGTACGCGTGGATCCCGGTGACGCGCACGTTGCGCAGCGCGCGCAGCGCCGGCGCGCTCTCCAGCAGCAGTTCGTGGTCGATGCCGAACTGCCGGGGCTTGCCGCCCATCGACAGGCGGGCCCCCTTGGTGGTGAACGCCGGGTTGACCCGCAGCAGGACGCGGGTCCCGGGCCGGCTGAGCCGGTCGAGCGCGGCCAGCTCTTCGAGCGACTCGCAGACGACGGCCGCGATGCCGTCCTCCAGGCAGGCCCGGAGTTCGCCCTCGGACTTGCCCGGCCCGAGGAAGATGACGTCCTCCGGCGCCGCGCCGGCCCACCGCGCCGTCGCGAGCTCCGCCATCGAGGAGACCTCGAGGCCGGCGCCGAGCGACCGCATGACGGAGCAGACGCTGACGTTCGGGTTGGCCTTGGCCGAGTAGAAGATGTCGACGGCGGGATGCAGGCGCCGCCGGAGCTCCGTGTAGGCGTCGGTCAGCACATCGGCGTCGTAGATGTACAGAGGGGTGCCGAACCGGTCGGCGAGATCGGCGACCGGAATGCCCTGCACGGCGTACGCGTCGGTCATGAGTCCTCCCTGGGCTGGATCACGCCGGCGAGAGCGGCCTGTACGGCCCTGTCGAGCGCGGTCAGCCGGTCGTGGTCAGGAGCGGTGAGCAGGGTGTAGAGCCGGCCCTGGTGCGGCGTGCCGTCACCTGTGCCGGCGTTGCCGGTGCCGATGTTCACCGTGCCGAAGCAGGTGACGATCAACCGGCCGCCGGACGCCGGGAACAGCAGCGGGCCGAGGACCCGGCGCAGGTCGTCGAAGACGAGCGGCGCCGCGGACCGCACCGGGTAGTGCCGGGCGAGGGCGACGTGACCGGGGGCGTGGAAGCGCTCGGTCATCCCACCCTGGTAGGTCGACATGTTGAACCTGGCGTTGATCTCCAGGACGGGGTGGACCCGTTCGTCGTCCGCGACGATGGCGTCGATGCCCGCCACCCCGAAGAACCCGTCGGCGGCCAGCCGGCCGCCCACCTCCTCGGCGGCGCGGCGCAGCAGCGCGTGCTGGTCGTCGTTCAGGTCCGCGGGCATGAGGTGCCCCTGGTGGACGCCGCGCTCGGTCAGCGCCTGCTTGACGAAGTCGAGCCGCACGCCGCCACGGCGGTCGACGGTGATCTGGTAGTTGAGGTCGGCGCGCTTGGGGATCCAGTGCTCGACCACCAGCGCGACGCGGTCGTCGCCGGTGCGGGCCGCGCGCCGTTCCAGGATGCGCACCAGCCGGTCGGCCTTCGCCGCGGTGTCGAGCACGACCAGCCCCTTGCCGGAGACGCCGTACGCGTCCTTGACCACCACCGGTCCCGGGAGGCCGGCGGCCTGGGCGAGCGCGTGCCGCAGCTCGCCGAGCGTCTCGCAGCACCATCCGGGCACGGGGGGCAGCCCAAGCTCCTCGGTGATGCGGCGGCTGTAGATCTTGCTGTTCACCCGCTCGAACGTCGCGGCGTCCGGCACGGCCAGCGGCACCTGGGCGGAGACCGCCAGCTTCTCCTCGAACTCCGAGGTCCCCATGGGGATGAGCCGGGCGCCCCGCCGGCCGAGGGCGCTCAGCCGGTCGAGCGCCTGCGGCGAGTTCAGCAGGTCCTCAGCGGTCGACCTGTCCCCGGTCGTCGTCTCCGGCACGAGCACCGCCGGAAGGCCGATCCCGAGATCCTCGCCGAGGTAGCGGAGGTAACCCTGGTCGGGCGCGTTCTTGACGAGGATGACGTCGCCGGGCCCGGCGAGCAGGAGGCCGAGCTCCTCCATCCGCTGGACCACTTCCGTCGGCGCCGCCGCCGGCGCCGGTAGGCCGATGTGGTGGCGCGCCCACTGGGTCTCCACCTCGAAGTTGCACAGGAAGGCCAGTGGCGTGGCCGGATCCCCGGTCAGCGCGGTCTTGAGCCGCCGGAGGTAGTCGGTGCTCTCACGTGTCACAGCGTTGCCCCTATCCGCCGATCACCATCGCGGCGTACGTCGCGCCCAGGCCGACGGCGGCGAGCAGATACACACCGTCGTCGCGCAGCCGGCCCTCGTCACGCATGCTGGCGAGATTGATGAATGGGTCCGATCCGAAACAGTGGCCGAGCCGGGGAACGTTGTCGAGATAAATTCGCTCGACCCCGAAACCCAGTTCGCGGATTACGCTCCGCCACGACGAGTTGTTCACGTTGTGCGGCACGATCATCGTTATCTCCTCCGGCCTCAGGCCCGCCTCGTGAACGGCCTGGCGGAGGATCTCCACAACGGTCGGCGTGTAGGAGGTGAAGAAATCCGCGAGCACGTCGGGCTGCGGCCGGTACAGCTGCGCGTATTCGCCGCGCGTCCGCACCGCGTACGACCTGATGCGCCGGCCGGCGCCGCCCACACCGACCAGGCAGGCGGCCGACCCCTCCCCCATCAGCGTCGTGTTGGGGATCACGGAGAAGATCCGCGAGGTCGGCTTCTCACCGGTCACGACGAGCGCGCGCGCTCCCGCGTCACCGTCCGCCAGCAGCAGCTGCACGGCGACGTCGACGGCGGCGAGCCCGCTCGCGCAGTTCTGCTGCGTGACCGCGAACGCCTCGGCTTTCGGCAGGTCCAGCCTGCGGCAGAGCTCCTGAGCCGTGCTGACGTGCGCGGGCGCGACGTCCGGCGCGGTGTGCGCGTAGATCAGGTAGCGGATCCGGTCCCGGTCGGCCGCGGTGGGGACGAGCGCCCGGGCCGGGGTGCTCAGCAGGTCGATCAGGTCGAGGTCGGGGTCCATGGGCAGCCGTGCCAGGCCGTGGACGCGCTGGAACAGCCGGAGCTGGTGCCGGTTGATCCCCATCCGGTCGGCCACCTCCTCGATGGCGACCGACCGGCGCGGTACGAAACCCTGCACCGCCTCAATGGCCGGGACGGGGGCGGTGGGCATGACACGTGCCTCCACATGCGTCTTCGGATTCAAACGAAGCACACGCTAGGCCGAGCCACCCGGGATGGATATTGGGGTTTTCCCTACCATCACCCGCCGGCCCCGCCGGGCGAGAGATGTGGAGATTTCCCCAATAGGCCGCCGGCCGCCCGGTTAATACCCTCCGTGTGAAATTCTTCGATCCCCCGAGCGCTGAGTGTTCAGGAGGCGGCATGGGTGGCCTGGTATTCACCGAACGCATTCACGTGAAATTCGCCGGGGGACGCGCGGTGGAGGCGCCGCTGACGCTCGGGCAGATCAACACCCTCGAATGGCTCGGTGACGACACCCGGGCGGGGCTCTACCGGATGATGGAGTGGGCCGTCACGGTGCCGGACGGCACCACCCTGCGCGACGTGACCGACACCCTCGCGGTCCTGGTGGAGCGGCACGAGTCGCTGCGTACCTCCTTCGTCACCGGCGACGGGCGGCGCCAGGTGGTGTCGGGCTCCGGCCAGGTGGCCGTCGACGTGTACGAGACCGACGCCGCCGCCGGCTCGCCCGTCGGCCCCGAGGAGGTCACCGACCTCATCTCGGCGTTGCAGGCCGCGCCCGTGGACGACGTGGCGGACTCGCTCTTCCGCGCCGCCGTCGCCATGCGCGACGGCGCCATCAGGGTGGTGCTCATCGCGTGCAGCCACCTCGCGGTCGACTGCGAGAGCCTGGCCGTGGTCGTACGGCAGTTCAACCATCTGATCCGGCACCCGGACGAGCGCCACGCGGGGCCCCTCACGCACCAGCCCGCCGACCAGGCGCTCGTCGAGAACTCCACCCGCGGCCGGCGCCGCGCCGAGGCGTCGCTCCGGTACTGGCGGCAGCTCACGTCACGGATGCCGCAGAGCCTCTGCGCGATGCCGCGGCCGGCCGGCGGTGACGAACGCGAGGTGCACCACGACTACGCGGTGCCGGCCTCCGGCGGCGAGGGACAGCCGCTCGGCTGCTGGCTCGACTCGCCCGCGCTGCGGCTCGCGCTGCCGCACATCGCGGCGCGTACGCAGACCACGCTGCCCATGGTCCTGTCGGCCGCGTTCTGCGCGGTGGTCTCCTGGCGCACCGGCGTCACCGACCTGGTGTTCGCCTCGCTGGCGAACAACCGGATCGGCAGGGAGATGCACGACTACGTCGGCACCCTGGCGCAGGACAGCCTGCTCGCCGTCGACGCCGGCACCACCAGCTTCGACGAGCTGGTCCGGCGGACCGGCGGCGCGACGTTGCGGGCCGCCATGCACGGGCTGTACGAGGTCAGGCTGCTCCAGGACCTCCAGGAGGAGATCGGCGACCGCCGGGGCACGCTGTTCCAGCGGGACTGCGCCTCCAACATCAACATCTTCTTCGACGGCGAGACGCGGCCGTCCGGGCCGCCGGAGGCGGCACAGGAGGCGCTCCCGCGGACCGCCCTCCGCTGGCACATCCCGCCGTACTTCCGGGTGCTGCTCCTGATGCGGGTCATCGACTCCGACGGCGAGCCGCTGCTCGGCCTGACCACCGGTCACGCCGACCTGATCCCCGCGGCCGAGATCGAGGCGCTGCTGCTCGGGATCGACCGGCTGCTCGCCGCGGCCGCCGCCGGTGACGTCGATCTCCGCCGGATGACCGAGATCACCGGGCTGACGCCGGTCGTCCGCGGCCCGGAGTGGCTGCGGGTGGACAACTGCTGGATCGAGCTGCCGGAGGTGCAGGCGGTGGTCGACGAGGCCGTCCAGGCGCCGGCCCGGGTGTTCGCCGTGCCGGACGACGACGGCCGTCCCGTGCTGACCGCCTACGTCGCCGCGGGCGGCGCGGTCAGTACGCCGCGGGAGGCCCACCGCGCCTGCCTGGGCCTGCTGAACGGGCGGTACTCCGCGATGGCGCCCGGCCGGTACGTGATCTGCGCCCGAGCTCCCGAAGACACCGGCGACCCGGGCGCCTGGCGCCGCCAGCCCGTGCTCGCCGAGGGCGACGGCCGGGAGGCGCAGCGATGAGCCACGCCGAGCCGATCGCCGTACTCGGCCTGGCCTGCCGGCTTCCGCAGGCGCCCGGCCCGGACGGCTTCTGGCGGCTGCTGCGGGCGGGGAAGGACGCCATCACCGATCCGCCGCCCGGCCGGCCGGAGGTCGCGCAGGGACACCGGCCCGGCGGGTTCCTCGACCGGATCGACGAGTTCGACGCGGAGTTCTTCGGGATCTCACCGAACGAGGCCGCCGTCATGGACCCCCAGCAGCGGCTCATGCTGGAGCTCGCCTGGGAGGCGCTGGAGAACGCCCGGATCGCGCCGACCTCCATAAGAGACCGCCACGTCGGCGTGTTCGTCGGCACGATGTCCGGCGACTACGGCACGGTGCTCCACCGCAACGGGCTCCAGGGGATCACCCGGCACACCCTGACCGGCTCCAACCGCGGCGTCATCGCCAACCGGATCTCCTACCACCTCGGCCTGCGCGGCCCGAGCTTCGCCGTGGACAGCGGCCAGTCGTCGTCGCTGCTGGCCGTGCACCTCGCCTGCGAGAGCCTCCAGAGCGGGGAGGCGGACCTGGCCGTGGTGGGCGGGGTCAACCTGAACATCGTGCCCGAGAGCACCGTCGGCGCGGAGCGGTTCGGCGGGCTGTCGCCCGACGATCGCTGCTTCACCTTCGACGCCCGCGCCAACGGTTACGTCCGGGGCGAGGGCGCCGCGGCCGTCGTGCTCAAGCCGCTGCGCCGCGCCCAGGCTGACGGGGACCGGATCCACTGCGTGATCCTGGGCAGCGCCGTCAACAACGACGGGAACACCGGCACGCTCACCGTCCCGAACCGTGAGGCGCAGGAGCGGGTGATCGAGCTGGCGACGCGCCGCGCGGGCGTCGGCCGGGACGAGGTCCAGTACGTCGAGCTGCACGGCACCGGCACGCGGGTCGGCGACCCGATCGAGGCGGCCTCGCTCGGCGCGGCCCTCGGAACGGGACGACCGGACGCCGACCGGCTCGCCGTCGGCTCGGTCAAGACCAACGTCGGGCACCTGGAGGGCGCGGCGGGAATCGTGGGCCTGCTCAAGGTGGCCCTCAGCCTCGCCCATCGGGAGCTCCCGCCGAGCCTGAACCACGTCACGCCGAACCCGGAGATTCCGCTGGACCGGCTGGGCCTCCGGGTCCAGACCGAGCTGTCCCCGTGGCCGAGGCCCGACCGGCCGCTGGTGGCGGGCGTGTCCTCGTTCGGCGTGGGCGGCACCAACTGTCACGTCGTGCTGGGCGAGCCCCCGGCGGAGCGTCCAGTGACGCGCCCGGCGGCATGCCCGGGAGAGTCCTCGGTGACGCACCCCGCGGAACCCCCGGCCGAGCGCCCGGTGGCGCGGGCCGCTGCCACCGGTGACCTGCTGCTGCCGTGGGTGCTGTCCGCGAAGACCGGGCAGGCCCTTCGGGCCCAGGCCGGACGCCTCCGGGAGTTCGCCGGGGCCGAGCCGCGGCCCGGGGCGGCGGACGTGGCGCGCTCGCTCGCCGTGACGCGGGCCTCCCTGCGGGAGCGCGCCGTCGTCCTGGCCGCCGACCACGCGGGGTTCCTGACGGGTCTCGCCGCGGCCGAACAGGGCAGCCCGGCCGGCCACCTCCTGCGCGGCGGCGCCGACGACGAGGGCACGACGGTCCTCGTGTTCCCCGGGACGCCCGAGGACGTCCCCGGCCATCTCGCCACGGCGGCCGGGCTGCTGGACCTGCCCGCGCCTCCCGGACGGACGTTCCGCCGTCACCTGGAGACGTGCGCGGCGGAGATCGAGCGGTGCACCGGCTGGTCACCGCTCGACGTCCTGCGCGGCACGCCCGGAGCGCCCGGCGCCGACGCGCCGGAGGTCGCCCGGCCCATGTCGTTCGCCGTCGCGGTGGCGTTCGCCGCGACCCTGCGGTCCTTCGGCGTACGGCCCGGCGCGGTCGTCGGCCATCTCGACGGCGAGATCGCGGCCGCCTGCGCGGCCGGTCTCCTGACCCTCGCCGAGGCCGCCCGCCTGATCGTCCACGGCCGCGCGGGTTCCCCCCCGGCCGGCCCGCCCGATATGCCCGAACTACCGTCGCCCGCCGCGACAACCCCTGACGCGAGCGCGCCGGAGGCCCCGGTCACGGCCGCGCCGGACGCAGGCGTACCGGACGCGGACAGGCTCGACGCGACGGCGCCGGATGACGGCGAGATCCCCTGCTACTCGACGCGTACGGGCGGCAGGCTCGACCGGGCCGCCGTCGACACCACCGCCGGACCCGCACCCGCCGACGTCCCCGACCGGCTCGGCCCTCTCGTCGGCACTCTGACCCGCGAGGGCCACCGGGTCTTCGTCGAACTCGCGACGCATCCCGTGCTGACCGGCGCGACAGGCACCGCCTTCGCCGCGGGGCCCGACCACGACGGCGTGCTGCGGTCGATGGCGCTGGCCTACGTCCACGGGGCCGACGTCGACTGGCCGGCCGTGCTCGGAGACGAGGCGGCCCTGGTCGACCTGCCGACGTACGCCTTCCAGCGCACGTCGCACTGGGTCACTCCGACCGCCCCTCAGGCGATCGAGCCGGCTCCCTCCCCCGTCGTGGTCACGACGTCAGCGCGGGACGACTCCGCCTGGCGGCGCGTGACGTCCGGACTGCCGGAGGCGGAACGGCAAGCGGCGGCGGTCGCCCTGGTGCGCGAGCAGGTCGCCGACCTCCTCGGCCACGCGACCCCGGAGGCCGTCGGCGTGCGGCAGGCCTTCGGCGATCTCGGCTTCGACTCCCTCACCGGCGTCGAACTGAGCCACCGGCTGAGCGCCGCGACCGGGCTGCGCCTGCCGGAGACGCTGGTCTACGACCATCCCACGCCGGTCGCGGTCGCCGAGCACCTGGTCGGCGAGGCAGGCGGCCCGGCGGCCACCGTGACGACCGGTACGACGGCCAGCACGCAGAACGCTGCGACCGCCGCCGTCGCGGAGGCGGCCGACGATCCGATCGCCGTGGTGGCGATGGCCTGCCGGTATCCCGGTGGCGTACGGTCGCCCGAGGACCTGTGGCGGCTGGTGGAGTCCGACATTTGCGCGGTGTCCGACGTGCCCGCCGACCGCGGCTGGCAGGTTCCGGCCGTCGGCGGGTTCCTGGCCGACGCGGCGGGCTTCGACGCCGACTTCTTCGGCATCTCGCCGCGCGAGGCGCTGGCCATGGACCCGCAGCAACGGCTGATGCTCGAAGTCACCTGGGAGGCCCTGGAACGGGCCGGAATCCCCGCCGCGACGCTCGCGGGTGGCGACACGGGCGTCTACGTGGGCGCGATCCCGCAGGAGTACGGCCCGCGCGGGCACGAGGGACCCGACGAGCTCAAGGGCTACCTCCTGACGGGCGGCACGGGCAGCGTCATCTCCGGCCGGATCGCCTACACCCTCGGCCTCGGCGGCCCCGCCGTGACCGTCGACACCGCCTGCTCGTCGTCGCTGGTCGCCGTGCACATGGCCTGCCAGGCGCTGCGGCTCCGCGAGTGCGGCCTGGCCCTGGCCGGCGGCGTGACCGTGATGGCCTCCCCCACGATGTACACCGAGTTCGGACGGCAGCGCGGACTCGCCGCCGACGGCCTGTGCAAGCCGTTCGCCGCCGCGGCGGACGGCACCAGCTGGGGTGAGGGCGCTGCGCTGCTGGTGCTCGAACGGCTGTCCGACGCGCGGCGGAACGGCCACCCCGTCCTGGCGCTGATCCGCGGCAGCGCGGTCAACCAGGACGGCGCCAGCAACGGGCTGACCGCCCCCAGCGGCTCCGCGCAACGGCGGGTGATCCGGGCGGCCATGGCCGCCGCCGGGCTCGGGCCCGCGGACGTGGACGCCGTGGAGGCGCACGGCACCGGCACCTCGCTCGGCGACCCGATCGAGGCCGAGGCCCTGCTGGCCACCTACGGCCGGGAGCGGCCCGCCGACCGGCCGCTGCTGCTCGGCTCGGTGAAGTCGAACATCGGTCACTCCCAGGCCGCCGCCGGGGCCGCCGGGGTCATCAAGATGGTGCTGGCCATGGACGCGGGCGTCCTGCCGAGGACGCTGCACGTCGACCGGCCGACCCCCCGGGTGGACTGGTCCTCCGGCGGCGTCCGCCTGCTGACCGAGGCGACCGGCTGGCCGGACGCCGGCCGTCCCCGCCGTGCGGCGGTGTCGTCCTTCGGCATCAGCGGCACCAACGCGCACCTCATCCTGGAGCAGGCCCCGGCCGCCACGTCCCCGGAGACCGCGCCGCCGACCACCCATGCGGACGGCGGGACGCCCACGACCTGGCTGATCTCGGCCAAGACCGAGCCGGCCCTGCGGGCGCAGGCGCAGCGGCTCAGGGACCACGTCGCCGCCCGCCCCGGTCTCGACGCGAACGCCGTCGCGGCGGCCCTCGCGACGGGCCGTACCCTGTTCGAGCACCGCGCCGTGATCACGGCGGCGAGCCGGGCGGCGCTGCTGTCCGGCCTCGGCGCGGTCGCCGCGGGCGAGCCCGCTCCCGGCGTGCTGCGCGCCTCCGGAGGGGCAGGCAAGACCGCCTTCCTGTTCGCCGGGCAGGGCAGCCAGCGGCCCGGCATGGGCCGTGAGCTGTACGAGGCGTCCGAGGTCTTCGCGGCCGCGCTCGACGAGGTCTGGGCGCACCTCGACACGCATCTGTCCGCACACGGGGACCGGCCGCTGCGCGACGTCATGTGGGCGCCCGCCGGGTCGGCCGAGGCGGAACTGCTCGGCCAGACCCGCTACACCCAGCCGGCGTTGTTCGCCCTGGAGACCGCGTTGTACGCGCTGGCCCGGGAGCACGGCATCACGCCGGACTACCTCATCGGCCACTCGATCGGCGAGCTCACCGCCGCGCACGTCGCGGGCGTGCTGTCGGCGGCCGACGCCGCGGCGCTCGTCACCGCCCGCGGACGGCTGATGCAGGAGTTGCCGCAGGGCGGCGCGATGGTGTCGATCCGCGCCGCCGAGGACGCCGTGCGCCCGCTGCTCGCCGGGCACGAGGAGGTCGTCGGCGTGGCGGCCGTCAACGGCCCGGCCGCCGTCGTCGTCTCCGGCGACACCGACGCCGTGCTCGACGTCGCGCGGCGCTGCGAGGAGCTGGGCTGGGCGACCCGGCGGCTGAACGTCAGCCACGCCTTCCACTCGCCGCACATGGACGGCATGCTCGGCGACCTCCTCGACGTCGCCGCCGCCCTGACCTTCCGGCCGCCCGCCGTCCCCGTCGTGTCCAACCTCACCGGCCGGATCGCCACCCCGGAGGAGCTGTGCTCGCCCGCGTACTGGGTGCGGCACGCGCGCGAGGGGGTGCGTTTCCTCGACGGCGTCCACCGGCTGGCCGAACAGGGCGTCACCTCCTACCTGGAGCTGAGCCCCGACGCCGTGCTCGCGCCGCTCGCGCGGACCACCCTCGCGGCCCTGTCGCCCAAGTCCGGCCCGGCGCCGGAGTTCATGCCGGTCCTGCAGCGCGGACGCCCGGAGGCCGAGACCGCCGACCGGGCCGTCGCCTGGGCCCGGGCCCGCGGCGCGGGCGTGCCCCCGTACCCGGGTCGCGCCGGGTGGCCGGCCGCCTGCGCCGAGTTGCCCACGTACCCCTTCCAGCATCGGCGCTACTGGCTGACCGCCACCCCCGGTCCGGACGCGTCCGAATCGCGGCCGTCCACGGCCGTCCCCGCCGAGACGCGCTTCTGGGCCGCCGTACGCACCGGGGACACCGGCGCGGTCGCCGACGCGCTCGGAGTCACCGGCACGGACGAGCGGTCGTCGCTGGGCGCCGTCGTCCCGATCCTGTCGGACTGGCACCAGCGGCACAGCGAACGGGCGGCCGCCGACGGACGGCGGTACCGCGTCGCCTGGCGGCCGATCCCCGTGACGGCGGCTCCCGCCCCGCGCGGCGTCTGGCTCCTGGTGGTCCCGGCAGGGTACGCGGACCACGAATGGGTGACCGCGTGCGCGGACGCCCTCGCCGACGGCGGCGCCGACGTCCGGACGATCACCGAGGTGGGCGGCGACACCGGCCGGGACGTGCTCGCGTCGCGGCTGCGCGCCGCACTGGGTCATGAAAGCACGGGTCACGGCAGCACGGGTCACGGCAGCACGGGTCACGGGACGGCGGGTGACGGGGCCGCGGGTGCGGGCGGCGTGCTGTCGCTGCTGGCGCTCGACGAACACCCGGACCCGCGTCATGCCGAGATCTCGCGTGGCCTGTCGGCGACGCTGACGCTCGTGCAGGCCCTCGGCGACGCCGCGCTCGACGCGCCGCTGTGGTTGCTGACCCGCGGGGCGGTCGGCACCGGCTCCACGGACCCGGTCGAAAGCCCCGCACAGGAGCAGATCTGGGCGATCGGCCGTTCCGTCGCCCTGGAGCGCCCGCGCTCATGGGGAGGCCTGGTCGACCTCCCGGCCGACACCCGCTCCGCGCCTCTCCTTCGTACGGCCCTGAACGGGCCCGGGCACGAGGAGGAGATCGCGATCCGCGCCGCCGGGCTGTTCGGACGCCGGCTGGTGAGCGCGTCGCGGCCGCCGTCCGCCGGCGAACCCTGGCGCCCGCGCGGAACCGTCCTGGTCACCGGTGGCACCGGCGGTCTGGGCGCCCACGTCGCCCGATGGCTGGCCGCGGGCGGAGCCGAGCACCTGGTGCTCGCCAGCCGCCGGGGCATGGCCGCGCCGGGCGCCGAGGCCCTCGAAGCGGAGCTCACCTCGCTCGGCGCCGCCGTCACCGTCGCCTCCTGCGACGTGGCCGACCGCGCGGCGCTGGCGGAGCTGGTCGGCACCGTGACCGCGGAGCACGGCCCCATCCGGTCGGTGTTCCACACGGCGGGGGTCGGGCGGCGCGTGCCCATCGAGGACCTCACCGCGAGCGATCTCGCGGAGGCGTGCTCGAAGGCGGCCGGTGCCGCCAACCTGGACGAGCTGTTCGGCGAGACCGCGCTGGACGCGTTCGTGCTGTTCTCCTCGATCGCGGGCGTCGGCCTGTGGGCCACCACCGGCCAGGCCGCGTACGCGGCGGCCAACGCCTTCCTCGACGCTCTGGCCGAGCGGCGCCGCGCCCGTGGCCGCACCGCGACCTCGCTCGCCTGGGGTCTGTGGGCCGGGCCGGGGATGGGCGCGGACGCCGTGTTCGCCCGCCACCTGCAGCGGCACGGCGTCGAGGCGCTGCCGCCCGAGCAGGCGATGGCCGCGCTGCAGTACGCGCTGGACGACGACGAGACCTGCGTGACCATCGCCGACATCGCGTGGGAGCGGTTCGTGCCCCCGTTCACCGCGACGCGTCCCCGTCCGCTGCTCGACGACCTGCCGGCGGCGCGGGAGGTGCTCCGCGCGCCTGAGGACGCCCCCGCGTCCGGACTGTCCGGCCAGGGGCTGCGGCGGGAACTCGCCGCCCTGCCCGCCGCCAGGCGGCGCCCGCGGGTCCTGGACGTGGTGCTGAGCCACACGGCGGCGATCGTCGGCGAGTCGGCCGAGGCGGTCGACGCGCGCAGGCCCTTCCGCGACCTCGGGTTCGACTCCCTGATGACCGTCGAACTGCCGGAACGGCTCACCGCCGCCACGGGCCTGACGCTTCCCGCCACCCTGGCGTACGACCACCCGACGCCGGACGCGGTCACCGACCACCTGTACGCGGAGCTCACCGGCACGTCCGATCGCGTCGCGGCCCCGGCCGCCGCCGCGCCCGCGCCGGTGGACCCGGACGCGGATCCCATCGCCATCGTCGCGATGGCCTGCCGCTACCCGGGCGGCGTGCGCTCCCCCGAGGACCTGTGGGACCTGCTGATGTCCGGCGCCGGCGCGGTGTCGGAGTTCCCCACCGACCGGGGCTGGGACCTGGACCGGCTGTACGACCCCGACGGCGAACGACCCGGCACGTCGTACACGAACCTCGGCGGCTTCCTCGACGACGCCGGGGAGTTCGACCCCGCCTTCTTCGACATCAGCCCCCGCGAGGCCGTCGCGATGGACCCGCAGCAGCGGCTGTTGCTCACGCTCGCGTGGGAGGTCATGGAACGCGCCGGGATCGACCCCGCCACCCTGCGGGAGAGCGACACCGGTGTCTTCGTCGGCGCGTCGTCGCACCAGTACGGCGGCGACGGCACGCACGTCCCCGAGGACGTCGCCGGGCACCTGCTGACCGGCACCGCGCCGAGCGTGAACTCCGGCCGCATCGCGTACGGCCTCGGCCTGCGGGGACCCGCCCTGACAGTGGACACCGCCTGCTCGTCGTCGCTGGTCGCCGTCCACCTCGCCGGGCAGGCGCTCCGCTCCGGGGAGTGCGGCATGGCGCTGGTCGGCGCCGCCACGGTGATGGCCACCCCGACCGTGTTCACCGAGTTCAGCAGGCAGCGCGGGCTGGCTCCCGACGGCCGGTGCAAGCCGTTCGCCGCCGCCGCCGACGGCACGGCGTGGAGCGAGGGCGCCGCGATGCTCCTGCTCGAACGGCTCTCCGACGCGACCCGCAACGGCCACCGGGTCCTCGGCCTCCTCCGGGGCAGCGCCGTCAACCAGGACGGCGCGAGCAACGGGCTGACCGCGCCCAACGGCCCGGCGCAGGAACAGGTCATCGCACAGGCGCTCGCCGCCGCGGGGCTCGGCCCGGCCGAGGTGGACGTCGTGGAGGCGCACGGCACCGGCACCGCGCTCGGCGACCCCATCGAGGCCAGGGCGCTGCTCGCCGCGTACGGCCGGGACCGGGAGGCGCGGCCGCCGCTGCTGCTCGGTTCGGTCAAGGCCAACATCGGGCACACCCAGGCGGCGGCCGGAATGGCCGGGATCATCAAACTGGTGATGGCGATGCGGCACGGCGTGCTGCCGAGGACGCCGCACGTCGACCGGCCCACCCCGCACGTCGACTGGTCCTCGGGCGCGGTGCGCCTGGTGACCGAACCGACCGCCTGGCCCGGCACGGGCCGGCCGCGCCGCGGAGGCGTCTCGTCGTTCGGCATCAGCGGCACCAACGCCCACGTCGTCATCGAGCAGCCCGCACCACAGGAGAAGCCGGAACCCGTGCAGGGAGAGCCCCCGGCCCAGGTGCCCGGAACGCGGGCCGAGACGGCGTCGCCGGCGCCCTGGCTGGTCTCCGCGCGCACGGAGACGGCGCTGAGGGCGCAGGCGGCCCGGCTCCGCGACTTCGCCACGCGTCACCCGGAGCTCCCCCTCGACGACGTCGCTCACGCGCTCGTCACGGCCCGGCACCCGTTCGAGCACCGGGCCGCCGTCACCGGCCGGACCCACGCCGAGCTGGCCGAGGCGCTGGACCGGCTCGCCCGTGGCGAAGGTCCTCTCGGCACCGTGACCGGTGTGGTCCAGGGCGTCGCGAAGGCGGCACGGACGGCGTTCCTCTACCCCGAGGGCACCGGGCTCGTCAGCACCGGGCTCGTCGACACCGGGCTTGTCGACACCGGGCAGACAGCCAACGGGCAAACCGGTGACGGGCGGATCGGTTCCGTACCCGGGCTGTACGAGGCGTTCCCGGTGTTCGCCGCGGAGTTCGACGCCGTCCGCGGCGCACTGGACGCCCATCTGGACACTCCCCTGCGCGACGTGCTCCGCACCGCCCCCGGCACCCTCGGGGACGACTCCTCCGCCCATGCGTACGCGGCCCGGTTCGCGGCCGACGTGGCGCTCACCCGGCTGCTCGAATACTTCGGGGTCACGCCCGAGTACGTTCTCGGCGCCGGGAGCGGCGAGCCGGCCGCCGCCTACGTCGCCGGCGCTCTCTCCCTCACCGACGCCGCGGCCCTGGCCGTCGCCCTGGGCCGGTTCGCGGGCCAGTCGGCGGGCCGGGGCGACGAGGACGCGGCGCTGCGCGAGGTCCGCACGGTCGTCGGGCGCACCCGGTTCGTCGAGCCCGCCATCCCGATCGTCCACGGCTCGACCGGACGGTTCCTGACAGCCCATGATCTGGCCGACCCCGGGCACTGGACCCGCCGGGACACCACCGGGACGTGGGACGGCGCCCGGCTGCTCACCGCCGGCGGGGCGGGCCGTGTCCTGGTGCTCGGTCCCGCCATGCCCGCCCCGACCACGATGCCCACCCCGATCACCATGCCCACGCCCGCCGAGGACGACCCGGCCGCGACACACCAGCCGGCCTCGCCGCATCACGGGACCGGCACACCGCAGCACCCAGACGCACCGCATCAAGCAGGCACAACGCTCCGCCCGGGCGCGCCGATCGCGGTCGTGCGGCCGGGGCAGGGCGCGGCGCAGGGCCTCGTCGCCGCGCTGTCCGAGGCGTACTGCCAGGGCCAGGCCGTCGTGTGGCGGAACGTCCTCCCCGCCGGGCGGGGCACTCCCGTCGATCTTCCGACGTACGCCTTCGACCAACGGCGGTTCTGGCTTCCGGCGTCCGGCCGGAGCCACGCCTCCGCCGTCTCGCGGGCGGCGGAGCGCCATCCGCTGGTCGACCAGGGGATCGAACTCGACGACGGCGGCATGCTGTTCACCGGGGGCCTCTCGGCGCGTACGCAACCCTGGCTCGCGGACCACGAGGTGCACGGGCGCGTCGTCGTGCCGGGCGTGACGTTCCTGGAACTCGCCGCGTGGGCCGCCCGGCAGACCGGGTGCGCCGAGGTCGTCGAGCTGACGCACAAGGCCCCCCTGATCGTCCCGCCCGAGGGCAGGGTCGAACTGCAGCTCCGGGCCGGACCCGCCGGCCCGGCCGGGCGACGGGAGTTCTCGCTGCGGTGCAGGGGCGAAGGCGAGGCTCGCGGGCGTCCCTGGTCGCAGCTGGCCACCGGTGTGCTCGGCCCGGCCCGGCCCGGCGGTGTCGCCTCTGCGCAGAATGGGGCCGCGAAGACGGACCGGCCCGCGAGCGGCGTCCCCGGCGGCGCGGTCCCGATCGAGGTCGGCGACTTCTACCGGCGGTTCAACGCCCGTGGCCACTACGGCTGGGGTCCGGTGTTCCAGAGCGTCCGCGCCGCCCACCGGCACGGCGACGATCTCTACGTCGAGCTTCGGCTGCCCGAGGACCGGCGCCTGCATCCCGCCCTGTTCGGCCCGCATCCGGCTCTGCTCGACGCGACGATGCACGGGCTCGGCCTGGACGGCGCGCCGGAGCGGCTCGTCGACCTGGTCGCCGACGCCGGAGACGGCACCGCGCGGCCGCGCATCCCGTTCATCTGGAACGGGGTCGCCCTCTCCGCACACGACGCGCGTGAGCTCCTGGTGCGGATCTCACCGGCCGGTCCGGGGGCGGTGTCGATCACCGGGTGGGACGAGACCGGCCGCCCGGCGGTCGTCGTCGAGTCGCTGCACCTGCTGCCCGTCGCACCGGAGCAGCTCGGACGTTCGGCCGGCCGCCGCGGAGCGCTGTACCGCGTCGCCTGGCCCGTCGTCGAGCCGCCCCACGAGACGCCGTACGAGAGACCGCGGCCCATCGTCACGGCGCACCCCGGTGATCTCTCCGCCGCATGGGCGGCCGTCGCGGCGGACGGGGAGCCGCCCGCCGCGGTGGTCGTGCCGCTGCCGCCGGACGACCCCACGCCCGCCGCGGCCCGCCGCGCGACCCGCCGCACGCTGGAACTCGCGCAGCGGTGGCTCTCCGACGACGCCCCCGCCGGCGTACGGCTGGTCTTCCTCACGCGGCACGCGGTGGCCGCCCTCCCCACCGACCCGGTCGAGGACCTCGCCAACGCGGCGTCCTGGGGCCTGATCCGGTCGGCTCAGGCGGAGAACCCGGGCCGCTTCACGCTCGTCGACGTCGACGGGACGCCCGCTTCCCGCGACGCGATCGCGGCGGCGGTGGCCACCGGCGCGCCGCAGATCGTCATTCGAGACGGCGTACTCCATCGGCCGGAGCCGGTGCAGGTCCCCCTGATCACGGGCCGGAACGGCCGGCGCATCGACCCCCAGGGCACGGTGCTCGTCACCGGCGGAACCGGCGGCCTCGGGGCACTGCTCGCCCGGCACCTCGTCACCGAGCACGGCGTACGCCATCTGATCCTGGCGAGCCGCCGGGGCGACGCGGCGGCCGGCGCCCACCGGCTCGTCGCCGACCTGGCCGGCCTCGGGGCCGAGGTCAGGGCCGTCGCCTGCGACGTCGCCGACCGCGGCGCCGTGGAGGCGCTGCTCGCCGCGGTCCCGGCGGACCATCCGCTCACCGCGGTCGTCCACGCGGCGGGCGTGCTCGACGACGCGGTGCTCACCGCCATGTCCGCGCGGCAGGTCGAGGACGTCATGCGGCCGAAGGCCGACGGCGCCTGGCACCTCCACGAACTCACCCGCGGGCTCGACCTGGACGCCTTCGTGTTGTTCTCCTCCGTGGCGGGCGTGCTCGGCACCGCGGGCCAGGCGAACTACGCGGCGGCCAACGCGTTCCTCGACGCCCTCGCCCGCCACCGCCACTCGCTCGGGCTCCCCGCGATGTCGCTGGCCTGGGGGCTGTGGGAGTCCGACGGCATGGGCGGCCGCCTCGGTCCCGCCGACCTCGAACGGATGCGCCGCGCCGGAATCACGCCGCTGCCCGTCCAGGACGGACTGGGACTGTTCGACGACGCACTCGCCGTGGCGGAGCCACTGATCGTGCCGGCCGACCTGGACCTCGCGGCGACGCGTACCGGAACCGTGGCAGCGCCGGAGCCCGAGGCCGGGCCGGACGTCATGGGCGCGCTGCCGCCGTCGGGCCTCTCACCGGACGAACGGGACGCGCTGCTGCTCGACCTGGTCGTCGGGCAGGTCGCCGAGGTCAGCGGTCACGCCGCGGACTGGATCGAGCCGAACGCCACCTTGTTCGAGCTCGGCCTGGACTCGCTCATGATCGTGGAGCTGCGCAACCGCCTCGCGGCCACCAGCGGGCTGGCCCTGCCCGCCAGCATCGCGTTCGACCATCCGACACCCGCGGCACTCGTCGACCACCTGCGGGACCGGCTGGCCGGAGACCGCGAACCGGCGGACGCCTGATGCCGCGAGCACGCCCGATGTCACAAGGCCGTCCGACGCCACGAGGTCGTCCGACGCCACGAGGTCGTACGGCGTCACGAGGTCGTACGGCGTCACGAGGTCGTACGGCGTCACAGGGTCGGCGCGTCCGCCCACATGCCGGGTCCGGGCGCGGGCGCGGGCTCGGGATAGCGGAACCAGCCGCGTTCCGCCGCCCGTGCCCCGGCCTGGAACCGGCTGCGGGCGCCCAGCCGGTTCATCAGGTCCGCGGTGATCCGGCGGCAGGTCCTGGTGGAGATCCCGAGCTTGCGGGCCACCGCCTCGTCGGTGTGCCCCTCGCACAGGAACCTCAGCAGCTCACGCTCCTGGTCGGTGAGACCGTCGCCGTCGCGGGTGCGGGACTCGCCGAAGTCCCGGCCGCGTTCCCACATCAGGTCGAACAGCGTGCGCATCGCCATGACCATGCCCTCGCCGCGGACCAGCACCGCGCCCAGCGCGACGTGCTCGGGGTCGACCGGGACCATCGCCACCTCGCGGTCCACGACGATCATCCGGATCGGCAGCACCGGAAGGGTGCGCACCCGGCCGCCCAGCCACGTGAGCCGGCGGGCATGGCCCGCCGTGACCGGGTCGCGGTCGATGGTGTCGAGGAAGAGGGCGCGTACGGCCACCCCGCGCTCCAGCATCTGCTCGTCCAGCGCCCGGCTCGCCGCCGTGCTCTCGGCGGACCGCGTGCCCACCGGCATCAGGGACAGGAACTCGTAGCGGGCGTCGCGGGCCAGTTGCACCAGCCGCTCCCGGATCGCGTCGATGTCCGCGAGGCGTTCCAGGACGTCGCCGGAGGCGTGACGCGTGATCGCGTACTCGGCCTCCAGCACGGCGATCGCCGCCCGGCTCTCCGCGATCTGGTTCTGCCGGCGGACCAGCTCGGCCTCCTGGTGCTTGACGAGAGCTTCCAGGGCGATTCCCGGGCTCACCGGGCACAACACGCCCGGGTCCTCCCGGGACGGCCGGAGCAGCGAGAGCCGGCGCAGACGGTCCAGCGCGACCCGGACCTCGTCCTCCGCCAAACCCAGCCGAAGCATCAGATCGGCGACCGTGCTGTCGGGATCCGCCAGAATCGTCAAATAAACCGACTCGCTGGCCATATCCAAACCGAAACCCTGCAGCACACTGTTGCGGCAAGTCTGCGAATTCACATGCCACCTACCTCGTACACCGCATATCGCCGAACCGCGTCACTTGGCAGATATGCGGCCCGGCGCTCCCCGGCGGCCTGCCAGGCATCGTCATATTAAAGCCGGTCCGCCAACCCGTCCCGGCGACCGGTCTCCGACAGGAAGTCGTCGCACGCTCACACAGCGTGCGCAAACGTGTGAAGCGGCGCCATTTTCGGAAAGTGGTGACGGCGGGCCGGCCCGCATTTCTTCCGCCCGTAATTCGGCATCACATGGATTCCCGCCGGGTCCGCCCGGCCAGGCGTGCCATGGGCCGCCTCGATCGACA
Source organism: Microbispora sp. H10949 (assembly GCF_014161435.1). Taxonomy (NCBI): domain Bacteria; kingdom Bacillati; phylum Actinomycetota; class Actinomycetes; order Streptosporangiales; family Streptosporangiaceae; genus Microbispora; species Microbispora sp. H10949. The sequence continues at coordinate 186,526 of NZ_JABBWZ010000008.1, read as the reverse complement.
CCCTGGTCCGTGGCTCCCGACGCAGAAAGCACGGATGGTTTCGGCGCTCTGTCCGGGATGGACGGAACCTGACAACATCCTGCCAGGACACGTGCTGCCAGCCGGGAGACGCTGACAGAGAGCGACGAGCTTGCGAAAATCATGGGAGCGCTCCCACGATTTTCATTCACATTACCGCCGGTTGTTCCGCAGCTATGCCCGAATATCGATCCACGCGCATTCCGATCAGGGTCCGACGAAAAGTGCGAGGCCATGGGGTGAAGGATATGAGTGTGCCGCCGCGGCGGTATCCGGCCTTTGACGGCGCACCGGTCGCCGCGGCCACGGATCCGCACCGGCCGGTCAGCCCGCTTATCGGACGGGAGTCGCAACGCCGCGAGATCGAGGCCGCGGTCCAGGGCTTGTCGCAGGGCCGCCCGGCTTTCCTCGAAATCAGCGGAGACCCCGGAACGGGCAAGACCGCGTTACTCGCCGAGGTGACGCGCGTCGCCCGAGTCGCGGGCATCGACGCGTTCAACGGCCGGCCGCAGCCGGTGGACGGCGACCTGCCGTTCGGGGCGATCGTCGACGCGCTGGACGGCCGGCTCCCCGTCACCGGCGGCGAACGGCTCGACCGGCTGCCGGCGGCGCAGCGGGACGTGCTGGCGGCCGTCTTCCCCTCGCTGGCGGCGGACGCCTCCGCGCCGTCGCCGCCGGACATCGCGGCGCCCTACCGCGCGGCGCACGCCGTCCGCGTGCTGCTGGAGGACCTCGCCTCGTCCCTGCCGGTCGTCCTCGTCCTCGACGATCTGCAGCACGCCGACGCGGGCACCGTCGACGTGGTGTGCCGGCTGATGTGCACGCCGCCCCGCGCCCCCGTCCTCCTCGCCTTCGCGCATCGGCACCGGCAGGTGTCCCCGCGGCTGCGCGCCACCGTCGACACGGCACGCGAGGTCACCCGGCTCCACCTGGAGACTCTGGCCGAAAGCCATGCCGGGGCCCTGATGGGTGAGGACACACCCGCGCACGCGCGCGGGGAACTGTACCGCGCGAGCGAGGGCAACCCCGGCTACCTCCGGGCTCTGGCCGACGTGCTGGAGCAGGGCCCGCCCGGAATCGACGAGGCCGACATCGCGCCCGTTCCGCCGTGGTTCGCCTCGGCGATGGCCGCCGAGGTCGCCCGCCTCTCTGCCGTGGGGAGGCTGGTCGTCGCCGCGTGCGCGGTGCTCGGCGACCCGCTCACCGTGCCGTCGGTGGCGGCGGTCGCCGAGGTCGGCGAGCAGGACGCCTATTCGGCGATCGACGAGATCGCCTCCCACGACCTCATCCGCCTCGTGGCGGGGACCGGGCGGTTCGGGTTCCGGCACCCCCTGGTCCGCCGTGCGGTCTACCACAACGTGAGCCCCGGCTGGCGGCTCGGCGCCCACGCGCGGGCCGCACAGTCTCCGTCCGGCGGCCGGGCGTCCGCCGTCGGGACGGCGCCGCATCTCACGCGGGTCGCCGCGCCGGGCGACCGCGCCGCGGTCGCGCTGCTCGCCGCGGCCGCCGACGAGGTCGAGACCGCGCGTCCGCGACAGGCGGCTCAGTGGCGGCGGGCGGCGCTCGAACTGCTGCCGTACGACGGGACCGGACCGGACGGCGATGACGAGCACACCGACGTCCGCACCGGCCTGCTGCTGGCACTCGGCAGAGCCTGTGAGGCGGCCGGCCAGTTGCGGCAGGGCTGCGACGCCCTGGCCGAGGCCCTGCGGCTGATTCCGCCGGGCACGGGCGGCCGGCGCGCCGCGGTGGCCGCCGGCCAGGCCCGCCTGCTGCACGACCTGGGCCGGTCCGGCGAGGCACGCGCCTTGCTGCGTGCCGAACTGGCGCACGCCCCGGCCGAGGCCGATCGCGCGGTGCTGTCGTTCGAACGGGCCCGGCTCGAAGTGTCGAGCGGGTCCCCCGGCGCGGCGTGCGCCGACGCCGCGCAGGCCGTCCACATCGCCGATCGGCTCGGCCTGCGCCTGCTCGGCTGCGCGGCACGCGGGATGCTCGCCGTTTCGGCGGTCCTCTCCGGCTCACCGACCGCGGATGGATCCGGCGATTTCTCCCGGGCCGCCGCGGACCTCGACGTCCTCACCGACGAGCAGCTCGTGACCCTCCCGGACGCGCCGCTCTGGATCGGCTGGGCCGCGCTCGTCCTCGAACGCCCGCACGAGGCGGTGCGGCATCTCGATCGTGCCGTGGCCGCCGGCAGGTCGGCCGGCAGGCACGCGGTCGTATGCCACGCGCTGGTGGCACGCGTCGCGGCGCTGTGCGCCGCCGACCGGCTCACGACGGCGGAGGAGAGCGCCGACGAGGCCGGGCGGGCGGCCTGGCTGTCCGGCAGCGCCGCGCTTCACTCCTCCGTGCTGGCGGCGCGCTGTCTCGTCGCGGCCCGCACGGGCGACCTCGACGCCCTGCGAGGCCACCTGGCCGCGTACGGCACGCCGGTGGACCAGGGCTGGCCCGGGGCACTCGCCGCCGAGATGGTCGCGGAGGCCAGGCAGGCCGCGGGCGACCCCGAGGTCGCGGCACCCGCGAAGGCGTCCCCCGGAGGCCCGGAGCAGGCCGTCTCCTCCGGCGCGGCCACGCGGCGGCCGCTCTCCGCCGACCTGACCGCCGGCATCACCACCGGAATCACGACCGGCATCACCGTCGGCGTCACGACCGGCGTCACCGCCGGCACGACTGCGGACCCGACCATGCCGGTGATCGAATCAGCCGCCGCCGACCCGCCGGGCGCTTCCGGCCCGCCCGTCGCCGACCGGCCGAGCGCCGCCTCCCTCACCGCACGCGAACGGCAGATCGCCCGGCTGGTCAGCGAGGGGCTGAAGAACCGGGAGATCGCCGACCGGCTCTACGTGACCCAGAAGACCGTGGAGATGCACCTGTCGCGGATCTTCGCCAAACTCGGCGTCTCCAACCGCGTCGGCGTCGCCCGCACCCTCTACGCGGCGCCCACGACATCGCACTGACCGCGCCGCCGGGGCCTGTCCCGGTCACGCGGGCGGAACGATGGTCGACCCGCGCACCACGAGCCGGCAGGGGTGCGGGTGCCGGCCGGGAGAGGCGGTGCCGTTGATGGCGGCCAGCAGCCTCTCGGCCGCCGACCGGCCGAGCCCTTCGAGGTCCATGTCGACGCTGGTCAGCGGTGGCTGAGCGCCCTCGGTCATCACGTCCCAGTTGTCGAAGCCGACGAGGGCGACGTCCTGCGGGACCCGCCGCCCGGCGGCCCGCAGCGCGTCGCCCACGCCGCGGGCGATCTGGTCGCTGCCGCAGAAGACCGCGTCGAACTCCGTCCGGCCCGCCAGCAGGATGCCGACGGCCTGCCGGCCCCACGCCTCGCTCCAGCCGCCGAACAGCGGCGGCGCGACCAGGTCGAGCCCTTCGCCCGCCAGCCGGTCGAGCGCGGCCGCCGCGCGCACCCGCGCGGAGTTGTGGTGCTCCGGCCCGGTGACGTGGGCGATCCGGGTGCGCCCGACCGCCAGCAGGTGCTCGACCGCCTTGCGCGCTCCGCTCTCCTCGTCGGGGACCACCGAGCAGTCCTGGGGGTCGGAGGAGCTGATGAAGGCGTACACCACGGGGACGGGCAGGTCCCGGCCGATGGACATGCGCGCCTCGGTGCGGCGGCCGGTCACGATGATCCCGTCGACCCGGCGGCTGAGAAGGGTCTTGACGTAGTACTGCTCACGGATGGGGTCGTCCCGGCCGTCGCAGAGGAAGATCGACATTTCGCCGGCGCCGAGCGCGTCCTCGGCTCCCATCAGGACCGGGATGCTGAACCGGCCGATGGTGTCCGTGGTGATCATGCCGACGGTGTAGGTGCGGCCCGAGTGCAGGCTCCGCGCGCCGGCGTTGGCCTGGAAGCTGAGCTGCCGGGCGGCCTCGCGCACCCGCGTCCGGGTCTCCTCGCGCAGCGATCCGCGCCCGTTGAGCGCTTTGGAGGCCGTGCCCACCGACACCCCGGCCAGTGCCGCGACGTCGGCGATGGTGGCGTGACGCTCCGGTCTCCCCACGTTTCCTCCAGTTTCCGCTGGACGTTGCCGCGATTCACTGTATAGCGCGATGGAGTGCGGATAACGCGCCGGAAACATGGTGTCGATGACCACCAGAAGGACATCGGCAGCGTGCCGGAAATTGTTTTCCCTGCTTTCCGCTTCTCTGGCTTTCCCCTCCCTCGTTTCCGTGGCCCGCCGGTTCCCTGACGGCGGCGACCGCCCGCGCCGGCGTGCTGCCGGCGCGGGCGGTCAGGTGTGCCGGTGTGGCTCAGGCGAGCTGGATGTAGTCCAGTTCGGCGTTGCCGGTGCCACCGGAGAACCCGGGAGAGCCCTTGGCCAGGCGGATCACGTTGTATCCGGCCTTGAGGGCGACCGTGGTGCCGGTGGTCGCGCCGAACTGGCCCCAGCCGGAGGTGGCCGGGTAGCTGACGGCGCCCCACGATCCGCCGTTCACGGCCAGGCCCTGGGTGGCGGTGGCGCCGCCGCCGTTGGCGTAGCCGATGGTCATCGTGTAGGTGCGGGCGGCCGGCACGTTCACCACGAAGTCGACGTAGCTGTCGGTGGTGTGCGCGCTCGTGGCATTGTCGATGCGGCCCACGTAGCCGCCCTCGGACGCGCTGGAGGCGGTCAGCCGCTGCGCGCGGAAGACCGAGGCGTCCTCCGCCTCGTACCGCTGCTGGTACGACGGCACCCCGCTGGCCGGCTGGACGACCACGTGGTACCCGTCGGAGGCGGCCATGTTCGGCACGATCACCAGCAGCTGGTCGCCGGTCACCCGATAGACGGCGCTGGAGACGGAGGTGGCCGCCGGGGCCGCGGTGAAGCGGCTCTGCGTGTGCGTGGACTCCACCGTCACCTGGACGGAGGGGCCGAGCGCGCCGATGCCGGTCAGCCGGACCGTGTTGGTGCCGGCCTCGTTGCCCAGGACCACGTTCACGATCTTACGGGTGCCGTCGTAGGAGGCGAAGCCGTCCAGCCCGGTCTGGTTCGGCGGGGTGGTGGTGACCATCCGGCCGGCCATGTCGCCGTACCATTTGTAGAGCCACCAGGTCCCGGTGGGCTGGGTGTTGTTGGTCACCAGCCCGTTCATGGTGCCGTACTCGTACCAGAACGCCCGGTGCGCCGACTCGACCCCGGTCCGCTCGAACTTGGCCACGTAGCTGGCGATCCGGCCGGGGACGTCCACCTCGCTCGTCGCGGCGTACTCGTTGATCGAGATCCGCCGGGGACTGATGCCCAGCGACGACTCCAGCGCGCGGTAGTCGGCGATGTTGGCGGCGATGTTGTTGGGACTGCCCAGCTCATGCCAGCAGATGATGTCCGGCAGCGTGCCGGCCGCCTTGGCGCTGCTGAGGAACGACGACAACCACGAGCGGTTGTAGTAGGAGATGCTCGGCCCCACGATCGGCGTCGCGGTGTCCAGCGCCCGAACCGCCCGGTAGGTGCGGGACCAGCCGTCGTTGAACGCCCCGGCGGCGGAGGTGTTCCACGTCCAGTCCGGCTCGTTCCACAGCTCCCAGCCGAGAATGTTGGTCACCGAGGTCGCGTTCAGCCGCGCGCGGACCATCGTGTCCACCTTGGCCAGCCAGTCGTTCCAGCTCACCCACTTGTACGGGAAGTTGGGGTAGATGTCCGGCATCCGGATGTACTCCCCCGCGCCGACCCGGGTGGCCTGCGGCGCCACCAGCAGCGAGTCTCCGCCGGGCGGCTGACCGTTGGGCCGCTGGCCCACACCCGGGGCCGGCTGCGTCAGCGAGTTGACCTTCAGCGGCAACAGGGTCGAGTCCGCGGGCTTGCCGTTCTCCGCCAGTCCGTACAGACCGCCGGTCGCGACATGGGTCACCGGCCTGAACGGGGAGCCGACGGCCACGGTGAGCACCTTCCCCACGGGGTTCGACGGGGGCGTGCTACCGGAGGGGCTCGGCGACGGACTGGGTGACGGGCTCGGTGACGGGCTCGGTGAAGGGCTTGATGAGGGGCTCTGCGACGGGCTCTGTGACGGGGACGCGCTCGGACTCGTGTCGGGCGACTGGGTGGGGCTCGCCGACGGGCTGCTGACGGCGCCGGTGCAGGGGGTGCCGTTGAGGGCGAAGTTCGCGGGAACGGGGTTGGAGCCGTTCCAGGACGCGTTGAAGCCGAAGCCGGCCGAGCCGCCGGTGGGGATGGAGGCGTTGTAACCGGCGTCGGTGACGGTCACCTGCGCGCCCGACTGGGTGTAGCTGCCGTTCCACAGCTGGGAGATGGTCTGCCCGGCGCCGAACGACCAGGTCAGCTTCCAGCCGCTGATCGGGTCACCGATGTTGTCGACGCTGACGCTCGCGCCGAAACCACCCGGCCACTCGCTGCTGATCGTGTAGGTGACCTGGCAGCCGGCCGCCGCCTGGGCGGCCGGCGCGAGGGTGAGGGCGGTGGCCCCGGCACAGACGACGGCGGCCAGCGCCGTCCCCGATCGAAGGGAGAAGAGTCGCATGTGTGTCCTCTGAAGCGGTGGTGGGTTGGAGAGGAGAGCCTGGGCGGGAGCCGCTGGGGCGGGGCGCGAAGTTGCCGAGATACCGGTTTCCGACTGGTTGCCGATGGCGGGGCGACTGACCGGGGAACGAGAACCTTCACGCATTCCACGTGCCACATTCGCCGCATCGCCGCTCGTGGTGAGCCCGACAAACGGTTTCCTTCATAGTGACTTCGGGTTCGCAGCCGGACCGTACGCACGTCGTGGTTCGGGCGTCAACGGACGGGCCGGCGGCACACGGCGGGTCGCCCGGCACGGCACCGTCCCGATGCCGCCCACGGGGTGTGCGGCGTCCCCGCGCGATCACCGGTTCGGCTGAAAGTTACACGGGACCGCCGATGGCCGACCTGTCGCGCGGATGACTTTGGTCCTCGTGATCGGTGACCTCCGCTCGGCGAGGAGGACGGCCCCAGGGACGACAGTGAGAGCGGACACCGACGAGAGGGGCCGGCGATGACGGTCACACAGCCCAGGGAGCATGGGACCAGCGAGCGTGGGGCCAGGCGGCATGGAGCCGGGCAGGAGGCGGCCGCGCACGGCGCGTGGCGCGGTTTCCGCGGCACGGCCTGGCGTGAGCGGGTCGACGTGCGCGACTTCATCCAGGCCAACTACACGCCGTACGAAGGCGACGAGTCGTTCCTGGCAGGCCCCACCGAGCGGACCCGCGCGGTGTGGGCGGAGGTGTCGGGCCTGTTCCCCGAGGAGCGGCGGCGCGGAGTGTACGACGTGGACACCGCCACGCCTTCCTCCATCACCTCGCATCGGCCCGGCTACATCGACTGCGGCCGTGAGCTGATCGTCGGCCTGCAGACCGACGCCCCGCTGAAGCGGGCCATCATGCCGGCGGGCGGGCTGCGGATGGTGGAGAACGGCCTCGCCGCGTACGGGTACACGCTCGCCCCCCAGGTGAAGGAGATCTTCACCAGGTATCGCAAGACGCACAACGACGGCGTCTTCGACGCCTACACCCCCGAGATCCGGGCGGCCCGCCGCGCCGGGGTCATCACCGGCCTGCCCGACGCGTACGGCCGCGGGCGCATCATCGGCGACTACCGGCGCGTCGCCCTCTACGGCGTGGACCGGCTGGTCGAGGCCAAACGGGCCGAGCTGCACTCGCTCGACGGAGAGTTCTCCACCGACGCGGTCGTCCGCGACCGGGAGGAACTGGCCGAGCAGATCCGCGCGCTGGGCGAGCTGAAGACCATGGCCGCCTCCTACGGCCACGACATCTCCCACCCCGCCGCGACGGCCCACGAGGCGATCCAGTGGCTGTACTTCGCCTACCTCGCCGCCGTCAAGGAGCAGAACGGCGCGGCGATGTCCCTCGGCCGCACCTCCACCTTCGTGGACGTCTACCTGGAGCGGGACCTCGCCGAGGGATGGCTCACCGAGCAGGAGGCCCAGGAGCTCGTCGACGACTTCGTGATCAAGCTGCGCATCGTCCGCTTCCTGCGCACCCCGGAGTACGACCAGCTCTTCTCCGGCGACCCGACCTGGGTCACCGAGTCGATCGGCGGCATCGGCGCCGACGGCAGGCCTCTGGTCACCCGCACCAGCTACCGCTACCTGCAGACGCTGCGCAACCTCGGCCCGGCGCCGGAGCCGAACCTGACCGTCTTCTGGTCGCCACGCCTGCCGGAGCCGTTCAAGCGCTTCTGCGCCCGCCTGTCCATCGAGACGAGCTCGATCCAGTACGAGAGCGACGAGCTGATGCGGCCCAGGTACGGCGACGACACCGCCATCGCCTGCTGCGTCTCGGCCGCACCCGTGGGCAGGCAGATGCAGTTCTTCGGCGCCCGCGTCAACCTCGCCAAGACCCTGCTGTACGCGATCAACGGCGGCCGGGACGAGATCAGCGGCGAGCAGGTCGGCCCCGCCTACCCCGCGCTGACCGGCGACGTGCTCGACTACGAGGAGGTCGCGGCGGCGTTCGACCGGATGATGGACTGGCTGGCGAAGACGTACGTGAACGCCCTGAACGTCATCCACTACATGCACGACAAGTACGCCTACGAGCGCATCGAGATGGCGCTGCACGACTATCCCGTCAGGCGCACGCTCGCCTGCGGCATCGCGGGCCTGTCGGTGGCCGCCGACAGCCTGTCGGCCATCAGGCACGCGAAGGTCCGCGTGCTCCGCGACGTGACCGGGCTGGCCGTGGACTACGTGGTGGAGGGCGACTACCCGGCGTACGGCAACAACGACGACCGCGCCGACGCCATCGCGGCGGACCTGGTGCGGGCGTTCATGGAGAAGATCCGCCGCCACCCGGCCTACCGGGACGCCGAGCACACCCAGTCGGTGCTCACCATCACCTCCAACGTGGTCTACGGCAAGCACACCGGCAACACCCCCGACGGGCGCAGGGCCGGCACGCCGTTCGCCCCCGGCGCCAACCCGATGAACGGCCGCGACCGGCACGGCCTGGTCGCCTCGGCGCTGTCGGTGGCCAAGCTCCCCTACGACCAGGCGCAGGACGGCATCTCGCTGACCAGCACCGTCACCCCCGAAGGGCTGGGCCGCACGGTGGAGGACCGGGTCGCCGACCTGGTGGGCGTGCTCGACGGCTACTTCGACGCGGGCGGCTTCCATATGAACGTCAACGTGCTCGACCGGGCCACGCTGGTCGACGCGATGGACCACCCCGAGAAGTACCCCCAGCTCACGATCCGGGTCTCCGGCTACGCCGTGAACTTCGTCCGGCTCACCCGCGAGCAGCAGCAGGACGTGATCGACCGCACCTTCCACGGACGGCTGTGATGCCGGAGAAGCCGCTGGACGACTCCGCCGCCCGGCTCCGCCACGAGCCCATTGCCTGGCTCCGCCACGAGTCCATTGCCTGGCTCCGCCAGGACGCAGCCGCCGAGCTGTGCCAGGCGGAGCCGGCGGCGGGCTCCGGCGTCATCGAGTCGTGGGATCTGTCCGTCGGGGTGGACGGTCCCGGCACCCGCTTCGTGGTGTTCACCTGCGGGTGCCCGCTGCGCTGCCTGTATTGCCACAACCCCGAGACCTGGCGCATGCGCGACGGCCGCCGGGTCACGGTGGACGAGGTCATGACCGAGGTGGACCGCTACCGCCGGTTCATCTCCGTCGCCGGCGGCGGGGTGACGCTCAGCGGCGGCGAACCGCTGCTGCAGCCTCGCTTCACCGGAGAACTGCTGCGCCGCTGCCACGAGAGCGGCCTGCACACCGCGCTGGACACCTCGGGCTTCCTCGGCGACCGCGCGAGCGACGCGCTGCTCGCCGACACCGACCTCGTGCTGCTCGACATCAAGTCGTACGACCCGCGGGGCTACCGGCGGCTGACCGGGGCGAGCCTGGAGCCGACCCTGCGCTTCGCCCGCCGGCTGGCCGACCTGGGCCGCCCGGTCTGGGTGCGGTTCGTCCTGGTTCCCGGCCTCACCGACGGAGAGGACAACGTGGACGGCCTCGCCCGGTTCGTCGCGATGCTCGGCAACGTCGAACGGGTCGACGTGCTGCCCTTCCACCGCATGGCCGCCGGCAAGTACACCCGGCTCGGGCTCACGTTCCCCCTGGCCGACGTCGAACCCCCGGACCACGCCCTGCTCGATCGCGTACACGCCCAGTTCGCCGCCCACGGCGTCACCAGCGTCTGACCGGCGGGGTGCCGCCCGGCGCGCTTCCGGCCACCCGCTCACGCACTGCTCCTCAGGCCGCAGCCGATCGCGTCCTGCCGCCGTCGATCTCGTGATGCGAGGAGTCTGTCAGACCCCCGTTCCCCGCGGGGCCGCCACATGCTCGGCGACTTGTCGGGCCCAGGCGCGCCGAGAGCGGCCGACGCCCGGGCCGCCTGGGGAACCGGCGGGATCTCCGCCTCGTCCGCGGACCGGTCGAGCGGCCCGCTGCTGAACAGCCACACCGGCCGTCCGGACAGCGCCGTGGCGTGCCGCCGCAGGCTTCCTCCGGGACGACCCGGGCGGGTAGGGGCCCAGGACCCGCCCCCGCCAGTCATAGGGCCCGGCGATCGCGACGACACGTCGTCCGCACCGCTTGGGCCGAAAGTCCCATGAGCGCGGGACTTCAAGACCACCGAAGCGTGCCGTACGGCTCCTGCGGCACGGGCCGTGATCGCGGTTTCCTTGAGGTGTTGAGAAGAGAGAAGACGCGAACACGTTGAAAGGGGCCGGTCATGGCCATCACCGAAGGGCGCAACCGGAGAAACCACAACCTCCACCCCGCCGCTCCCCCCGCCACGGTCCCCGCTCCCCGCGCGCACGGCGAGACGATCCCCGCCGGCGCCGGCCCGGTGCGGTACGTGTGGGCCGCCGCCCGCGTCGCCGTCGGCTGGGTGTTCCTGTGGGCCTTCCTCGACAAGCTGTTCGGCTGGGGCTTCGCCACCCCCGCCGCCAAGGCGTGGATCAACGGCGGCAGCCCGACCACCGGCTTCCTGAAGGGCACCGCCGACAGGACCTTCGGCGGCCTGTTCGGGACCCTCGCCGGCCAGGCCTGGGTCGACTGGCTGTTCATGACCGGCCTCGCCGGCATCGGCGCCGCCCTCGTCCTCGGCGTGGGCATGCGCATCGCCGCCACCACCGGCGGGCTCCTCCTGCTGATGATGTGGGCCGCCGAACTCCCGCTGACCACCAACCCCTTCATGGACGAGCACATCGTCTACGCCATCGTCCTCGCGGGCCTCGCCCTGGGCGGAGCCGGCACCACCTTCGGGCTCGGCAGGATCTGGGCCGCCACCCCCCTGGTCCGCCGCTTCCCGATCCTCAAGTAGACGAGGCCCGATCTCACGACCGGCTCCGGTGCCCACCCCCGCTCGCGGGGGTGGGCACCGGCATGTCCGCGATGCGAAACTTCGCACCATGACGGAGAAGGGAGCCCACTTCGCTGATCCCCAACATGCGTCTGGACGATCTTCTGGCCGAACTGCAGAGCCGTCTGGAGGCGGTGCCGGCCACCCGGGATCGGGTGCACGCGCTGCTGGAGGCGGTCGTGTCGATCGGCAGCGACCTGGACCTGGAGACGGTGCTGCGTCGCATCGTGGCACCTGGCTGCAGGCGTCCTCGGACATCACCACCCGGCTGCTGTCGGGCGGCGAGCCGCAGGAGGTCCTCACCCTGATCGCCCGGCGGGCCCGCGAGATGGCCGACGCCGACGCCGTGGCGATCCTGCTTCCCGAGAGGGCCCGCGACGTGCTGCGCGTCGCGCTGCGCGATGTCGGGCCGATCGAGGACGGGCCGATCGAGGACGGGCCGGGTGCCCGGCTCGCCGACGACGAGGTCGCGGTCCAGGGCTCGCTCGTCGGCCGGGCGTTCCTGAGCGGGGAACCTCTGGCGTTGGACGATCTCGACCACGACCAGGTGCGTCTCGTCTGGGCCGACAACCCGTCGGTGGGACCCACGGCGGCCGTGCCGCTGGGCGCGGCCGGGACCGCACGCGGAGCGCTCGCTCTGGTCAAACGCGCGGGACGGATGCCGTTCAGCCGGTCGGAGCTGCGCACGCTGCACGCCTTCGCCGGACAGGCGGCCGTCGCGCTGGAGCTCGCCGACACCCGCAGGGACGCCGAGCGGCTCGGCCTGCTCGAAGACCGCGACCGCATCGCCAAGGACCTGCACGACGTGGTCATCCAGCGGCTGTTCGCCGTCGCGATGACCCTGATGAGCACGGTGCGGCTGGTCGAACGCCCCGAGGCCTCCTCCCGCCTCCAGACCGCGATCGACGAACTGGACACCACCATCCGGCAGATCCGCTCGACCATCTTCGCCCTGCAGACGCCGCGCGAGGACAGCTCTCCCCCAGCCTGCGGGCCCAGGTCGTCGACCTGGTCGAGAGCGCCCGCGGGCACCTGGGTTTCATGCCCGGCCTGAGTCTGGAGGGTCGGCTCGACAACGACGTGCCCGCCGAGATCACCGAACACCTGCTCGCCGTCCTGCGCGAAGCCGTGTCGAACCTCGTCCGTCACGCCAGGGCCACCCGGGCCGACGTCGTCGTCCACGCCGGGGACGGCCGGCTGATCCTCGTGGTGGAGGACAACGGCGTCGGCATCCCGGCCGAGGGCCGCCGCAGCGGCCTGCGCAACCTCGCCGACCGCGCCGAACGACTCGGCGGCGCCCTCACCCTCACCTCGCCCGAGGGCGGCGGGCGCGGGGACCGGGGTGCGGCACCGCATCACGGGTGCCTACTCCGGGGAGGGCCCGTAGTAGGCGGCGCGCATCAGCGCCTGCATGTCCTCCAGCATCGGCATCCGGGGGTTGGCCGGCGCGCACTGGTCCTCGTACGCGTTGAGCGCCTGCTGCGGGAGCGCGTCGAGGAACGCCTTCTCATCGACGCCGATGTCCCGGAACGACCGCTCGATCCCGACCGCGTCGCGCAGGCGCTCGACCGCCGCGGCGAGCGACTCGACCCCCTCGGCCGGGGTGGCCGCGGGCAGGCCCAGCGTCTGGGCGATCTCCTGGAACCGTTCGGGGGCGCGGTAGTCCTCGTACTTGGGCCAGCCCGACAGCTTCGACGGAACGGTGCCGTTGTAGCGGATGACGTGCGGCAGCAGGACGGCGTTCGTGCGCCCGTGGGCCACGTGGAACGTGGCGCCGAGCGTGTGGGACATGGCGTGCACGATCCCGAGGAAGGCGTTGCCGAAGGCCATTCCGGCGATCGTGCCGGCGTTGTGCATCTTCTCCCTGGCCTCCGGGTCGGCCGCGCCGCGGGTCACCGCGCGCTCCAGGTAACGGAAGATGAGCCTGATGGCGTGCAGGGCGGGGCCGTCGGTGAAGTCGCTGGCGTACACCGACACGTACGCCTCGACGGCGTGGGTGAGGGCGTCGAAGCCGCTGTCGGCGGTTACCACCCGGGGCAGGTCGGCGGCGAGGACCGGGTCCACGATCGCGACGCTCGGGGTGAGCGCGTAGTCGGCCAGCGGATACTTCTTGCCGGTCGCGGTGTCGGTGATCACGGCGAACGGTGTGACCTCCGCGCCCGTGCCCGAGGTGGTCGGCACGCACACGAGGCGGGCGAGCTCGCCCAGGGCCGGGAATCGGAACGCACGCTTGCGGACGTCGAAGAACTTCTCCTTCATGTCCGCGAAGACGACCTCGGGGTGCTCGTACCGCAGCCACATGACCTTGGCCGCGTCCATCACCGAGCCGCCGCCGAGAGCGACGATGGTGTCCGGCCGGAACGCGCGCATGACGTCGGCGCCCTTGTCGACGGTCGCCACGCTCGGCTCGGGCTCGACGTCGTCGATGATCTGCAGGGCCACCCGCTCGCCGCGCCGCCGCAGCACGTCGACGACCCGGTCGACGTACCCCAGGCGGGTCATCACGGCGTCGGTCACGATCGTGACGCGGTGCACGTCCGGCATGTCCGCCAGGTAGCGGATCGCGTTCGGCTCGAAGTAGATCTTCGCCGGGACCTTGAACCACTGCATGTTGTTGTTGCGCCGCCCGATCCGCTTGATGTTGACCAGGTTGACCGCGGAGACGTTGTTCGACACCGAGTTGTGCCCGTAGCTGCCGCAGCCCAGGGTCAGCGACGGCAGGAACGCGTTGTACATGTCGCCGATGCCGCCCTGGGAGGCGGGGGCGTTCCAGATGACCCGCACCGCCTTGACCCTGGTGCCGTACCTCTCGGCGAGCGCGGCGTCCTCGGTGTGGATGACGGCGCTGTGCCCGAGGCCGTCGAACTCGACCATGCGCTCGGCGAGGACCAGGCCCTCCTCCCGGGTGCGGGCCCGCAACAGGGCGAGCACCGGGCACAGCTTCTCCCTGGTCAGCGGCTCGCTCGGGCCGACTTCCCGCACCGGGACGAGGATCAGGGAGGTGTCCGGCGGCACGGCGAAACCGGCCCGCTCGGCGATCCAGTGCGGAGACCGCCCCACCACGTCGGGGTTGAGCCGCACCTCGGAGCAGGAGGCGCCGTGTGCCGTGACCCCGAACACGAACTCCTCCAGCTTCGCCTTCTCCTCCGGCGTCGCGACGTACGCGTGGAGCCGGGCGAACTCCGCCAGCGCGGCGTCGTGGATCTCGTCGTCGAGGATGACGGCCTGCTCGGAGGCGCAGATCATGCCGTTGTCGAACGTCTTGGACAGCACGACGTCGTGGACGGCCCGGCGCAGCTTGGCCGTCCGCTCGATGTAGGCGGGGACGTTGCCCGCCCCGACGCCCAGGGCCGGCTTGCCCGCCGAGTACGCGGCCCTGACCATGGCGTTCCCGCCGGTGGCGAGGATGACGGACACGCCCTCGTGCCGCATCAGCGCGCCGGTCGCCTCCAGCGAGGGCTCCTCGATCCACTGGACGCAGTGCTCGGGCGCGCCGGCCGCGACGGCGGCGTCGCGGACGATCCTCGCCGCCTCGGCGCTGCAGCGCTGGGCCGCCGGGTGGAACGCGAACACGATGGGGTTGCGGGTCTTCAGCGCCAGCAGCGCATTGAAGATCGTGGTCGAGGTCGGGTTGGTGACCGGCGTGACGCCGCAGACCACCCCGACCGGATCGGCGATCTCGACGATGCCGTCGATCTCGTCGCGGGAGACGACGCCGACCGTCTTGAGGCCGGCCATGCTGTGGGTCACGTGCTCGCAGGCGAAGATGTTCTTGACCGCCTTGTCCTCGAACAGGCCGCGGCCGGTCTCCTCGACCGCCAGGCGGGCGAGCGCCGCGTGCCGGTCCAGCGCGGCGACGGACGCCTTCTTGACGATGTGGTCGACCTGCTCCTGGGTGAAGGACTCGTACTCCGTCAGTGCCTTCAGCGCACCGGTCACGAGCGTGTCGATCGCGGCGTGCACCTCGGCGGGCAGCGCGTCTCCGGTCGGGGAGTCGGTCATCTCGATCACCTCATGGGGCTTGGGCGGACGGCTTGTCACCCTCATCCTTCTGCGGGAACCGCTTCCGCGCCGCCGCACAAGGACCCCGTCCCCCAGGACCAAGGTCATCGTTTTTCGGCGTCGCCGGGCGGTCTTCCGGGCGCCGCCCCTGCCTGGCAAGAGTGATCAGTCCCTCCATCCGGCGACGGAAGTCCCCGTCTGCCGGAACACCGCGGCGGAACCCCGGCTCCTGGCCGCCGTCCGGGTGTCGCCGGGCGGCCCCGCCTCCTCGCGGACTCGGGAACTGTACGACTCCATCGGCGTGCGCCGGACCAACCGGGAGCCGTTCGGCGAGCGCCCGCTCTCCCGGTACGTGCTCGCCGACCTGTGCCGCGCGGCCGCCGCCGAGGGGGCCGGCCTGGTCCTGCCAGATCCGCGTGCCTCGGCGGACCTCCTGGAGTGCGTCGCCGTCGCCGACGACGAGCTGTCCAAGGACAGCGACTACCGGGCCGAGCTGCGAGCGTGGACGACGGGCGGAAACCGCCACGACGGCCTGCCGTCCTACGCACAGGGGCCTCGCTGCGCCGACGACCCGGCGCCGGTCCGCGACTTCGGACAGCACGGGGAGCGCGGGCCGGTCCACTTCGAGGCCAGTCCGCGGCTGGCGGTGCTCACCACCGCGGGCGACCGCCCCGTCGACTGGCTGCGCGCCGGCCAGGCGTTGCAACGCCTGCTGCTGACCGCGACCCTCCACGGGGTCTCGGCCTCGTTCCTCAACCAGCCGCTCGACCTGCGCGACATGCGTCATCGCAGCGATCCCCGCCACCGGCGCGGGCACATCCAGATGATCATGCGACTCGGGTACGGCCCCACGGTCCCCCGCGCCCCCCGCCGTTCCATCGCGGAACCGGTGTGACCTCGCACCAGCCGGTGGTGCGGTGCCAACCCGCGACTGCGAAAAGCAGCGCCCGGACGCGCGCCGGTTATCCGGTCAGGCGTTCCAGCCACTTGGCGACGCCGTCGTCGTCGTTGGACGCGGTCACCTCGTCGGCCGAGGCGAGCACCGCCGGATGCGCGTTCGCGACGGCTACCGCCGTGCCCGCCCAGGTCAGCATGGGAAGGTCGTTCGGCATGTCACCGAAGGCGATCACGTCGCCGAAGGCGAAACCGAGGCTCCCCGCCATCAGTTCCAGGGCGGCCGCCTTGGTGACACCGGCGCGCATCACCTCGCAGAACACGTCCGCCGAGATCGTGACCTCGCAACCGCCGAGCAGTCCGCGCACGCTTTCGTAGTAGTGGCGGGCGGTCCCGTCCAGCTGCACCATGAGTTTGCCGACGGCGCGCCGGTCGAGTGCCTCCTCCAGGCGCGGCACCCGCCGCGCGGTCCACGACAGGGCCGGAGGCACGTAGAACGACTCCTCCAGGACCAGCTCCAGCCGGCACTCCGCCCCCAGGCGGACTCCGGGGAACCGATCGCGCAGAACCGCCAGCGCCTCCACGACATGCGCCTCGGTCAGAGGGCGGAAGGCGACCACCTCGTCCCGGACGAAGTCGAAGGTGATGGAGCCGTTCCCGCAGATCGCGATCGGCGTGCCGCCGAGGGCCATGGCCACGTGCCGGGTGTCCCGCACCGGCCGCGCCGTCGCGATGACGAACACGTGCCCCGCGCCGTGCAGGCGGCGCACCGCCAGGCGGGTGCGTTCCGAGACCAGGCCGTGGGAGTCCAGCAGCGTCCCGTCGAGGTCGCACACGATCATCCGGCGCTCCACGCCCTGAATCCTCCTTCACGGTCCGCATGACGCGCACGGGACGCCTCGGCTTTCGTAAGCGTCCCCGCGCCCGGGGACGGCGGCAAGTGAACCATGGAGGTGGCCGAAGGTGTACTTCGCAGAATCGACCGGGCTCGCATAATGAAAGGGTTCGTCCGGCGCACGACGTCGCCCTCGGATCCGGCGCGGACGTGCGCCGTCCTTCCCGTCGGTTCACGACGCGCCGTGGCGGACAGCCGCTTCCCTCCCCCCGGCGGTCGCGGCCGGCCCTGCCGAGACTCCCCGAGGTGCCCGAATGCCTGCGCAGTGCCTGGAACTGCTTCCCGCCGTCGACATCCGAGACGGACAGGCCGTACGCCTGGTACGCGGCGTCTCCGGGTCGGAGACGTGGTACGGCGATCCGCTGGACGCGGCGCTCGCCTGGCAGGAGGCGGGCGCCGAGTGGGTGCACATCGTCGACCTCGACGCGGCGTTCGGCACCGGGACCAACAGGGAGCGGATCGCGGAGGTGATCGCGGCTCTCGACGTCAAGGTCGAACTGTGCGGCGGCATCCGCGGCGACGAGGCTCTGGCCGCGGCGCTCGCCACCGGCTGCGCCCGTGTGGTCCTGGGTACGGGCGCTCTGGAGAGTCCCGAGTGGGTGGCCGACGTCGTCGCCCGGCACGGCGATCGCGTCGCCGTCGAGCTGGACGTCCACGGCACCACCCTGCGGAGCCACGGCTGGACCCGCGACGCCGGCGAGCTCTACGAGACCCTGGCCCGGCTGGACTCGGCGGGATGCGCGCGGTACATCGTCACCGACATCGCCAGGGACGGCACGCTGCGGGGCCCCAATCTGGACCTGCTGAAGAACGTCTGCGCCGCCACCGGCAGACCCGTCGTGGCCTCCGGTGGGGTGTCCAGCCTCGACGACCTCCGTGCCATCGCCTCGCTGGTGCCGCTGGGCGTCGAGGGGGCCGTCGTGGGGAAGGCGCTGTACGCGGGGCGGTTCACCCTGCGGGAAGCACTCGGCTCGGTACGCGGCCGGGATCCGTGGCCCGCCGTATCCCCGATGCCGTCTCCGCGCCGGCCGACCGATTGACGAGACCCTGTTCATTGACTAGCGTCAGCTAGCAGTAAAAAACTATGTAAATCAGGCTAATCCGTATTGTTACGGTTGAACTCTAATCAGAGTTATATATCATCCACGGACGGGCACGGATTCTCGTCCCAACGGCGCCGCACCACTTCTCCCGGTACGCCCGCGACAACGTCGACCGACGATGTGACAGAGAGGATGAGGCGATGAGTACCGGCGTCGCGAAGGCCGGAAAGCGGATTCCCGACTTCCGGTCCGGCCGGCCGGCCGGGGACCGCGGCGCGCGACGCCCCGCCGTCTCCGTCCTGTGGATCGCCGAGGACGACGTTTCCTATCACGGGATCCCGGTGCTGCTCATGAAGGTGCCGAACGTGTCCGGGATCGCCGTCGGGCGGGACGTCGCCGAGGCCGGGTCGCTGTACGACGCCGAGCGCTTCGACCTGGTGGTGACGCCGCTCGCCGTACTGCCCGAGTTCCTGGAGCGCGTCGCGCTCAGGATTCGCCAGAAGATACTGGTCACGGTGCGGAAGGAGGAGGTGAGGACCGCCTCGTCGGCCATCCAGACGTGGGGCGTGGACGGCTGTCTCCTGTGGGATGAGATCAACGTCGCACGGTTGACCGGAACCTTCGAGCAGGTGATCAGCGGCGATGTGCCCGTACCGTCCTCCGTGCCGCGCGGACCGCTGGCCGCGGGCGAACGCCGCGGGCCGGACCGGAGCGCGCACCCGGCGAGGGTGACGGAACGCGAGCACGCCGTGCTGGCCCTTCTGCTGCAGGGCATGAGCAACAACCAGATCGCCCGGGCCATGGGGATATCCATTCACGGCGTCAAACGCCATGTCTCCAACCTGCTCGTGAAGTTCGGCTGCGCCAACCGCACAGAGGTCGCCCTGGCCGCGCAACGGCTGGGCATGGACGCTCCTTCCCGCGTCCGCCGAACCCGGCGCCGGGCCACCTGAGAACGGTCCTCCGCGTCGGCGGCGCCGTACGGACGGCGATCGCCGCGTCAGGCGCGGCCGTCCGCACATATTCATTTGAAGCCCTCGGATAAGCACCATGACCGCGACTCCTTGACCACATCAGTCAAGCCGACAGGACGCCGGAATTCCGGCCGACGAGGAATCGGAGCGACAATGGACGTCACCCCCATGGAACTCAGTGGTCGTGTCCCCAGCATCAGGCTGCACGAACTGGACGCGGATATGCAGTCCGCCGCCGAAGACATCGGGCTCCAATTGACCAAATGGGGCTTCATGGCCGCGGAGGTCCCGGGCATCGGGGAACGCGTCGAGACGATGATGAACCAGTTCGCGTCGGCCTGCGCGTCCACCGAGCCGAGCCTGGCCGATTACGCGTTCGAGGCCGTGCCGCAGTTGTCCGTCGGCGGCACACACGGATTCTTCCCGTACAACTCGGAGATCCCCCGCCTGGCGAACGGCGTGCCCGACCCCAAGGAGTTCATCCACGTCAGCGGAGCGATGATCTCCGATCAGCCGCCCGGGGCAGGAGACGTCCTGCGCGCCTTCCCGGAGTTCGGGGCCTCCGCCACCGAGGTCTTCGGCATCGCCTTCCGGCTGATCTCTCTCTTCGGCGAGGTCGTCCGCGGGATGATGCCTCCCGGGACGCCCGAGCTCGACCTCTCGCGCGACGCGACGAACCTGCGTGTGATCCACTACAGGGACATCGGGGACCGCGAGGTGCTGGCGCACGAGCACTCGGGGATCCAGATGCTCGGTCTCCAGCTTCCCCCCTCCGACCAGGGCCTGCAGTACGTCCTGCACGACGGCACCTGGGTCGAGCCGGTGATCGCCAAGAGCGACGTGGTCCTGTGCAACATCGGCCGCATGCTGACGAGCGCCTCCGACGGACGCTTCCGGCCGTCCACGCACCGCGTGCACACCAAGCCCATGCCCCCCGGCTACAAGCGACTGTCGTCGGTGCTCTTCGCCTACCCGCCGCACAAGGCCCGGCAGTGGAAGATGGTGGACGGCGAGCTGACGACGTTGAACGCGACGTGGGGCGACTTCATCAACAACAGGTTCCAGGGCCTGGGTAAGCAGGAGCCACAGGAGGCCTGAGCACCCGAATCCGCTTCGGACGACCGCCCGGGGCGAAGACGGCAGGGAGCAGGACGGCGGCGGCGCCGATCAGCCAGAGGCCGGGCGCCGCGCCGCTCTGCTCACCAGCAGCAGCGCGCCGACGGCCGCGAGCGCCCCGACGGCGATGACCAGCACGAGGGCCTGGAAACCGAACCCGCCGGCCACCAGGCCGAACAGCGGAGGGCCGAGCAGCGACCCGAGGCTGCCCGCCTGGGCGACCACGCCGTTGCCGACGTCGGCGTGGTCGAGTCGCTCCAGGACAAGCGGAAGGGCGGCGAAGACGAGCGCCCCCAGAAAACCGTTCTCCAGCGCGATGACCCCCGCGCCCGCCACGGTGGCGGCCAGAGAGGCGCCCGCGGAGTAGGTGAGCCAGGCGGCCGGCACGACCAGCAGCCCGGAGGCCGCCATCAGCGCGAGAGGCGCGCCTCGCCGGAACAGGACGCCGACGGCCAGCCCCCCGAGCACGCCGAGCAGAGAGATCACCGAGGTTATGGCGCCCGCGCCGGCGACCGAGCGCCCGTGCTGCTCGATGAGGAGCGTGGGCAGGAGTACGACGACCGGGATCGTCACCAGTGCGGTGAGACAGAAGGCCGCGGCGAGCACTGTCGGCCAGGTCAGCGCCCGCGCCCTGGGGACGGGCCCGGCCGCCGTCTGCCGGGCGGACCCGCGCGGCAGACGCATCCAGACGGCCGGGACCATCACGAACGTCAGTGCCGCGATCAGCCCGATCCAGCCGCGCCAGCCCAGAGCGGAGCCGAGGGCGCCGCCGGCCAGTGTGCTCGCCCCGAGGCCCACCGGCACGAACGTGGCCCAGAGCGACAGGGCCGCGCCCCGGTCCCGCTCCTGCGCGAGACGGAGGATCAGCGCCGGACAGGAGATCGTGACCAGGAGGTATCCGACGCCTTCCGCTATCCGGGCGGCCAGCAGCCAGCCGAAGTCACCCGCCGTCACACTCGCCGCGCTCGCCGCCGCGATGAGGCCGAGGCCGACGACCAGCGATCTCTCCGTGCCGTAACGGCGGATCAGGTACCCGGCGGGCAGCCCGGCGACCGCTCCGACGCCGACGACCGCCGAGATCACCCAGCCCAGTTGCGCCAGCGAAAGGCCGAGCCGCGCCGCCACCTCCGGCCCGACCGAGGAGAACTTGCCGAGGCTCATCGCCGCGACGACCCCGCTGAGGTAGACGACGACGATCGTCCCCCACTGCGAGCGTGGCCGGAGCTGCTCGCCCGGCTCGGAGATGCCTGACAGCGGTCGGGGGTTCAAGAGAACCTTCCTTTCGTACGACGCCGGCGGTCCACCGGATCGATCATGAACGCGGTGATGGCCTGGCGCAAACGATCAGCTCTCCGACTCGGGCAGGTGGGCCCGGATGGCCGCGAGCCGCTCACCCGCGAAGGAGAAGCGCACGATCGCGGGTTGCCGGTGCCGGTGGGCGCGCCGGCCGTCCTGGACGTGGATCCACAGCCACGCCGCGTCCAGGTCGAGTGCGACGGGGTCGCGGCCGCACGACGGGTGCGGGGAGACGGCGTAGCGGCTGAGCGGGGTCAGCAGTTCGGCGGGCAGCCCGATGACGTCGATGTCGAGCACGCGGGAGTGGTCGTCCAGGTCGACGGCGAGCAGGGCGCGGGCCACCGCCTGGACGGGGTCGCCGGGGACCTGCCCGGCGAGACGCAGTTCGAGCGCCCCGGAGGACGCGCGCCACCCCGCCTCTCGCGCCGGGACGAGCCGGTCGTCCACGGAACGGATCAGCATCATGCCCGCGCCGTGTCCGAGGCGAGCATGCCGACGCCCGACTCGGTCACGTCGAGCGCTCCCGCCGACAGCAGCGCGCCGATCGTCGCCGGCACGTCCTTCTTCTGCAGCACCCCCTGCAGGACGACGGTGTTCTCGTCGGCCAGGCTCGACCCGGCTCGCCACGAGTCCGCCGGCATGGCGAGGGCCGCCTCGGGCAGGCGTTCCGCCGGGACGCGGACCGTGAGCAGGACGTGGGCGGGCCCGACCCAGGCGGCCCGGAGCAGCCGGGCGACATTCCGGATCACATCGCGTTTGCCCTTGTCCTCGTAGGCGACCGGGTTGGCGATCAGCTGGGCACCGCAGGTCTTGATCGTCTCGATGACCCGCAGGTTGTTCTGCCGGAGCGAATGGCCCGTCTCCACGACGTCCACCATCACGTCCGCCAGCTCCGGGATCTTGGCCTCGGTCACGCCGTAGGACACCACCACCTCGGCCCGCCGCCCCGCGGCCTCCAGGAACCGGCGGCTGGTGTTCGGATACTCGGTGGCCACGCGGACACCGTCGACGAGGTCCGTCACGCAGGTGGCGGCGTGGTCGGTGGGCACCGCCAGCACCAGACGCCACGGCTTCTCACTGTGCCTGGAGTAGTCGAAGGCCTCCACCACCTCGACCTTGGCGCCGCTCTCCTCCACCCAGTCGGCACCGGTCAGCCCCAGGTCGAACGACCCGCTCTCGATCAGCGACGGGATCTCGCGCGGCTTGTAGAACGCCACCCGCGTCATGTTCCCGTAGTCGATGGTGCCGCGGTAGGAACTCTCCGACGATCGTCGTACGCGGAGCCCCGCGGCCTCGAAGAGCTGCAGGGCCCGCCGCTCCAGCGACCCCTTCGGCAGTGCGAGAGAGATCATTACTCCTCCTTGCAGGCGTGATGAGCCGGCACTCGGTACGCATCCGTGCAGGTGATGGTCTCGATCCGCATCGGGTGGCCGGACTCCGCCGGCGGGAGCATCGTCACGGTACGGTTCCTCCGTGGCGCGCTATACGTGCAGCAGCCGGTCGATGCCGGTGATGGGCGGTTCGGCCAGGTGGGCCGGGCGCACCTCGATCTCTCCCACGACGAGGTCCCTCGGCCAGGAGTCGATGATGGTGCAGACGCAGCGGGCGACCGACCGGGTGCTCATCTTGTACCGCGACTCGTCGCCGTCCAGGTTCGCTATCGCGCCGGGCGAGACGAGGCAGGCCCGGACGCCGTTGCGCCGCTCTTCCAGCAGCAGCGTTTCGACCAGCGCCTTCAGCCCGGCCTTGGTGGCGCTGTAGGCGGCGCCGCCTTCGAAGTACCGGGAGCCCGCGTGGCTGCCCATGGCGACGAAGATGCCGCGGGCGGCTCTCAGCGCCGGCAGGACGGCCTTTATGAGGTGGAAGGCGGCACTGAGGTTGATCGAGACCAACCGGTCCCAGTCCGCCTCGTCCAGTTCGGCGATCGGGTCGAGGACCCGGTCGACCGCGTTGGAGACGCACACGTCGAGACGGCCGGCCTCCTCCAGCACCTCGCCGACCGCGTTCCTGATCTGGCGGGGGTCGGCCAGGTCGCAGCGGCGCTCCCCGAGCCGGTCCTCCCCTGCCAGGGAGCGGTTCAACGAGAAGACGCGGTAGCCGCGGCAGCGCAGATCCTCCGCGATCGCCTTGCCGCTGCCGCGATTGGTGCCCGTGATCAGGGCGACCGGGGACTCAGTCGATGACATCGAGGATGCGGCTCCACTGGTTCACGATCTCGTCTCCCTCGACACCGCCACGGAACAGGTCCTTGTCCAGAGGAGAGCCGTCCTGGTGCCGCAACCGCATGCAGTCCTGGGAGATCTCGGAGATGACGCTCAGCTCGCCGTCCTCCGTCTGCCCGAAGATGAGGCAGAAGTCCCAGAGGTCCACCGGGTGCAGCCAGGATCGCAGCACGTCGTTGACCACGAGGGCGCGCTCGCGCATCTCGTCGACCGGCAGCCCGAGGACCCTGAGGTAGTCCTCGCCGATCGGCTGGTCCTCGGGATCGCACCGGTAGTCGAACTTCACCACAGGACGGGGCAGGGGCGTGCCGTCCTCGAACAGGCCCGGGTACTTCCGCGTGGTCGATCCGGTGGCCCTGTTCTTCACGATGACCTCGAAGGGCGGCGCCGGGACGTAGTCGGCGAGGTACAGGTCGTCGGAGACCCGCTCCCTGAACGCGCACGGAACGCCGGCGGCCGCGACCCGGGCCGCGGCCTTTTCGTAGAATTCGAGACGCAGCGGGCCCGTGCGTTCGACGATTTCGTCACGCTGGTAGGTGAAGCTGCGCAGGCTGGGGATTATCTGCACGAGGCACAGCCCGTCGGGCAGTAGCCACAGACGCTTACTACGCCCGACGATATCGGGTTCTATCCTCGCGGTTAGCTCAAGGACCGGGATTCCTCGCCTGGACTCGTAATCCACATCGCCCCCATATTGGCGCTAGCAGTCCGCCTGGGGCAGACCCGTGACCAATGGCCTCACACACCTTTCTATGCGGATGCAAGGTTGTCAAGACGCCGTGAACGGGCCGAAAATCCGCTTGACTGCCTCAAAACCCACGAGTACGGTCTGTGAAATTAAGCGCAAGATCCGTTATTCCGGACAGGGAGGATCTTTGTCGAAACAAGAGCGGATAGCACACTCTAAGATCACTCGCAAGTTCAAGTCCGCAGGGCAGCAGCTCCTGTTCTCGCAGGGCAAGGGGGGTGAGGTCTCCGACGCGAACGGCGTGACGTACACCGACTTCGTCATGGGTTACGGACCGGTGATTCTCGGTCACGCGGATGACCAATTCAGTGAGATCCTGAGCCGTTATCTGGTCAACGGCGTCATGATGCCGGGCTACACGACCTTTCACCAGGAGTACCTGGAGCGGCTGCTCGGCGACCGTCCGAAAGATCGCGGCGCGTACTTCAAGACCGCTTCCGAGGCCGTAACCGCGGCTTTCCGGCTGGCCGCAATGCGGACCGGACGGCTCGGCGTCGTCCGCAGCGGGTATATCGGCTGGCACGACGCGCAGATCGCCAATTCCCTGAAATGGCATGAGCCGCTGCATTCCCCACTGCGGGAAAAGCTCCGGTACACCGACGCGATGCGCGGGATCGGCGAGACCGAGCCCGCGGCCAACTGGGTCGACCTGCGTCTGGAGTCTCTCGCCGAACTGCTGGACCGGCACAAGGGCCTGCTGGGGTGTTTCGTCTTCGACGCCTATCTGGCGTCGTTCACCACCCCCGAGGTGCTGCGCCAGGCCGTCGCGATGTGCCGCGAGGCCGGCCTGCTCACGGTCTTCGACGAGACCAAGACCGGGGGCCGGATCTCACCGCTCGGCTACGACCACGACAACCGCCTCGGCTCCGATCTGATCGTGATCGGCAAGGCGCTGGCCAACGGGGCTCCGCTGAGCCTTCTGGTGGGCGACGCGGAACTGCTCGCGCAGGCGGAGCGGGCGCGGCTCAGCGGCACCTTCTCCAAGGAGATGATCGCCGTCTACGCCGCGCTGGCGACCAGGGACATCCTGGAGAAGCCGGTCGGGGACTCGCCGGACGGCTGGGCCGAGATCGGCAGGATCGGCACGCAGGTGGCGTCCGTGTTCACCGCGGCCGCGCAGGACGCCGGGGTGGGCTCGCTGGTCGGCGCCCGTCCGGTGCTCGGCGGCGGGATGTTCGAGCTGGTGTACCACGACGACGCGCTCCTGGGCGACAAGGAGCGGCGTGAGGCGCTGCTCGCCGCCCTCACCGGGGCCGGCATCCTCCTGCTCGAAGGCCATCCCTCCTTCGTGAGCCTCGCGCACCGCGACATCGACTGGGCCGACCTGCACGACCGTGCTCGCCAGGCGTTCGAGGAGTGGAACGCCTCGGCCGGAGCCGGCCGTGGCTGAGGCCCTCCGCCTCGCTCTGGTGGGGTGCGGCCGCCAGATGCGACAGAACCTCCTTCCCTTCCTGCAGCGCATCCCCGGCCACCGGGTGGTCGCCTGCGTGGACCCCGACCGGTCCCTCGCCGCGGAGCTCGCGTCCCTGGCCGGCGGTGTGGTCCACGCCGAGTCGGTCGAGGCTCTCGATCTCGAGAACGTGGACGCGGCGGTGCTCGCCGTGCCGCCCGAGCCGTCCTACGTGCTCACCCGCTACCTGGTGGAGCACGGAGTCGACTGCTTCGTGGAGAAGCCGGCCGGGCCGTCCACCGCCGCCCTGCAGGACCTGGACAAGGTGGTGCACAACACCGGCCGGTACGTCCAGGTGGGGTTCAACTTCCGCTACGCCGAAACCCTTCAGCGGCTGCACGAGCTGAGCCGGGACGTCCGGGCCACTCCGTGCTCGGTCACGATCGACTTCTACAGCCGCCACCCGTCGGCTCCCCAGTGGGGTGTCGACACGACGCTGGAGGCGTGGATCCGGCACAACGGGGTGCACGCGCTCGACCTGGCGCGCTGGTTCGTGCCCTCCCCCGTCGTCCAGGTGGACGCGCACGCCATCACCGGCGACGCCGACCGCTTCCAGGGGACCGTCTTCCTGCGTCATGACGACGGATCGCTCTCGACCCTCCGGATGGGCAACCACGTCAGGCGCTTCCTGGTGGGCGTCACCGTGCAGGGCATGGACGGCAGCCGCTACAGCGCCCCGTCCCTCGAACGGGTGACCCTCGACCTGTCCGAGGGCCTGCCGTTCGGCCAGGAACTGCACAGCACGCGCAACCTCGACCACGGCTGGACGCGCAGCGGGTTCGGGCCGGAGCTGGAGGCCTTCCTGGACGCCTGCCGCCGGAAGCCGGCCGGGCACCCCGTGAATGGGAACGGGAACGGCCACTCCCCCACGTGGGAGGCGCCGACGGTCGCCGACGCGCTCGCGGCGTCGAAGCTGTGCGACCAGACGATGGACGAGTTGCACGCCACCGGCGGGAGCGGCTTCGGCTCCCTGACGGATCCGGTTCCGGCGTCGGCAGAGGTCGGCTAGTTGACCACGGGAACCAGTCAGGCACCCGAAGACCCCGCGGCCGAGGGGACGCGCCCAGCAGGAGAGCCCGGCGACGGGCCGGGCGCGTCCCCGCGGGTGGGCGGGTGGATCTCCGTCCACCTGCGACGGCACCGGCGCCTGCTGCTGTCGTTCACCGTCGCGGCGGTGGCGGCGAACCTCTGCTCCACCCTGGTTCCCGTCCAGATCGGCTCGGCGTTCGCCGAGGCCGGCGGCGCCCACCCGGACCTCGGCGTGGTCGCGGCCGCGGCGCTCGCCGCCGGTCTGCTGGCGGTCGGCAGGTTCGCCGCCGACCTGCTGTCCAACGGCTCGATGGAGATCATCGCCCAGCGGGTCAAACGGGACCTGCGCGACGATCTGTACCGCAGCCTGCTGAGCAAGCGCATGTCCTTCCACGATCAGCAGCGCATCGGCGACATCCTGGCCCGCGCCATCAACGACGCGAGACTCGTCGACTACATGCTCAGCCCCGGGGTCTCCACCGCGTTCAACGGGATCCTGGCCCTGCTGGTCCCGACCCTGTTCATCGCCTCGCTGCACGGCCGGCTGCTGCTGGCCCCCGGCGTGATGATCCTGGTGTTCGCCTGCGCGCTGAGCTACCACCTGCGGCGGCTGCATCCGCTGACCATGCGGGCCCGGGAGTCCTTCGCGGACCTCAACGAGCGTTTCTCCACCACGCTGTCCGGCATCGCCACGGTCAAGGCGTGCACCCAGGAGGAGCACGAGCGGCTCGCGTTCAGGAGCGCCGCGGCCGCGTACCGGGACGCCTTCGTCAGGCGGGGCCGGGCGCAGGCCGTCTACCTGCCCGCGCTGAGTTTCGCGCTCGGCATGGCGATCGGCTCCATCCACTCCCTCTACCTGTACGCGCAGGGCGAGCTGACCCTCGCCCAGGTCGTCACCTATCTCGGCTGGCTGGTGTTGTTCGCCCAGCCGGTCAGCATGTCCGAGCAGGCCGTACCGGTCATCCAGGAGGGCGTCGTCGCCGCCACCCGGATGAGGCAGATCATCGAGGGCGACCCGGGCGAGCGGGAGGACGTCGAGGGCAGCACGGCGGCCATCACCGGCTCGATCACCTTCGACCACGTGACCTTCCGCGCCAACGGCAGGGACGTCCTGCACGACGTCTCCTTCCATGTTCCCGCCGGCCGCACCCTCGCCGTGGTCGGCCCCACCGGCAGCGGCAAGAGCATGCTCGTCAAGCTGGTCAACCGGATGTACGACGCCGCCGAGGGACGGGTGCTGATCGACGGACGGGACGTACGCGACTGGGAGCCGGGCGCGCTTCGCCGCCAGATCGGCCACGTGGACCAGGAGACCTTCCTGTTCTCCAAGAGCGTGCTGGACAACATCGCCTTCGGCTCGCCGGACGGCGCCGGGTACGAGGACGTCCTGCGCGTGTCCAAGCAGGCGTGCGCGGACGAGTTCGTGCAGACGATGGAGAACGGCTACGCCACGGTCCTCAACGAGGGCGGGACGACGCTGTCCGGCGGGCAACGGCAGCGGCTGGCCATCGCGAGGGCGCTGCTCACCGACCCCCGCATCCTCACCCTCGACGACGCGACCAGCGCGGTCGACGCCCGGACCGAGACGACCATCACCGAGGCGATCGAGCGCGCGGCCACCGGCCGTACCACGGTGCTGATCTCGCACCGCCCCGGCCAGATCCGGCGCGCCGACCTGATCCTGCTGCTGGACGCGGGGCGGGTCGTCGACCAGGGAACGCACGAGGAGCTGATGGCGCGCTGCGCGCTCTACCGGGAGATCTACAGTGGCTGACACCCGTACCGCCGAGACGGACCGGCGGCCGTCGTGAGCGACCTGTTCGCGGGCCTGAGCGGCGACACCTACGACCGCGTCTACGGCAACCGCCGCCTCCTCGGCCGCATTCTCCGCTACCTGCGGGCACAGCGCGGCGCGATGCTCGGCTCCGCCGCCCTCGTCGTGGGATCCGCCCTGCTGACCGCCGCGGTGCCGGTGGTCATCTCCCGCATGATCGACCAGGTCGGGGACGGGACCGGGCTGGGCGTGCGGCTGAGCCTGTTCGTCGTCGCGGCCGCGGTGCTGGCCTGGGGCATGAACTGGGCGCGCCAGGCCCTGGCGGCGTGGCTGGTGGGTGGGGTCGTGTACCGGCTGCAGTGCGAGGCCGCCGACGCCGCGCTCGCCAAGGACGTCGCCTTCTACGACGACAACTCGGTCGGGAAGGTGCTCAGCCGGGTCACCGGCGACACCGAGGGCTTCAGCTCGGTCATGACCCTCACCCTGAACCTGATCAGCCAGATGTTCCTGGTGCTGCTGCTCGGCGGCGTGGTGTTCTGGATCGACGTGGACCTCGGTCTGATCATCCTGGCCACGCTTCCGCTCCTGCTCGCCGCGGCGCTGGCCTTCCGCAGGCTCGCCAGGATGGCGGCGTCCGCCACGCGGCGGGTGATGGCCAAGGTCAACGCGACCGTGCACGAGTCGATGCTGGGCATCTCGGTCGCCAAGAGCTTCGGCCGGGAGAGGGCCGTCTACCGCGACTTCGACGAGGTGAACCGCCTGTCCTACGCGGTCTACGTGCGGCAGGGCCTCATCTACGCGGTCATCCTCCCGGTCCTGACGCTGCTGGCCGGTCTGGCGACGGCGGTCGTCGTCTACCAGGGCGGACGCTTCGCGGTGCTCGGCAGGCTCTCCCCCGGCGAGTGGTACTTCGCCCTTCAGGCGCTCGGCATGCTGTGGCAGCCGGTCACCCAGGCGGCGTCCTTCTGGAGCCTGTTCCAGCAGGGTCTCGCCGCCGCCGAGCGGGTCTTCGCGCTTATCGACAGCGACCACGCCGTCGTCCAGCACGGAAACGAGCCGGTGACGCGGCTGGACGGCGAGATCGAGGCGCGCGGACTGCGCTTCGGCTACGCGGCCGGGGCCGCCGTGTTCCACGATTTCGACCTGCGGATCGCCGCCCGGGAGACCGTGGCCGTCGTCGGGCACACGGGCGGCGGGAAGTCCACCCTAGCCAAGCTGATCGCCCGCGCCTACGACTTCCAGGAAGGCGAGCTGCTGGTCGACGGCCGCGACGTGCGCTCACTCGACCTCGGGGCGTACCGGGGGCGCGTCGGCGTCGTCCCGCAGCACCCGTTCGTCTTCGCGGGCACGCTCGCGGACAACATCGCCTACGGCAGGCCGGGAGCCGGCCACGCGGACGTCGAACGCGCCATCGAGAGGATCGGTCCCCAGGTGTGGTCCCGCAGTATGCCGATGTCCCTGCACGACACGCTGAGCGCCGGCGGCCAGGGGGTGTCGGTGGGGCAGCGGCAGCTCATCGCCCTCGCCCGGATGTTCCTCAGGGAGCCGGACATCGTGATCCTGGACGAGCCGACGGCCAGCGTCGACCCGCTGACCGAGCGGGACATCCAGAACGCGCTGTCCCGGCTGTTCACCGGGCGGACCGTGCTGGTGATCGCGCACCGGCTCTCGACGATCCGGCGGGCCGACCGCATCCTGGTCATGCACGAGGGCCGGGTCGCCGAGGACGGCGGATTCGACGAGCTGCTGCGCCGCGGCGGCCGCTTCGCCGGCCTGTACGCGACGTACTACGCCCATCAGGAGCCGGCGTGACCGGGCGGGCGGCCGGCGGCTGCGCTCCGCACCCTCCGGACTTCGAGCGGATCCAGCGGGAGGCGTCGGCCGCGGGCGCGCGGTGCGTCGTCGGCGCCGTCCTCGTCAACCCGCTCGGCGAGGTGTTCCTGCAACGGCGGGCTCCCCACGTACGGCTCTACCCCGACTGCTGGGACATCGTCGGAGGGCACGTCGAAGAGGGCGAGACGCTGTGCACGGCGCTCGCCCGCGAGGTCGAGGAGGAGACGGGCTGGCACCTGCTCCGGGCGGACCGGGTGGTGGACGTCTTCGACTGGAGCGGCGGCGACGGCGAGCGCAGACGCGAGATCGACGTGCTCGCCACGGTCGCGGGTGACCTGGCCCGCCCCCGTATGGAGCGGGACAAGTTCGTCGAGGCACGCTGGCTGGACAAAGCGGCGCTGCGTCAGCTGGCGTCGTCCTCCCGGGAGACCGGCATGATCGACCTCGCGCTGCGGGCCCTCGCCATGTGCGAGCCGCCCCCTTCGTAGAACCCCGCGGCGCAGAACCCCGCCGTAGGACTGCGCCGCAGGGCACCGCGCGTTCAGGCGGGTGGCAACCCGGGCCCGCCCGGGGCGAGCGTACCGAGGAAGTGCCGGTAGAACCGGTCGGCGTCGACCGTACGGGCGCACCTGACGGCGCGGCCGCGGCTGTCCCTGACGGTGCGCCCCTGGCTCTCGCCCTGCGCGACCACGTCGCAGCGCACCGTCTCGAAGGCGCAGATGCCGGGCTCGGCGAGGTAGGAGGCGGTGAGACTGTCCCAGAGGCAGTAGGCCAGCCCGGTGGTCTCCAGCGTTCCGAACGTCAGGGCGAGCAACGATCCGGCCAGATCGCTGAGGTGGTCGCCGTAACTGCGGCCGAAGGTCCGGGCGAGCTCCGCGGTGACCGGCACGCGGTTGGTCACGTCCAGGGGGAACATCGTGATGGGGACGGCGGAGTCGAAGACGCGTTTGGCGGCGCCGGGGTCCCAGAAGAGGTTCCACTCGGCGGTGCCGTCGTGACCCGGTTGCCTGACGTTGCCGTCGACGTCGAGGGCTCCGCCCATGAACACCACCTCCTCGATGCGGGACTCGACCTCCGGGTGGTTCTCAAGGCACCAGGCGAGGTTGGTCAGCGGGCCGGTGGCGAGCACGGTGACCGGGTCCGGAGCCCGCGTCAGCCAGGCGGCGAGCTGCTCGTGCGCCGGAGGACCCTCCGCTCCGGCGGTCGTGTGGTCCTTCTGGTTGAGCACGGGTAAGGCGTCCGCCCGCAGGGCGTCGATGCGCCAGGCGAGCGGGAACGGGTTGCGCCCCGGCAGCACTCCCACGGCCGTCGGCACGTCCTCGCCCGTCAGGTCGAGGATCTTGCGGGTGGCCGACAGGGCCGGTGCGGGGAGGCAGTCGGCCGGGGTCACGGCGATTCCCCGCAGGTCGACGTTGTCGTACTGGGTCAGCAGGAGAAGGGCGAGCAGGTCGTCCGGAGCGCCGTCGTGGTCGAACAGGACCCGGCGGGCGCGGGGGGTGGTGTCAGTCACGGCGCCTCACGAGATGGAAGGAGAAGTCGGTGCCCCTGTGGTAGTCCTCCGAATACAGCAGCGGCCGCCCGGCGCTGTCGTGGTGGGTCTGGACCAGCAGCAGCCAGGCGCCGTCGCGGGGGCTCGCGACGCGTTCCGCCTGCGTCTCGTCGAGCGTGACGGCGCGGACCTGGGCGACCGCGTAGGCGACGTTGTGCCCGTGCTCGGCGAGCAGCCGGAACAGCGACCCGGTCCAGTCCACCTCGTCGAGCGGACGGGCGATGAGGGACCGGGGGAACAGGTCGACCGAGTAGAGCAGCGCGTCGTCCTCGTGGCGGCGCAACCGCTCCAGCCGTACGACGGCCTCGCCGGGCGGGAGCTGGAGCAGCTCGCGCTGGTGCCGGTCCGGCTCCGCCGCCGCGATGTCGAGGACCGTGTTGTCGGCCGTGTGCCCCCGGCTGGCCAGCATCTCCGTCACTCCCTCCAGGCGGGTCAGCGGACGGTCGAGGCTGGGCTGGGACGTGAGGTAGCGGCCGTCGCCGTGGCGGGCCTGGATGAGGCCCTCCTGCTCCAGCAGTTTGAGCGCCTCCCTGATGCTGGTGCGGCCGACCTCGAACAGGACGATGAGCTCGTTCTCCGACGGCAGCCGGTCCCCGGGACGCAGTCCCCGTTCGGCGATCAGGGCACGCAGCCGGTCACGTACCTGGACTGCCAGGGTGGGGTGTCGTCTCACCGGGGTTCTCCTGCCCGGACGAGCCTTGGAGCGGGGCGATGCCGAGCTCTGAGGCGGATGGGTAGCTGGGAGCGCAGAAGCGGCGCGTGACCGACACCGCCGCCACCCGGCAGGCGAGCCTGACTCCCTGCGCCACGCTCGCGCCGGCACGCAGCGCCGCCGCCAGGGCTCCGGTGAAGGCGTCACCCGCTCCGGTGGTGTCCACGGCGTTCACGCGCGGCACGCCGATCAGCATAGTGCCGTGGTCTCCGGCGATCTCGGCGCCCCGTTCACCAAGGGTGACGACCACGGTCCGCCCTCTGGTCCTGGGCAGCAGGGACTCGGCCGGAGAGACGCCCTCGTCACTCCCTGCAGCCGCCGGGCGCGCCTCGTCCGCAGGCCCGGTCAGCGCGGCCAGCTCGCCGTCGTTGAGCACCAGCACGTCGGCCCGGCGGAGCAGCTCCTCCCCGATCTCGCTGAGGAACGGCCCTGCCGGGCTCGGGTTGAGCAGGACGCGTACGCCGGGCGGGGCCGCGGCGGCCGCCGCGGCGGAGGTCGCCACGGGAATCTCGCCCTGGAGCACGAGCACCGAACCGGGCCGCAGTCCGGCGGCCGCGTCGGCCGCCCGGGAGGGGGGAAGCAGGTCCGCGGCCCCCGGCCACGTCATGACGATCTGCCCGCCCCGCTTGTCGACGTAGACGAAGCTGCGCCCGGTCGCGACGCCGTCGATCGCGGCGCAACCGCCGGTCTCGATCCCGTCTGCCCGCAGCGCGGCCAGCGCCGCCAGGCTGTCGGCGTCGTCTCCCAGGCCGCCGACGAACCTGGTTGGAGCTCCCAGCCGGGCCGACGCGACGGCCACGTTCGCCGCCTTGCCGCCGTGCGCGGTGGCGTAGCCGGAGGCGCCGACGCTCTCGCCCGGCCCCGGCAGGTGGTCGCCGAACATGTAGAGGTCCACGGTGTAGGCGCCGACTGCCAGCACGGTCACGAGCCGAGGCCCAGCGCACAGGGTGCGATGCTGTCGGCGTCCACGGTGACGTGCACGTCGGGATGGCGGTGCGCGAGGGTGACCGGCAGCAGCACGTCGGGCTCGGTGGTGAGCAGCAGGACCCGCACGATGTACCGCTTCCAGGCTCCGCCGTCGGTGACGAGGTGCAGCCTCCGGGCGGAGAGGATCTCCGCCATGCCGACGGTGATGGCCATACGCGGGATGGCCTGGGTGTAGCCGCCGGTCACGCGGTGGGAGTGCGCCACGATCGTGTCCTCCAGCAGCGGGACGATCCGGGTGGTGGAGGCGGCGAACTCCTCCAGGCTGTAGTGGTGCCAGCGGGTCGTGGGGGGTTCGTTGAAGGCCAGGTGCCCGCGGTATCCGAATCCGGCGAAGCAGGTGTCGGCCCCGCCCACCTGTCGCAGCCGTTCGGCGTAGGCGTCGGGGTCGAACACGTCGGGGTAGACGACGTTGCCGGGGTCCGGCCTCAGCTCGGGATCCAGCAACTGGTAGAGGTTGCGGTCGCAATAGCCGCGGAAGCTGAAGGGGTGGGACGGATCCACCGGCCGGCCCTGCCAGTCGAGGAACTCGTCCATGTGGAAGGCGAACACGTCGGCCCAGCTGATGCGTTCCTGGTTGCAGATTTCGGCGAGGATCGGGTAGTGCGCCTTCGGGCCGACGGGGAGGATCCAGCGGGTCGGCTCCCCGCGCAGGTTGTTCTCCCGCAGTTCGTCGGCCATCTGGCGGGCAAGCCGGTGGTAGAGCTCGGTGGTGTCCTTGTACACCGTCAACGGGTGACGGGCGATGGCCGTGAGATCGTCGGCAGGCATGGTCAGTTGCTCGTCGGTCAGCTCGCCGGAGGTGCGGGGGTACGGATAGTCGTCGCGGCGGGCGCTCGCGGCCATGTCGCTGCTCCTCACAAGACGTCGGAAAGCAGGAATCGGGACAGGACGTTCCGGGTGATGCGGCTGATGTCGCCCTCGCGGGCGGCGAGGCTGGCGACCCAGTTGACGGAGCCCACGGAGAAGACCGCGCCGCCGCCGCCGAGCCTGCGCAGGGTCATGTCCGCGCGTACGGTGTCCCCGTCCGGGGAGGCGTCCTCCGCGGCCGGCTGGTAGTAGTGGCCGTGCCCGCCCGCGGACGTGGCGAGCACCAGGGTGCCGGGAGGGGTCCCGAGTTCCGGCGCGGCGCGGTCGATCTCGTCTCCGGCGGCGCCGCCGAGCGCGAGCCCGTAGGCGCCCACGACCTCCGTATCGACACCGTCGAAGATCCAGGCCGCCTCGTCGCGGTAGCTGTCGGGCAGGCGGGTGTATCCGGGCGCCGGGCCCCAGCCCTGGGCGGCGAAGCCGACGCCGAGAAGTTCCTGCGGCGGGAGTCCCTGGAGGCGCCAGAGCCCGCCGGGCTCGCCATTTGAGGTCAGGACGTCCTCGCCGGGCTCGTTGTCCCACCAGTCACCCGTGCCGCGGCGGCGGACCTCGATGGCGTACGGGTAGCGGGGGTCGACGCCCGTGACCCAGTAGAACCCGTTGCCTCCGAGGTACATGAGGCGCCCGCCCCCGGACACGTACGCGCCGACTGCCGCGCGCTCCGGAGCGCTGATGTATTCGGGGTGGCTGCCGGTCATCACCACGCGATAGCCCGCGAGGAGGTCGGCTCCGCCCGCGTGCACGTCCTCGTCGGCGAGGACGTCGAAGGCGAACCCTTCGGACCGCAGCCAGCGCAGCAGCAGGATGTCGGCGGAGAAGTGGCGTGGCGCCCCCGTCATCCACCAGACGTAGTCGGCGGTGTAGTTCAGCACGGGGCGGCGCCTGGAGGAGTAGTAGACGGCCCCGCCCTCCAGCCTGCTGTCGTACAGGGACAGCCCGAGCTCCCGGTGCCGGTTGAGGTAGGCGTCCACCGGGGAGAGCGTGATCCGGCGGGTGGTCACCCGCGAGTAGTCGCCGAAGTACTCGGCCTCGCTGGACTGCCGGTGGTTGGCGTAGGCCGTGTAGGTGAAGGTGGGCAGGACCACCGCGAGCGGGCGGGACGCCGGCTCGTGCGGCGGCCCGGGAGGACGGACGATCAGCGGGGCGACGAACGACCGGCTCCCGCCCCGCAGCCGGATGCCGAGCACGGTCGAGGCGGTGTCGCCGGGGACGGTCAGCGCGCAGGTCTCCGGCCAGCGTGCGTCGTCGAGGTCTTCGGGGCTCAGCTGCACGGCGGTGTGGGCGGGTTTCCCGGCGTCGCCTTCCGGGCCGGCCAGCCCGGCGAGCGGCCGGTTGACCGCCCGGGCGTGGTGCCCGTTCCCGCTGACGTCGGGCACGAGGGGGTCGCCGGGATCCGCCGAGGGGTCCCAGAGAGCCACCACGTCGTCGCCGACATGCCCGAGCAGGCCGGCTCCCGTGGTCAGGCCGAGCAGGGGAGCGCACGCCTCCCCGGTGAGGAGGCTCCTCGTCAGCAGGGGGAGGGCGATGCGTCCGATGTAGGGCGAGTCGCGCCCGGGTCCCGCGCCGAGCCGGAGCGCCCCGGTCCCGGCGGGCGGAGGCGGTGCGTGTCCCGTCGCGCGCACACTCTCCCCTCCCCCGCCGACGGTGAGATGGACGGTCGTCGTGGCCGGCGTCGCCTCCCAGGCCGCCGCCACCAGGAACCACGAACCCTCCCGGACGCCCGAGGACGCGCGGCCGTGAAGGCGGCCGGACGGCGTGCCGACGCTCACCTCGGCCCTTCCCTCCTCGTCCAGGGCGAGGAGCAGCCGCCATTCCCCGGCGGTCAGGTCCGCCAGGACCTGCCTCGTGCCCAGCCGGTGCGGGCGGATCCACAGCGCCAGGCTTCCCCTGGCCGGCGTAGGCACGGAGGGCATCTCCAGGTGCGAACCGATCTCCAGGGGCCGCGGCTCGACGGAGACCGGCGAGGCCGGGGTGAGGACGGCGTCCGTGACGAGGTCGACGAGGTCGACGTCCACGGTTCCCCGCGGGCCGCTGCCGTACACGGACACGGTCTGCCCGGGCACGGCCGACCAGACGTCGGCGTACGCCATCAGGTGGGGTTCCGGCTCTTCCGTCATGGGTCAGGCACCTCCTCGTCGGTAGGGGACGCCGACGTAGGCCGGCATCCGGAGTCGCTGGGCGGTCGTGACCAGGACCAGGAGGGTGGCGAGGTAGGGCGTGGCGTAGACGAGCTGGGTGGGGACCGCGTCGGTCGTCTGGAAGACCGCGAAGGCGGTCATGCCGAGCAGCGCCATCACCCCCGACAGACGGGGACGGCGGCGCAGGCCGACGATCGCCGCCATCCACAGCAGCACGGCGGCGAGCAGGATCAGCACGTGCACGGCGGTCGACTGGCGCAGTTGCAGGGCGTCGGCGTACCCGAACAGCAGCGCTCCGCCGACGGTGCCCGCCGGCCGCCAGTTGCCGAAGATCATGGCGGCGAGCCCGATGAAGCCCCGGCCGCCGGTCTGACCCTCCCGGTAGACGTTGGAGGCGACGGTGACCAGGTAGGACCCGGCGAGACCGGCGAGCCCCCCGGACACCAGCACCGCCCAGTACCGCATCCGCTGGACCGGGACCCCGAGGGAGTCGGCCGCGGCGGGATGCTCCCCGGCCGCGCGCAACCGCAGCCCGAAGGCGGTGTGCCACAGCACCAGCACGCTGCACAGGACCAGCGCGACGGCGAGCACGGTGAACCAGGAGACGTCGTGGAGGAACCCCCGCAGAATGCCGCCGGCATCGGAGAGCAGGAACCAGTGCGTCTGTTCGAGCCGTCCGAGGAGGTCCGGCGTGCCCCAGCCGCCCGCCAGGACCGGCAGGCTGATCGTGCCGATCGCCCCCCGGACGGGAGGCGACTGGGTGGCGCCCGCCCCGGGCAGGCCGTTGAAGGCGACGACGCACAGGAACCGCGCGACCCCCACCGCCAGGATGTTGACGGCGACTCCGCAGACCACCTGGTCCACGCCGAAGGTCACGGTGACGACGGCGTGGAGCAGGCCGGCCAGCACGCCGCCCACCACGCCGGCCAGGACGCCGGCCCAGACGCCGTACGCGTAACCGGCCCAGGCCCCGCAGACGGTCCCGATGATCATCATGCCCTCGATGCCGAGGTTGGCCACGCCCGCGCGCTCACTCCACAGGCCGCTCAGACCGGCGAGCCCGATCGGAACCGCCAGGCGGAGTGTGGCGCCGACGACGCCGGATCCGGTGAGGGCCTCGGTTCCGGTGAGGGTCCTGACCATCGATACCGCGAGCAGGACGGCGACCACGGCGAGCACCGGGCCCACCACATGAGGGCGGCGCCACCAGGGCCGCGGCGTCGCCGCCCTCATGCGGCGGGTCCGGCCGGCGTGGCGGGGGCGGTCGGCGTGGCGGGGGCGGGGGCCCCTTCGCGGACGAGTCGCGCGGTGCGCCTGCGGTCCATGCGGCGCGCCAGTTCGTGGGCGACCACGACGCTGATCACGATGACGCCTTGCATGATCGTGACGATCTCCTTCGGGATGCCCTCGATGTCGAGGATCAGTGCCGAACGCTCCAGGAACCCGAAGAGCAGGGCGGACAGCGCGATGCCCAGAGGGCTGTTGCGGCCGAGCAGCGCCACGGCGATGCCGGTGAACCCGGCGCCGGAGGGGAAGTCCACGCCGTAGCGATAGGTGTTGCCCAGCAGGTCCGGCAGGCCGGCCAGCCCGGCGAGCCCGCCCGACACGAGCATCGTGATGATGATCATGCGGCGTGGGTCGATGCCGTGGGCGTGGGCCGCCGCCGGGTTCAGTCCGCTCATCCTCAGGTCGTAGCCGTACAGGGTGCGGGTGAGCACCAGGTGCACGCCGACGCCGAGGACGACCGCTCCCAGCACGGCCCCGCCGAGGTGCGCGCCCGCGGGAAGCGAGACCCCGAGAAGGGCGAGCAGCCCGTCGAGCTCGGGCAGGCGCGCCGAGGGCGGCAGCTCAGGGGTCGATCCGGTGGCGCTGCCCGCCGCGAACACCTCGGCCAGCAGGAAGGCGATGACGGCGGTGGCGACGTAGTTCAGCAGGAGCGTGGACAGCACCTCGGAGACGCCGCGCCACGTCTTGAGCACGGCGGCGATGCCGGCCCACAGGGCGCCGGCGAGCACGGCGACCAGGCAGACGACGGCGAGGTGCAGCGGCCCCGGCAGATCGAAGGACGTGCCGGCCGCTGCCGCGAGCAGCGCCGCGAAGCGGTACTGCCCTTCGACGCCGATGTTGAAGAGGTTCATGCGGAAGGAGACGGCGACGGCGAGACCGGCGAAGAAGTAGATGGCCGACCGGTTGACCGCGGAGACGAGCGAGTCAGGCCGTACGCCGAACTCCAGCATCGTCAGGTACGTCCGCGACGGCGAGGCGCCGACCGCGGCGAGAACGGCCGTCGAGACGGTGAGCGCGATCAGCAGTGCGAGCGCGGGGGCGGCGAGCGTGCTCGCCACTCCCCAGCCCGTCCGGGCGGGCCTCATCGGTTCTCCGCGGCCGAGTCGACGGGCTCCGGTTCGGCGCCCGTCATCATCCGGCCGAGGCGCTCCACGGTCAGCTCCCCGACGGGGACGGCGGGGCTCAGCCTGCCGCGCAGCATCACCTGCACCCGGTCGCTCAGGCCGAGCAGCTCGTCGAGATCGGCGCCGACCAGCAGCACCGCCAGACCGTCGTCCCTGGCGTCGCGCAGCCGTTCCCAGATGACGGCCTGGGCACCGACGTCCACACCGCGGGTGGGGTGGGCGGCCAGCAGCACCTTGGGCCGACCCCCGAGCTCCCTGCCGACGACCAGCTTCTGCTGGTTGCCTCCCGACAGCGCGGCGGCGGGTACGTCGACAGAGGGCGACCTGATGCCGAACCCGGCGACGAGCCGGCCGGTCGCGTCCCGGGCCGCCTTCCTGTCGACCCGCCACCGGCTGCGCCGGCGCAGCTCCTCGCTGCCGAGCATGGCGTTCTCCCAGAGCGTCGCGGGCAGCGCGAGCGCCTGGCGGTGGCGGTCCTCCGGGATGCAGGCGAGCCCCAGCCGGCGGCGGCCCCGCGTGCCGAGGTGGGTCGCCTCCCGGCCCGCGATGTGCAGCGAGCCTCCCGACACCGCGCGGATTCCCATGATCGCCTCGATCAGCTCGGTCTGCCCGTTGCCCTGGACCCCCGCGATGCCGAGGATCTCCCCCTGCGCCACCTCCAGCGTCGCGTCCGCGACGGCGTCGGCCCGCAGGCCGCGCAGCCGCAGGACGACCTCCCCGCCTCCGCCGCGCCGCCGCGCCGCCGGCGCCGGCAGCTCCCCGCCGACGATGAGCCGGGACAGACGGCGGGGATCGGCCTCCGCGGTCGCGAAGGATCCCACCGAGGCGCCCGCGCGGATGACGGTGATGTGGTCGGAGACGGCGAGCACCTCGTCGAGCTTGTGCGAGATGAACACCACGGCCAGTCCCTGCGCGCGCAGTCCGGCGAGGCTGCCGAACAGGGCCCGCACCTCGCCGGGCACGAGCACCGCGGTGGGCTCATCGAAGATCAGCACGCGGGCGCCGCGGTAGAGGACCTTGAGGATCTCGACGCGCTGCCGCTGCCCCACGCCCAGGTGCTCGACGGTGGCGTCGGGATCCACGTCGAGGCCGTAGCGCTCACTCACCTCCCGCACCGCACGCCGGCCTGAGCGGCGGTCGAGCAGGCCCCAGCGGGTGTTCTCGGCTCCGAGGATCAC
The DNA here is from genome assembly GCF_014161435.1 of Microbispora sp. H10949. NCBI lineage: Bacteria > Bacillati > Actinomycetota > Actinomycetes > Streptosporangiales > Streptosporangiaceae > Microbispora > Microbispora sp. H10949. Next base: position 146,121 of record NZ_JABBWZ010000008.1, on the reverse strand, counting down.
GTTCTCCAGCACGGTCAGGTTCTCGGCGAGCATGAAGTGCTGGTGGACCATGCCGATCCCGGCCGCGATGGCGTCGGCGGGTGACCGCAGCCGGACCGTCTCGCCGTCCAGCAGGAGCTCGCCTTCGTCGGGCTGCTCCTCTCCGTACAGGATCCTCATGAGCGTCGACTTGCCCGCGCCGTTCTCCCCCACCACCGCGTGGATCTGGCCAGGGTGGACGGCGAGGTTCACGTCACGGTTGGCGACGACGCCCGGATAGCGCTTGCCGATGCCGCGGAGCTCGACGAGCGGAGGTGGTTCGTGGATGGCGTGCGGGGACATCGGACCTCCAGACTCGCCCCGTCGCGGTGTCGCCGGCGCGGACGTCAGCTGGGCGAGACGGGCACGGTGATCTCGCCCGCGATGATCTGCTTGCGGAGCTCCTCGATTCGCGGCTCGGCGTCGCCGAGCTCGCCGCCGGTCGTGGTGTAGCCCACTCCGCCTTCCTTGAGCCCGAACTCCTGCAGCCCGTAGACCGGCTTGCCCGCCGCCGCGTCCTCGATGATGCGCAGCACTGCGACGTCGAGTTGTTTGGTGGCGCTGGTGAGGATCACGTCGGCCAGCCCCTGGCCGACCGTCTTGCGCTGGTCCACGTCGACCCCGATCGCCCACTTGCCCGCCGCCTTCGCCGCCTGGAAGACGCCGAGCCCGGACGCGCCGGCGGCGTGGTAGACGATGTCGGCGCCGTCGTCGTACATCCCGCGGGCCGCCTCCTGCGCCTTGTCCGGCGAGGAGAACCCGCTGAAGTCGGGCGGCTGGGAGAGGAACACGCTGGAGATGTGGATGCCGGGTTTGATCTTCCGGGCGCCGGCCGTGTATCCGGCGATGAACTTCTCCTGGGGAGGTGTCTGCACGCCGCCGACGAAGCCGATCCGCCCGGTGGACGACTTGAGGGCCGCCGCCGCTCCCACCAGGTAGCTCGCCTGCTCTTCCCGGAAGGTCACATTGGTGACGTTGGGCAGCTTCACCGTCGCGTCGTCGATGATGACGAACTGGGTGTGGGGGAAGGCGGGCGCGACCTTCGCCAGCGGCTGGGCGTAGAAGAAGCCGACGGCCAGGACGGGATTGTGTCCTGTTTCGGCCAGCAGGCGCAGGACCTCCTCCAGGTCCGACCCGGCCGCGTTCGGACTGAGCTCCTTGGCCGACACGCCCAGCTTCGCCTTGGCCTGGTCGACTCCGGCCCCGACCGAGTCGTTGAAGGACTTGTCTCCGCGCCCGCCCCGGCTGTAGGCGACCCCGACAGTGATCTTCGCGGCGCCGGCCCGGCTCTCACCGGAGGCCGGGCCCGCGGTGGTGCCGCCGCCCGTGGCCCCGCAGGCCGCGACCACGGACAACGTCAGACAGGTGGTGAGCAGTCGAGCGGCGAACAGTCGGGGCATGCGTCACCTCATATGTCGTTGCGCCCGCGCCGGGGCACGGGCCCCGGGCCCTGCCTCCCGGGGCGCAAAGGATCTCGACTCCGGCGACACCATGATGGGCACTCGTCAGACAAGCGTCAATACTCATCAGACAAGCCGGAACGCCCTTCGTTCACGTGCAGCTGGGTTGCGCCGGTGCGGGGCGACCTGTCCTCGACGACCCTTCGTTCGGGGTACACGATCCGCAGCAGGACACCGGTCATGGCGGTCGTGACCAGGGCCATCAGGATCATCAGGGAATACAGCCGCGGCGTCAGCACGCCGAGCTCGAGCCCGACGATCAGCACGATCAGCTCGGTCAGGCCGCGAGTGTTCATCAGGATGCCGAGGACCGCCGAGTGGCGGGGACGTACGCCGGTGATCCGCGCGCCGAGGTACGCGCCTCCGAACTTGCCGGTGACCGCCACGAGCAGGATCAGCGCCAGCTCGCCGAACGCGACCGTGTCCAGCCGGGACAGATCGACCTTGAGACCGGCGGCCATGAAGAAGACCGGCAGCAGCACGACGGCGCAGATTCGCTCGATCCACGGCAGGACCCGCTCGCGCAGCGCCGAGACGCCCTCACGCGGCATGGCGACGCCGAAGAGGAACGCGCCGAAGATGGCGTGCAGGCCCATCCAGCTGGTCGCCTGAGCCGACAGCAGCAGCCCGGCCGCCCCGGCGACCAGCACGACGCCGGTCAGCGGGCCGGACACCGGACGGCGGGCGGCCAGCCGGGCCAGCAGCGGTCGTACCACCCCCAGCAGCACGGCGGCGAAGGGCACCACGAACAGGACGCGCCACGGGTGACCACCGCCACCCGCCAGCGCCGCCACGACGGCGAGGAGCGCCCACGCGAGCACGTCGCCCACCGCGGCGCAGGCCAGTGCCAGCCCGCCGATCGGCGTGTCGATCAGGCCTTTGTCGGTGAGGATCCGGGCCAGGACGGGGAACGCGGTGACCGCCATCGCGGCACCCATGAACAGCACGAACGCGACCCGGTCGCCGGTCCCGCCACCGCCGGCGAGGTAGAGCGCCAGCAGGGCGCCGAGACCGAACGGCAGCAGCATCGCGCATACCGACACGACGGAGGCCGTACGACTCTGGCCGCGCAGCAGCGTGTGGTCCAGGTGCAGGCCGATGAGGAACATGAACAGGCAGACGCCGATGTCGGCCAGCAGGGTCAGCGACGGCCGCACCTCGGCGGGAAAGAGCGTCCTGGGTATCGCGCCACCGAACAGCGTCGGCCCGAGCAGGATGCCGCCCACGATCTCGCCGATGACCGCGGGCTGGCCGAGCCGGCGGGCGAGCATGCCGAGCAGCCACGCCGTCACGACGATCACCGCGAGGCCGAGAAGCAGCGGCGCGACGGTGTGCGGGCTCATAGGACCACTTCCTTCCGGGTGTGGGCGCCGTCGAGCACGGCCGTGCCGCCGTGACGAGTACGGCGCGAGCGTGCGGTGCGCGGTGACGCGCACCTGGTCCCCCGTCCGGTCCGGGCGAGGAGTGGAACGCGGACTGGAACGCGGAGTGGAACGCGCGCGAGACGGAACGGGCGCCCGAGGCCGCGCACACCACCGCGCGTCCGTATCAGGCGCCCCGGACGACCCGGGCGTCGGTTCGACGGGTGACGGGTCGACGGGCAGGGGTTCGACGGGCAGCGGTTCAACGGAGGGCGGTTCGACGCGTGGGAAAGGAGCCGCGAGAGCATTCCCGACCCATTCAGACGGCGGCCTGCCCCTTGGTCGGGTCAGCGGTGCCGGCGGCCGCGGAGAACGGAATGTCCTGGAACTTCCGGTGCACCGGGGTCCCGGCCGGATGGTCCCCGAACGACAGCGTCGTGGTCATGCTTCTCGCTCCTTACTGCCGGATCGATCCAGGGTGCAGTAGCGATACAGCTCGATGACGTGCGGCAGAACGGCCGGGTTCGCGCAGGTGACGGCGAGCTTGGTCATCGTGCCAAGCGAAGTACTCGCCGCCGTTTCACCCGGAAGTGCGGTTCGATGATGATGCTGAAGTCTTTTGCGGAGATTGTCCATGGCCTGGGGGCGGCGTCGTCCCGTCTCGTCCGGAAGGGCGAGTGGGCTTTTCACACGAGGCGCCGAAAGTTTCATACGGGGAGAGTTCTCCGCCGGCCGCCGTCGCACGGCTGACCTGAAACGCGACGACTTCCCCTTCAAATGGACTGCACATGCAGTCAGGGCGTGTTTGACGCCTTTACGTGCGCTTTTCTAGCGTCTCGTGACGTCCGGCCCCACCGGTCCCCACCAGATTGGACGCTGCATGAGACGGCTCGGCATGAAGCTCATTCGCCTGGCCGTCGCCGCCGGCACCGTCGTCGCCGCGGTCGCGCTCGCGACGCCACCCGGAGCGCAGGCCGCCGCCGGAGACGGGACACCGACCGACCCCAACATCCGCTTCGTCGGCCGCTGGGACACCCGCGACAGCGCCGCCTACGTCCCCGGCTGGGCCGGCGCCTACCTCACCACCGGGTTCACCGGCACCACGGTCAAGCTCAAGCAGCGCAACACCATCGACCTCTACTACAGCATCGACGGCCGCCCCGACGTCTACCTGCAGAACGTACGGGGCACGGTCAACCTCACCGCCACCCCGCTTTCAGCGGGCAACCACACCCTGCGCGTGTCCTACCGGGTGGTGGCCGGCTCCTATCACGGCGACGCGGTGTTCCAGGGGCTGGTGCTCGACTCAGGCGCACGCACCCTGCCCGCCCAACCTGCCAAGGGCATGGTCGAGTTCGTCGGCGACTCGATCACCGTCGGCACCACCACCTCGAAGAACGCCCTCACCGCGTACGGATGGCTGGTCGGCGAGCAGCTCGGACTGGACCACATGCAGGTCGCCGAGGGGGGCGCCTGCCTGGTCAGCACCGCCGACGGCTGCGTCGGCCTGGACCGCCGCTTCGTGAAGGTCAGCGCCGCGGACGGCGCCGTCGACCACGACTTCACCCGATACCAGGCGGACGTCGTCGTGATCAACCTCGGTACCAACGACGCCGGTCACGGGGTGTCCACGACGCAGTTCCAGGACTCCTACGTCGGCCTGCTGCGCACCATCCGAAGCAAATACCCGAAGGCCGCGATCCTGGCCCTGCAGACCTTCCGCGGGCGGTTCGTCCCGCAGACCCAGGCCGCGGTGCAGACCGTCAACAACACCGGCGACCGCAACGTCTTCTTCGTCGCCACCGACGGATGGGTGCCCTCCGACGGCCTGTCCGACAGCGTCCACCCCAACGACGCCGGACACCGCGCGATCGCGGCCAAACTCGCGCCGATCGTCGCCGCCCACCTCGCTCCGCCCACCTCCCCCACCCCGACGCCGAGCCCGAGCCGGTCGCCGAGCCCGACGCCCTCCGTGTCGCCCAGCCGCACGCCCACTTCCACGCCCTCGGCGACGCCCAGCGCCACCCCGAGCGGCCCGGCCGGCGCGTGCGCCGTGCACTACACCGTGACCAACCAGTGGCCCGGTGGCTTCCAGAGCGAGGTACAGGTGACCAACACCGGCGGCAGCACCCTGAACGGGTGGGCGCTCGGCTGGAGGTTCTCCGACGGCCAGCAGATCAGCCAGGGCTGGAACGGCACCTTCACCCAGACCGGCGCGGCCGTCACCGTCACGAACCCCACATGGAGCCCCGCTCTCGCGCCCGGCGCCTCCGCGACGGTCGGCTTCACCGGCACCTCGAACGGCGCCAACTCCACACCGGCCTCCTTCACCCTCAACAGCGCCGCATGCGCGCTGACCTGACGCGACCCGGCTGATCATGCGGCGGCCGTACGACCTCGTTGCAGTCGCCGGCCCGCTGAGAAGCACCCTCGCCCGCTGACCGACCGAGCGCCCGCCCGCCCGAGAAGGAGAGAACCGCAGATGACCATGTTCCGACGGCGCGCCGCCACGGCGATCGCAGCAGCGGTAGCCGCGCTGACGGGGGCGCTGACCTTCGCGGCGGCGCCGAGCGCCGGCGCCGCCACCGGCTGCGCCGTCACCTACCGGATCACCAACCAGTGGACGGGTGGTTTCGGCGCGGACGTCACCGTGACGAACCTCGGCGACACGATCAACGGGTGGACGCTGACCTGGACCTTCTCCACGGGCCAGCAGGTCACCCAGGCCTGGAACGCGACGGTCACGCAGACCGGGGCGAACGTCACCGCCAAGAACGTCGACTACAACCGCACCATCCCGGGCAACGGGTCGGCCAACTTCGGGTTCAACGGGTCGTGGAGCTCCGCCAACCCGGTGCCGACGAGCTTCGCGCTCAACGGCGTCACCTGCACCGGCGGGGTCACCAACAGCCCCAGCGCCTCCCCGACCCGCTTCCCCAGTCCGAGCCCCAGTCCGAGCCCCAGTCCGAGCCCCAGTCCGAGCCCCAGCGCGACGCCGAGCGCGAGCCCGAGCGCGACACCCAGCACCACCCCCGCCCCCAGCAAGATCACAGTCTGGCTGGCCGGCGACTCCACCGTCGCCAACAGCTCCGGCGACCCCATCGTCGGCTGGGGCCGCGAGCTCGGCCAGTACCTCACCGCCAACGCCACCGTGACGAACAACGCCGTCGGCGGCCGCAGCATCCAGACCTGGTTGTACGAGTCGGCCGTCACCAGCAACATGAACTCCTCGGGCGAATGCATCCTCAGCTCGACCGCCTACGCAGCCCGCTGGCAGTCCATGCTCGACGCCTCCACGGGGATGAAGACCGGCGACTACCTCTTCATCCAGTTCGGCATCAACGACGGCTCCCCCACCTGCCCCAGGCACGTCGGCTCCGCCCGCTATCGCGAACTCCTCACCGCCATGGTCCGCGCCGCGAAGCAGCGTGGCGCCAATCCCGTGCTGGTGACTCCCGTTGCCGCCCTGACCTGCAGCGGAAGCACCGCCACGCCCAACCGCGGCTACCTGACCGAGACCTTCGACGTCGGCTCCGCCACCGGCACCCCGGTCGTCGACCTCCACAAGCTGAGCTACACCCTCTACAACAGCCTGCGCTTCTGTCCGTACAGCGGCGACTACACCTCGGGCCCGGTGGGCGCGTTCTTCGCCAACGACCACACCCACTTCGAGGCGTACGGCGCCCGGCAGATCGCCGGTCTCGTCGCCGGAGCCGTACGCGACCAACGCCTCGGCCTCGCGGCATACCTCCGGTAACAGCCCGAGCCAGCCAGAACCAGCCCGGCGCCGCCACCAACCAGGCGGCGCCGGCTCGTACCGCCCGGACAGGGGCACGGTACAGCCGTACTTCACACCATCGAGGCCGCCGCTGACGTCATCCGCGACTGGGCGGCCAGTTTCGTGATGCCGGTCAAATGGAACACGGCGCGCTCTTCGACGCGCCCGACGAGTATGCGCCGATACTCCGATCGAGCGCCATGCGAGGTGGAGAGGATCAGGTGGTCAGCTCAGGTCGTCGAACTCGCCGTCCTTGACCCCGCCGACGAAGGCATCCCATTCGGACGGCGTAAACGCCAGAACCGGACCGTCCGGATTCTTCGAGTCGCGGACCAGAAACAACCGCCGGGCGTCCGCTTTGTGTTCCGTACCCGCCTCGGCAGCGTCGGCGACGGCGATCTCGACACAGTTCGAGCCGTTGCCGCTACGACGACTCTTTCGCCACGTGACGCGAGACAGGTACACGGACAACCCCTTGGCTTTCTCTCGGCAGGATCGCTCTTAGGACCCCTCGGCCAGCCGCGCGATGAGCCGCCTCGACTCGTCGGGGTCGAGCGCCATCGCTCGAAGATGGTCGAAGGCCAGCGAATACCGGTAGATCTCGGCATCGCTCTCGACGTACAGGTTACTTGTCGTGCCCTCGACGTACACCACATTTGGATCGTAGGTTTCACGGAATTCGAGCAGAGCGAAAGTCCCGGCTGTCGCGGGATGCGCGCCCTTGGCGAAGGGCAGCACCTGGATCGTGACGTTGTCCCGATCCGCGAACTCCAGAAGCCTCGCGTGCTGCTCGCGCATGATCGCCTCGGAACCGACCCTGCGGGTGAGCGCGGCCTCGTCGACAACCGTCCAGAACCGCAGCGGGCTCTCGTCCCGGAGCAGCAGCCGCTGCCGGGTCATGCGCACCTCCACCCGTCGCTCGACCTCGGCCGGGGAGGACAGGCCCATCAGGGCGGCGCGGATGATCTCCCGGGCATACTCGTCGGTCTGCAGCAGTCCGTGCACGATCATGCCGTCGTAGCTGCGGATGAACGCCGCGTCGGCTTCGAGCTGGATGTAGGCCGAGTAGTCGCTCGGCAGCGAGTCAGCGTAGGCGTCCCACCAGCCCCGGGTGCGGGCGGTCCTGGCCAGCGCGTGCAGGCCGGCCCGCCTGTCGTCGGCCAGTTCGTACAGGTCGAGCATGCGGGTGAGGTCCGGCGAGGTGATCCCGACGCGAGCCGTCTCGATCCTGGACACCTTCGCCGCCGACCAGCCGAGGCGCTCGGCGGCGTCCTCCAGGGTCAGCTCCTTGCGTTCGCGCAGCCTGCGCAGTTCGCCGGCCAGCCGTCTGCGCCGAACCGTGGGCCCACGCCCGTTCGTCACGGAAACCTCCCTGATCGTCACGCACAGTGTGCCGCCCTAGGAGGGACCACATCAGGGAAACCAACGAAGACGCCACATGGAGCAAATTTGCAATTTCGCTTGCCCCGTCGCTTCCGAAGGATGACCATCAAAGCGAGCCACTCACGTTGCGTTATCGATCGATGACCGAATGCGCTCAAACGGGTGCCAAGCTGGCGAGAAGGGGTCGAAGATGCGGACGGGCGACCATGGACATCAGGCTGTGAGGTCGGCCTCGTACCGGCAATCCACGGGCAGCTGGGTGGCGCCTGAGCCATACGCCGATCCCGGCTGTGCGGGTCTCCCGCAGCACTCGACGAAGGCGGTGGAACTGCTGGGACAGATCGACCTGCCCGGTGAGGCCGCGTCGGTGCGGAAGGCGCGTCACTACCTCCGGGTGCTCCTGGCCGAGACCGGCCACCCGCAGGCCGACTACGCCGTGCTGCTGGTCAGCGAACTCGTCGCCAACGCCGTACGGCACTCCGACTCGCGCCTGCCCCGCGGACAGGTGACCGTGACCGTCGCCCGACGCTCCGTAACACTCCACGTCGACGTCATCGACGCGGGCTCGGCCACCAGCTCACCCCGCGTACAGGTCGGCACCGACCCGGAGATGTGCACGGGCCGTGGGCTGTGGCTGGTCCAGGAGTTGGCGGTGGCCTGGGGCTGGCATGAGAGCAAGGCGGGGCGGGTGGTCTGGTTCCAGCTGGCGAGCGGCTGAGCGGCGACGATGGTCAGCCGGGGGCCGGTCGCGGCGCTCAGTCACCGAGGACTCCTCCGAATCCGAGTTCGCCTTCGGCGGGAGGGGGTGCGGAACGGCGCCGGAGTCGTGGCCACCCATTCGGGCCCGGGGCCGGGGCGAGCGTGAAGGACCCGGCGAGCCAGGTGGCGAGTTGGTCCCGGTCGATCAGCACCAGATCCGTGCCCGCCGCACATTTGACAGCGGGAACGGTGAAGCGAGCGGTCGTGACAAGGACGCCCCGGTGGCCTGGGTGGGCGTGCAGAGCACCCAGCAGGTCGCGTATTTCGGGAGCGCCGACGGATTTGCTCCACCGCTTGCACTGGACGACGAATGGCTGCCCGCCGGGCGAGATTCCGACGACGTCCACGCCACCGTCACCACTGCCCCCGACGCGATGCACCTTACGGAAGCCTTCGCGCAGAAGAAGAGCCTCGACCAGGGTTTCGAACTGACCGCCGGACATCCGGTCCACCTTTTCGAGGCGGGCGTTCTCCCTGATCCACTCCTGCCTCCTCGCCTCAAGCGCCCTGTAGCGAAACACGAGCGCTCCAGTCGCCCCGGCGACAAGCACGATCGTGACGCCGAGAGCCGGCAACCAGTGGGCGACGATGAGTTCGACGAGCCATTTCACGGCCAGGATGGCGGCAACCGCGGCGGCCAGCCAGAGAATCCAGCTCCCGTCGCCGCCCTTGCCCTTACCTCGTCGTCGTCTGGGCCGTCCCATAGGAAGCCTCCGGGGAAAGAGGAAGACATTCCCACTCTGCCAAATGGGGCTGACATTTCCGCGACTCAGCGGCCGGACCCACCAATAGCGCGCATAAGTCGATGGCGAGGGTGGGACCGCGTGTGACACGGTGTGGGCGTGTCTGAGCAGATCTTCCCGCCGCGAGGCGTGGACGAGGCGAAGCCGATCGCGCGCGATTCCCTGCCGCTGATTCGCCGCGCGTCGTCCGGGGACGCCGGGCACATCGCCGACGTGTTCCTCGCCGCCCGGGCCGGGATGACCTACCTGCCCCGCCTGCACTCCGACGAGGAGACCCGGGCCTGGATCGCCGGTGTCATGGTCCCGGCCTCGCAGGTGTGGGTGGCCGAGCTACACGGTGAGATCGCAGGCTTCGCCGGCCTCCGAAGCGGCTGGCTGGACCACCTGTACGTCACGCCCGCCGCCCAGGGTCGCGGGATCGGCACCGCGCTGCTCGGCCACGCCAAGAAGACAAATCCCCACGTGCTCGACCTCCATGTGTTCCAGCAGAATGACGGCGCCCGCCGCTTCTACGAACGGCACGGCTTCACCCTCGTCGAGGAACGGGACGGGAACGACAACGAGGAGAACCTCCCGGACGCCCACTACCGATGGCGGGGCACCGGCACTCCGGACGCATCCTGAACCTGCTCCGGGATGTACGCGACCGATGGGTCGCGTACATCCCAGTGGCCGCGGCGGACCGGTGGCCGCGGCGGACTCAGCGGAAGCGGCGGAGCCTGAGGCTGTTGCTGACGACGAAGACGCTGGAGAACGCCATCGCCGCACCGGCGATCATCGGGTTGAGCAGGCCCGCGGCGGCCAGCGGCAGGGCCGCCACGTTGTAGGCGAAGGCCCAGAACAGGTTGCCCTTGATCGTGCGCAGCGTACGCCGCGAGAGCCGGATCGCGTCGGCCGCCACCCGCAGATCGCCCCGCACCAACGTCAGGTCGGCGGCCTCGATGGCCACGTCGGTGCCCGTACCCATGGCGAGGCCCAGGTCGGCCTGCGCCAGCGCCGCGGCGTCGTTGACGCCGTCGCCGACCATCGCGACCGTCCGGCCCTCGGCCTGCAGCCTCTTCACCACGTCGACCTTGCCGGCGGGCAGCACCTCGGCGATCACCTCGTCGATCCCGACCTCGCCCGCGACCGTACGGGCGACGGCCTCGTTGTCGCCGGTCAGCAGCACCGGCGTCAGCCCGAGCGCGCGCAGTTCGGCGACGGCGTCGGCGCTGGTGGGCTTGACGACGTCGGCCACCACCAGCACCGCACGTGCCCGGCCGTCCCAGCCGACCGCGACCGCCGTACGGCCCGCGGCCTGTTCCTCCCCCAGTCTCTTCTCCAGCTCCGCGGGAAGGTGCTGGGACCATTCCTCCAGCAGGCGGGGCCGGCCGACGAGTACGGCGTGGCCGTCCACGATGCCCTGCACGCCGAGGCCCTCGACGTTCGCGAAGTCCTCCGGCGACGGCAGTGCGCCCACCCGCTCGGCGGCGCCGCGGGCGATCGCCTGCGCGATCGGGTGCTCGGAGGCATGCTCAAGGGCCCCGGCCAGCCGGAGCACCTCGTCGTGGTCCTCCCCTTCGGCCAGGTGGACCCCGGCCAGGGTCATCCTGCCCTCGGTGACCGTGCCGGTCTTGTCGAGCACGACCGTGTCGATCGCGCGGGTCGACTCCAGCACCTCGGGGCCCTTGATCAGGATGCCGAGCTGGGCGCCGCGGCCGGTGCCGACCAGCAACGCGGTCGGGGTGGCCAGGCCCAGCGCGCAGGGGCAGGCGATGATCAGCACCGCGACCGCGGCGGTGAAGGCCGCCCCGGCCCCCTCCCCCGTACCGAGCCAGTAGCCCAAGGTGGCGACCGACAGGGCGATGACGATCGGCACGAAGATGCCGGAGATGCGGTCGGCGAGGCGCTGCACCTGGGCCTTGCCGGTCTGCGCCTCCTCGACCAGCCGCGCCATCTGGGCGAGCTGGGTGCCGGAGCCGACCCGGGTGGCCCGGACCACCAGCCGGCCGCCCGCGTTGACCGTGGCCCCGGTGACGGCGTCGCCGGGCCGCACCTCGACGGGGACCGACTCGCCGGTGAGCATCGAGGCGTCGACCGCGGAGGCGCCCTCCTCGATCACGCCGTCGGTGGCGATCTTCTCCCCCGGCCGAACGACGAAGTGGTCGCCGGCCTTCAGCTCGCCGACGGGGACGCGCACCTCGCGGCCGTCGCGCAGCACGGCGACGTCCTTGGCGCCCAGTTCCAGCAGGGCCCGCAGCGCCGCGCCGGCGCGCCGCTTGGAACGGGCCTCGAAGTAACGCCCGGCCAGGATGAACGCGGTGACCCCGGCAGCGGCCTCCAGGTAGATGTCACCCGAGCCGTCGCTGCGGGAGATGGTCAGGTCGAAGCCGTGGGTCATGCCGGGCACCCCGGCGTCGCCGAGGAACAGCGCCCACAGCGACCAGCCCAGTGCGGCGATCGTGCCGAGCGACACGAGCGTGTCCATCGTGGCCGTGCCGTGCCGCAGGTTGGTCCAGGCGGCTTTGTGGAACGGCAGGCCGCCCCACACGACGACCGGGGCCGCGAGCGTCAGCGACAGCCACTGCCAGTAGGTGAACTGCAGCACCGGGATCATCGCCAGCGCGATCACCGGCACCGCGAGCACCACGGAGACCAGCAGCCGGGTCCGCAGGGCGGCGAGCTCGTCCGGCTCCGGGGGCGCCTGCTCCGGCTTGGGCGGCTCGGGGAGCTTGGCGGTGTATCCGGCCTTCTCCACCTCCGCCACCAGCGCCTGGGGGTCCAGGTCTTCGGGGAAGGTCACCTTCGCCTTCTCCGTGGCGTAGTTGACCGTCGCGGTCACGCCGTCCATCTTGTTGAGCTTGCGCTCGATCCGGTTGGCGCACGACGCGCAGGTCATGCCGCCGATCGAGAGTTCGACCGCGCCTGTCGGCCGGTCACCGGTGATGGAGGCCATCACCCCTCCTTTCCGCGTCATGCCCGGCGTCAGTGGCCGGAGTGGGCGTGTTCGGATCCGTGGTCCGCCGTGGCGGCGGGAGCCGTCCCCGAGGGTTGCTCCGCCCGTACGGTGAAGGCGGCGGTGTGCACGGTCCCGTCGTGCTTGAAGTCGAGGAAGAGCCGGTAGTCGCCGCGGCTGGGCACCTCGGCGTAGAAGGTGATGCCCGGCCCGGCCGTGGTGACGCCGTCGCCGGGGGCGCCGTCGGGGTGGACGTGCAGGTAGGCCAGGTCGCCCACGCGCAGCGCGACCAGGTGGCCGTAGGCCGCGAGGTACGGCTGCAGGTCGGTCACGGGCCTGCCGTCCTTGCTGATCTCGGCGACGAGCCTGCTCGCCGCGCCCGGAGTGAGGGTGCCGTCGAGCCGGACGGTGTATCCGTCCACCGTCACCGTACGGCCGGGCGCCGGCAGCAGCCGGGGCGCGTAGTCGCCGGAGGCGTACAGGTCGGCGCCGAGGGTCAGGCCTGCCCCGCCCTGGGGGACGAAGTCGGCGAAGACCCGGTAGGCGCCGGCCTCGGGCAGCGTCAGCGGCACCGACCAGGTTCCGTCACCGGCGAGCTCGGGGTGCACGTGCCGGAAGACCGTCGCGTCGCGGCTGACCACGATGAGGTGCAGCTTCTTGTCGTGCTGCGTCTCGTAGGCGGTCACCGGGCGGCCGTCCGGGCCGTCCACGGTGAACCGGAACTCGGTCCGCTCGCCGGGAGTGATCGTCGTGGTCCGCGGGGTGAGGGTGTAGCCGTTCTGGGACACCTGGAGCCCTCCCGGCACGTGGTCCGTCTTCGGCGCGGGCTGTGCCGGCGTCGCGTGGCCTCCGTGTCCATTGTTCACGGGCGCCGAGGGTGGAGTCGCGCCGACCGCACCGCCGATGCCGAACGCTCCCGCGAAGACCACGGCGAGGCCGAGGACGTAGGCGCCCATCCGGGCCGGTGTGTTCATGGGTGGTCCACCACTTCGTATCCGGCCTCCTCGACGGCGGCCCTGATCGTGGCCGTGTCGAGGGGGTTGTCGCTTTCCACGGTCAGGAGCCCGGTGGCCAGATCGACCTCGACACCGGTGACACCGGCGACCTCGCCGACCTCTTCCTTCACGGAGCTGACGCAGTGACCGCAGGTCATGCCGCTGACAGTGTAGGTGGCGGTCGTCATGACGCTTCTCCTTCTGTTGTCGATCGATCAGGAACGGACGGGACGGGCGACGGCGCCGGAGGCTTCCTTGATCTTGAGGTTGCCCTCGGCGCCGCCTTGCTCGGAGGTCCGTTGTCCTTGCTGAACACCCTACCCCCCTAGGGTATTTCCGAGACCGTAGCATACCCCCGGGTGGTACGCCTCCTCTGGTCGCCGCCCCTCAGGGTGACCGAGGAGTTCCGCGTCCGCGGTGGGGCGCTCTGAGTGTCAACTCGACGTGGGGCACTGCCTGCCGAGCTTGGCGACCTTCTTGGAGAAGGCCTTCGCGTGCCTCAGTTCGTCCTTCGCGGTGCCGTTGAGCACTTCGGCCACCTCGGAGTCACCGGCCGCCGAGGCCTGGCGGGCGTACTCGGGATAAATCCGCGTGCCCTCGTACGTCTCCCCCTTGATGGTCGCGCACAGGTTCGTCCCGGTGTCGCGGACCGCGCCGGCGAGGCTCGCGTGCTCGGCGAAATGCTCGGTGCGCTCGACGGCGGCGGTGCGGTGGAACAGCCTGGCGAGCCTGGGCTGCCCGGTCTCTCGCGCCCTGTCTCCGTAGAGGGTGTATTTGGCGTAGGCGAAGGCCTCGCCCTTCATCGCCGCCCGGAGGTTCTCCAGGGTCCTGGACGAGGAGACCTTGGACGGGCCGGCCTGGATCTCCACCGGCCTGGCCCGTACGTCGGTCGGGATCGTCGCCCCCGATGACGGGTCGGTGAGAGCCTTCTGCGCCTGGAGGAACTTCTCCCGGTGCCTGGCTTCGTCCTTGCCCACCTCGGAGAAGAGCCTGGCGGCCTCCCGGTCGCCGTCGTTGGTACGCGTGGACGGGTCGACGTCGTCCGAACGAGGAGCGGACGCCCCCATCGCGCTCCCGGCTCCCACGGACAGAAGGACGACCGTGCCCGCGATCGTGAGAGAGACCTTCCAGCAGACGAGACCTCGGGATTCCATGTGACCCCCCGATGTGCGTGCGGTCGGCACGAGCGGAGCGGTTTCCGCGCGGTCACCGAAGTCGCGACGGAACACCAGCCCATCTGACGGTGATACCCCGCCGGCCGAATCCCCGGGGCTGGTGGTGGTCAAGGAATCGGACGCCGGTCAGGACCGCCGGCCGCCGGCGGCGTGTCTCGGGAGGTAGGCGGTGTAGCCGGTGCCCCGGAGCCGGTGGGCCTTCCACGCCTGGGCGTAACCGGGAGGTGGGGAGCGTCTGTCGGCCAGCGCCGCGGTGGGTTCGGTGGCGGCGCGGCGCAGCAGCGCGGCTTCGGTGATGTTCCGGTTGTTGCCGCTGACGTCGGCGGAGGCGCAGCCGGCGTAGTAGCCGATCGGCTGCGAGTGACTGCCGGTGACCAGGCAGGGCGGGCGCAGGCCGAGACGGCGCAGGCCGTCCGCGACAGCCCGGTAGCGGTCGGCGGTGGCCCGCGCACCGGCGGCCCTCTCCTGGAGCACCTGGAACTGCACCGTCAGGTGCGCGACGAGCAGCCCGGCCAGGACCCCCGCGACGACGACACGGCCGGGGGCCGGACGGACGGCTAGCACCGTACCCGCCGCCAGCGTGGCGACGGGCAGGGCCAGCAGGGCGTAGACGGGCAGGAAGAAGCGCGGCGCGGAGTAGCCGACGAGGACGAGGTAGGGAACGCTCAGCGCGGCGGCGCAGACGACGGGCAGCACGGTCTCGGCCGACCGCCCGGTACGCAGGGCCACCGCGCACGCCGTCAGCGCGAGCACGGGAAGGGCCAGCCACCACAGTGTGAGCTCCGGGTGCGTCAGCGGGACCGTGCAGGGGCGGCACAGCAGGGGCCCGTTGAGGCTGCGCCAGGCGTCTCCGCCCGCCCAGTGCAGGCCCATGCCGCCCTCGGTCGCGCTGGACGCGTGCAGGCGGGCGCCGATGCCGCCCCATCGCCCGTACGCCTCGGCGATCCACTGGGCGCCACCGGCGGCGAGCCCGCCCGCGACGGCGAGGGCCGGGGCCGGACGCCGCCAGGCGGGCACCACGCCGCAGGCGGCCAGCAGCGGCGCCGCGAGCCAGACGCCGTCGGAGAAGCGGAAGAGCGTGGCCGCCGCGACGGAGCCGCCCAGGCCGAGGAGCACGACTCCGGAGGCGCCGGGCCGCTGGGCGCGCAGGAACCAGCCGGTCGCCGCCACCGCCGGCAGCGCCACCCACAGGTTGGGCATGGCCTGAGGTCCGTACAGCACGGTGACCCACAGGCCCGCGAACAGCAGGGCGGCGAGCGCGGTCCGGCCGGGGCCGAGCAGCGGGCGCCAGACGCGGTACGCCGCATAGAGCGCGACGGCCGACAGCAGCGCCAGAACGACCCTGATCACCGGGGTGGCGCCGGTGACGGCCATCAGGGGGGCCGCCAGGAAGCCGATCCCCCGCGATCGCGGCGCGCTGAAGTAGGCGGCCGGATTGCGTGGATCGACCTGGGACAGGTACACCGTCTCGTCCCAGCCCAGCCCGAGGAGAGGCGTGACGACAGCCAGCTGGACCGCCGCGTAGCCGGCGGCCACGAGGGCGAGCCACGGGATCCGCCCGCGCGCCGGGCCCTCCGCCCCCTCCTGCGGCCGGACCGCGGCCCGGATGGTCATGCGCCGATCACTTCGCCGTACGACCGCCGGATGGCCCCGGCCGGCCACAGGAGAAGGGAAGTGGACATCGTCCCCCCGGAACGCGGGCCCATTCGGATCACAGCAGCCTACCGACCGGCCATGCTTGCCGAGTGGTGACTGTTCGGGGGCCGTTCGGCACTGTCGGCCCGCACGTCGGGGCTGTCGTATGGAGGCGACACTTCCGTGCGTTGGAGGCTCGACATGCCGCGTCCTCTCGGTCAGGCACTGGCCGGTCCCCTCGGCGGAGGAGAGGCGACCGCGACCGTGAGCCGGGCGCACAGCGAGATCGACCGCCTGGCCCGCCGGATCGGCACACACGTGAGAGTCGCCGGCGCCGCCGGCCGGTTGCGGCCCGAGCAGCTGGAGGACCTACGCGCCTGCCTGTACGGGCTGCACTCGGTGCTGCGGCTGCATTTCGTCCAGGAGGAGGAGAAGTACTTCTCCCTCGCCCCCTGACCGTCGGGGCCGTGATTCTTTCATCGAGGGAGAGCCGTCCGACCAGGCCATAGAAAGTTTCGTTTATGCGGTGTTCTTGTTCTCCCCGAAAACGGGTCACTAGTCTCGCGGCAGCGTAGAAGCGCTTCGACGACCTCGAAGGGGACGGCCCCCACCGTGAGACCCGAGCTGAACCGCAGAAGCTTCGTCGCCCTCGCCGCGGCGACTCCCCTGCTCGCCGCCTGCGGGGGCGGGGCGCGGCAGAAGGTGGGCACGAACACCGGGGCGGGCCTGCGAGCGGCGTTGCCGTCCTACGTGCCCAGCGGCTCGGTCAGGCCGGACATCCCGTCCGTGGCGGGCGGAGCCGGAGCCGCGACCGATCCCGCCTTCCTGGCCTACCCCTCCGGCCGGGTCGCCACCGTCCACGGGACTCCGGGCAGGGGCGGGAGCTATACCGCCGTCACACCGCTGTGGGGCACGGTGCCCCCGGCGGGGAACTCCTTCTACGAGGCCGTGAACAAGGCCCTGGGCGTCACTCTCACCATGAAGCCGGCGGACGGCAACAACTACAACACCATCGTCCCGACGATGACGGCCGCCAGGCGCCTGCCCGACTGGATCCAGCTGCCGACCTGGTGGAACGCCGTCTTCGACGTCGGCGGGCTGGCGGGGACACAACTCGCCGACCTCACGCCCCACCTGGCGGGCGACAAGATCAAGAAGTATCCGAACCTCGCCGCCATCCCCACCGGCGCCTGGCAGACCGGCGCGTGGGGCGACAGGTTGTACGGCATTCCCTCCTTCTCCAGCGGCTTCGTCGTCGCCGGCGCGGTCTTCCACCGCCGGGACATCCTGGAGGCGAAGGGGATCACCGCCGGCCAGGTACGGTCGGCCGACGACCTGATGAACCTGGGCAAGGAGCTGACCGACGCCAGACGCGGCGTCTGGGCCTTCGACGACGTGTGGACCTATCTCTTCCCCGCCTGGAACGTCCCTCTCACCTGGGATGTCCAGGACGGCAGGCTGATCCACAAGTACGAGATGCCACAGTTCTTCGAGGCGCTCGACTGGCACCACCGCATGGCGCGGGCCGGCTACCTGCACCCGGACGCCGCCGCCGGTCAGAACGCGAACGCCGACGCCCGCTTCTACTCCGGAAAGGTGCTGATCAGCGGTGGTGGCACCGGCGCCTGGAGCCTCGCCGACCACCAGTCCGGCACGGCCGCCGACAGGGACTACCGCCGCGGCGCGTTCGACTTCTTCGCCGCCGACGGCACGAGCCCGCCCCGCGTCGCCATGGGGCCCTCCACGAACGTCGTCAGCTACCTCAGCAACCGGCTGAAGCCGGACCAGATCGAGGAACTGCTGGCGGTGGCCGACTATCTGGCCGCCCCCTTCGGCTCGGCCGAGTACACGATGGTGAACTTCGGGGTCGAGGGCGTCCACTTCGCGATGGAGGACGGGGTTCCGACCGCGACCGAGGACGGCAGGAAGTTCGTCCAGGCGATGACCTTCCCGTACCTGGCCTCGCCGCCCGCCGTGATCAGCAACCCCGGCGCCGAGGTCGTCACCAGGGACTACGCCGCCTGGCAGGCCGCCAACGTCAGGGCGCTCTACAAGCCGGTCTTCTGGAACATGAACATCAGCCTGCCCCGGTCGCTGTCGGCGGCCAGCGCCGCGCAGGCCGTCGAGGACGCCGTCAAGGACTGCTACCACGGGAGAACGAAGGTCCCCGAGGTCCAGGCCGCCGTCTCCACGTGGAAGACCGGCGGCGGGGGCGACCGGCTCAAGCAGTGGATGACCGACAACGTGCTGGACAGGTACGGCACGGGTCGGTGAGCACATCGCACACGCGGCAGGAGCGTCCGGGCCTGCGGATCAGGCTGCGGCGCGACCGCTCTCTGCTGGTCATGGTGGCTCCCGCGGTCGTCCTGCTGCTGGTCTTCAACTACGCCCCGCTGTTCGGACTGCTCACCGCGTTCCAGTACTACGACCCGCCGGCCGGGGTCTGGAACAGCGAATGGGCGGGCGTCGAGCAGTTCCGCCGGCTGTTCGCCGACCCGCTGTTCTGGGGCGCGCTGCGGAACACGCTCTACCTCAGCCTGGTCCAGCTCGTCCTGTTCTTCCCCATCCCGATCGCGCTGGCGCTCCTGCTCAACTCGGTGCTCGGCGTGCGGGTGCGCAACTTCGTCCAGTCCGTCGTCTACCTGCCGCACTTCTTCTCGTGGGTGCTGGTGATCACGATTTTTCAGCAGATGCTGGGCGGTGCGGGCGCGCTCAACCAGTTCCTCCGCTCCCACGACCTGCAGACATGGGACATCACCACCAATCCGGGCACCTTCGTGCTGCTGGTCACCTCTCAGGTGGTCTGGAAGGAGGCCGGCTGGGGGATCGTCGTCTTCCTGGCCGCTCTGTCCGCCATGAATCCCGGGCTCTACGAGGCGGCGGCCGTGGACGGCGCCGGGCCCTTCCGCCGGATGTGGCACATCACCCTTCCGGGCCTGCGCGGAGTGATCGTGCTGATGCTGGTGCTCCGCCTCGGCGGCGCGCTCTCGGTCGGCTTCGAGCAGTTCCTGATCCAGCGCGACGCCGTCGGCCACGAGACCGCGGAGGTGCTCGACACCTATGCCTTCTACTACGGCATCGCCACGGGCGACTACAGCCTGGGTGCGGCGGCCGGGCTCTTCAAGAGCGTGATCTCGCTCCTGCTCATCTGGGGCGCCAACAGGATCGCGCATTCCTTCGGCGAGGACGGGCTGTACCGGAGATGACCAAGGCGTTCACAACCGGCATGAGTGCGGCGACGGCACCGCGGGCGCGGACGGAACGCCCGCCCTGGCAGGAGCGGCCGACCGTCGCCGGCCGGTCCGCGAAGGGCGGCGCCATCGGCGGTGTGCTGGCCGTCATGCTGGTTCCGCTGTGGATCGTCGTGGTGACCAGCCTCTCCGCTCCCGATGTCGTCAACCGGGCCGGCGGCCTCGTCGTCTGGCCGGACGGCCTCACCTTCCAGGCCTACCGGGAGATTCTCACCGACCCGACCGTACGCACCGCGCTGTCGGTCAGCCTGGGCGTCGCCGTCATCGGCACGGCGCTGTCCATGGTCGTCTCGGTCCTGTGCGCCTACGGGCTGTCGCGGCCGGGTTCGCCCGGGCACCGCCTCATCCTGGTGCTGCTGATCGTCACGATGTTCGTCGGCGGCGGGCTCATTCCCACCTTCCTGGTGGTGACGGGCCTCGGCGGCTACGGGCAGTGGTGGGCGTTGATCCTCCCGAGCGCGGTCTCGGTCTTCAACATCCTGGTGCTCCGCTCCTTCTACGCGAAGACCTCCGGCGAGCTGATCGACGCGGCGCGGATGGACGGCGCGGGCGACTGGCGCATCCTCTGGTCCGTCGTCCTGCCCACCTCGCGCGCGGTGACCGCGGTGATCGCCCTCTTCTACGCCGTCGGCTACTGGAACTCCTTCTTCAACGTCATGCTCTACCTGCCGACCGACAGCGAGAAGTGGCCGCTGCAGTACGTGCTGCTCACCTATGTCAACCGCGGGGCCGGGATGCCGGGATCGGTCAACGCGGGCTTCGGCATGGCGCACGCGCGGACCGCTCCCCTGTCGACGCAGATGGCGGTGGTGGTGCTGACCCTGGTGCCGCTCCTGGTCGTCTACCCGTTCGTCCAGAAGCACCTGCGCACGGGAGTTCTCACGGGCGCCGTCAAGGGGTGAACCACCCGGCCACCATGGGTGCCAGAATGGCTCCAGACCGTCGAAAGGCCGGGTGATCCAGGCGGCCGCCGTGGCGGATGCGCCGTTGACGAGGAAGGGCGAACGTGACGGACAACCGATCGGACGGGCCTGCGGCCGACGAGCAGAGCTCGCAGGGCGGCGGGCCGGGATCGGTCACCATCGCCTATATCGCCGAGTCAGCCGGGGTCTCGATCCCCACCGTGTCGAAAGTGATCAATGGGCGCTCGGGCGTGTCGGCCCAGACGCGCGCCCGGATCGAGGAACTGGTCAACCAGTACGGATACCGCAAGCCGACCGGCAACCGGAGCAACATCGTGGAACTGGTGTTCCGCGAGCTGGAGAGCATGTGGGCCGTGGAGATCATCCGTGGGGTCGAGCGGGTGGCCCGCAAGAACCGCGTCGGAGTCATGGTCTCGGAGTTCGGCCTCCATGACTCGGTGGGCATGTCCATCGACGACACGGTCGGACGCCGCCCTCAGTGTGTCCTTTCGGTGGCGCAGCTCGCCCAAGCGGAGCGCGACCAGCTCACCGCGAAGGGCATCCCGTTCGTCGTCTTCGACCCGATCGACGAACTGCCGGACGACGTGCCGTTCGTGGGCGCCACCAACTGGAGGGGCGGCCAGGCGGCGACCCGGCACCTGATCGAGCTGGGACACCGCCGCATCGCCATGATCAGCGGCCCTGATCACCCGTTCTGCCGTGCCCGGCTGGCCGGCTACCTCTCCGCGATGGCCGAGGCCGAGCTGCCCGCGGACCCCGGCCTCGTGGTCCGCACCCTGCTGACGCGCGAGCACGGCTACGCCGCGGCGCGCGACCTGCTCTCCCGGCCCGACCGGCCCAGCGCCGTCTTCACCGCGAACGACCTGCAGGCGCTCGGCGTATACCAGGCCGCCCGCGAGATGGGACTGTCCATTCCCCGGGACCTGAGCGTGGTGGGTTTCGACGATCTGCCGGTCGTGGCCTGGGTCGACCCGCCTCTGACCACGGTCCACCAGCCGTTGAACGAGATGGCGGCCGCCGCGACCGAGCTGGCGCTGGCCCTCGGGCGTGGCGAGGAGATCACCCAGGTCGGACTGGAGATCGCGACCACCCTCACCGTACGGGAGAGCACGGCGCCCCCGAAGGCCTGAGCACCAGGCGCCGGCCGGACGTGTCGTGCACGTCCGGCCGGCGTGGGTGACCCGCGCGCTCGCCGGTCGAAGCGTCAGCTTCGGGTCCACTTCTGGTTGTTCGCGCCGGTGCAGGACCAGATCTGGACCTTCGTGCCGTTGGCGGTGCCGAACGCCGAGACGTCCAGGCACTTGCCGGCGCCGACGGCGGTGACGGTGCCGTCGGAGTTGAGCCGCCACTTCTGGTTGTTCTGGCCGTTGCAGTCCCAGATGATCACGCTGGTGCCGTCGGCCGTGCCGGCGCCGTTGACGTCCAAGCACTTGTTTCCGTACACCCGCAGCTCGTTCGCGCCGGTGGTCGCCCACCGCTGGTTGACGCCACCGTTGCAGTCCCAGATCTGCGTCTGGGCGCCGTTGGTCTGGGAGACGTTGGCGACGTCCAGGCACCTGCCGGAGTTGACGTCACGCAAGGCGCCGGTCGTCGTGCTGGGAGAGTTCTTCATCGGACCGTTGAAGGTCAGCTTCACCACGTACGCGAGCGCCGAGTACGGCTGGCCGGGCATGGTGATGCGCAGGCCGGAGGAGTCCTGGGTGCGGGTGGGCAGGTTGACGTAGGTGCCGGCGGTGTCGTCGATCAGCTCGGCCTTGCTGAGGTTGGACAGGTCCATCTTCCCGGTGGCCAGCGAGGCGAGGTTGAGGGTGGAGCCGGGCCAGCCGAGCACGGTCGCGTACAGGACGGTGTTGTCCTTGCTGCGGGTGTAGCGAATGTCCTGCGGCGTGCCGGCCCGCGGTTCGACGAAGCTGCCGCCGCCCATCTTGGTCGGGCCCTCGCCGTAGGTGGTCCAGGCGCGGGTGGCGTAGATCGACTCGCCGTTGCGCTTGAGGTAGGCGCCGATGGCGTTCAGCAGGTCCTTCTGGACCTGCGGGATCGAGCCGTCGGCCCTGGGCGAGATGTTGAGCAGCATGTTGCCGTTCTTGCTCACCCGGTCGATCAGCGCGTGGACCAGCGCGGCCGAGCTGTAGTACGTGAGTGTCGGGGTGTAGGACCACGAGGGGTTGCTGACGGAGTCGTCGGTCAGCCAGTAGGGGGAGCGGATGTCGGCGGGGCCGCCGCGCTCGTAGTCGTACACCTCACCGTTGGTGTTGAAGCCGTCCTTGTACGCCGCGACGACCTCTTTGCCCCATGAGTTGGCCTGGTTGTAGTAGTACGAAAGGAAGTTGAGCCGCTTGGCCTCGTCGACGAGGTAGAGGCCGCCGTCCTGCCAGATCATGTCCGGCCGGTACCTGTCGACGACCTCCTTCAGCTTGTCGTACCAGAGCTGCTGCTCCTGGGCGTTGGGGAGCTGCCCGTACAGCTTCTTCAGCGTGGTGGTCGGCTGGGTGGGCACGTGGTCGTAGTAGCCGGTGAAGTTGTACAGGTGGTGCAGCGAGACCATGAACTTCAGGTTCTTGGCGCGGATCGCGTCGGCGAACAGGCCGACCAGGTCGAGCTTGGGCCCGCGGGCGACCGAGTTCCACTCGTTCACCTGGCTGTTCCACATGGAGAAGCCGTCGTGGTGCTCGGCCACGGGACCAGCGAACTTCGCGCCGGAGTCGGAGACCAGTTGCGCGAATTCCGCGGGGTCGAAGTTGCCGCCGGCGGACTTGAGCTTGGGTGTGAACTGCACCCAGTTGCCCGCCTTGTCGCGCGCGCCGTCGATGAAGTTGTGGTACGGCCACACCGAGGGGTCGCCGTAGACGCTCTTGTGGTGGTTGTTCTCACTTGAGCCGTTGAGGTACATCGTGCGGGGGTACCACTCGGTGCCGTACTCAGGGGTGGCGAAGGCGCCCCAGTGCCAGTAGACGCCGAACTTGGCGTCCTGGAACCACTCGGGTGCCGCCGGGTGCTGGTCCACCGAGGCCCAGGTCGGCTCGTAGACCGAGGGGGCGGCCGTGGCCGTGCCGCTCAGAGACGGAGCGGTGAGCAGGGCTCCGGCGAGCAGAGCGGCACCGGCGAGAGCGGTTCGCCGGCGCAGCCCGGGCAGCTTCGAGGGGGGCATGCTGTCTCCTGTCGTGAGAGGGTCGTATCGATTCGATGACGGCGACGCGCGCCGATCGCGAGCGGACAGGTGTTCCTCGTACGGCCATGGGGTGCGGACCGGACAGCCCGCACCCCGGGTGTCTCAGTACGAGTAGGTCGTGGTGCAGACGGTCCCGTTCAGGGTGAAGGAGGCGGGCGGCGGGTTGGCGCCGGTCTGGTCGCCGACGAACCCGAGGCTGACCGTGTTGCCGCCGTTCGGGGCGAGGTAGGTGTTCGAGCCGGCCGGGGTGACGACCACGTGCCGGCCGTCCGTCGAGAAGGTGCCGTTCCAGGTGCTGCCGGAGACGGATTCGGTCGCGGCCGGGAAGGTGAACGCCAGCGTCCATCCCGTGATGGGAGTGGGACCGGTGTTGGCGACGCTGATGTTCGCCACGAAACCGCTGCCCCAGCCCGTGGCGAGGTTGTAGGTGACGGCGCAGGTGCTGTCGCGCGGCGTGCCCGTGACGAAGGTGACCGGCTCCGAGGGCATCGAGAGATGGCCCTTCTGGTCGACGGCGAGCACGTTCAGCGTGTAGGAGGTGCCGGGGACCAGGTTCCGCGCGGTGAACGAGGTCGAGGCCGACTCGCCGAGCAGCACGCTGTTGGTGCCGAACTGCTGGTAGACCGCGTAGCGGGTGACGGCGCCGCCGGTGGACGGCCGCCAGGAGACGGTCGCGGTGTCGGCGGTGACGTCGCTCGCCGCCGGGCTGCCGGGCGCGGTCAGGGTGGTGCTGACCGGGTTGGTGGCCGACGGCGTGAGCTTGAGCGTCACGATCGAGTACGGCGGGATGACCTGCGTGCTCGCGGTGCCCTGCTTCGAGGTGGCTATCGAGGTGTACCCGGAGCCGAGGGTGTGGACCGTCGGCGTGGCGCCGCTGGGAGTCCAGCCGTCGTAGCCGAGATGCACGGTGTAAGCGTTGCCGGGGTCCTGGTTGATCAGCTCGACGCTGAGCCCGCCGTCGGCGCCCCGGGCCGCGTGCACGGTGACGAGCCGGTTGTCGGAGGCGGCCCTGACCAGCGTGTCGCCGGGCAGCGCCACCCTGCTGAGCATCTGCAGCGCGTAGTAGGGCGCGAACGGCGTGTTCAGCGGGGGTTCGCAGACGTCGTCACTGTTGCAGTTGCCGCTCGACAGCAGGCCTCCGTCGCCGTACGACGTCGTCCCATCGGGCGCGGTGGTGACCTCGCCCATCCCGTTGCGGGTGTCCCAGTAGTCCACCGTGAAGACGCCGTTCTCCAGCGCGGCGAAGTAGACGTCCGCGGTGAACAGGCCGCCGACCTGGGTGTCCGACTGGTAGTTGGACGAGGTCTCGGTCAACGCGATGCCGATGTGCGGGCCGTTCCGGCCGGCGTACTGGTCGATCTGCCGCCGCACCTGCTCCAACTCGCCGGGAAGCAGCCGCACCTGCTGGAGGACGTCCGCGGCGGTGGTGTGGTTCGGGTAGTAGTGCATGATCACGAAGTCGATGTACGGTCCCGCGATCGACAGCACCGTCTGGTTCCAGGCCGCGCTGTCTCCGTCCCCGACGACGCCGTCCGGCCAGTTGCCCGGATCGGTGACCACGGCCCCGATCTTGATCGTGGGGTCGACCGCCTTCATCGCCCGGGCGTACTCCACCACGTTGTTCGCGTACGTGGCCGGCGTCTTGCTCTCGTGGTAGTCGAGTTCCCAGTCGGCGCCGTAGTGGCCGTTGCCGAAGATCTCGTTGCCGATCTCCCAGTACTTGACGCCGTAGCCCTTGGTGACGTTCGCGTACTTCACCCAGTCGGCGGCCTCCTGGGCCGTGCCGGAGCCGTAGTTCGCGATGAGGATCGCCTGCGCGTCGATGGCCTTGACCGTGCCCATGAACGAGTCGAAGTCCGTCCCCGGCGCGACGTACCCGCCGCCGGAGACGGTGCTGGTCTTCCAGTGGAAGCCGTCACCGTACGAGCCGCCGGGATAGCGCATCATCCGCACACCGGCCTTGCCGAGAAGGTCCACCGACGCCGGGGTGTTCATGTTTCCGTCCCACACCGCCTGGTTGAGGCCGTACGCGGTGTCGGGCACCGTGCCGAGTCCCTCACGGGCGTTGACGGTGACCTCGACGGCCGGGGTCGCCGCCTGGGCCCGGGTGCCCGAGGTGGTGAGGACGGCCCCGGCGAGCGCCACCGCCACGACCATGGTGAGCCGGCGCCGACGGCCCCGGCCGCGGAGAAACGACAGGTCCACTGGTTCTCGCTTTCTGGAGTTCGCCCGCGCTGGAGACGGGGGCCGCGGCCGACGTGGCCGCGGCCCCCGTTGGGTGTGTTGGTCAGGTGGTGCTGCCGGTCACGTTGGCGCCGGACTTGGTGATGTAGTAAGTGATCTTCGTCCCACTCCAGAAGTGGAAGGTGAGGGTGACGCGGCCGTCGTTGACCTCGGCGAAGAACTCGGGTTTCAAGATGATGGTGTTCGCGGTGTAGTCGGGCTGGAAGCTCGCCCAGAACTCCTTGTACGAGGTCCAGTTGGCCGGTCCGGCGGGGCTGCCGTCGGCGTACTTGGCCTCCATCGTGGCGAGCTGGTCACCGCGGAACTGGGTGGGGATGGAGAACGACGAGGTCGTGCCGGTGGCGGCGGCCTGGGTCGGCGGGTCAGAGGTGATGATGCTGATCTGCCAGGGCGCGCCCTGGGAGAAGCGGGCCTCGATGGTGGCGTTCACGCCGTACGCCCGGTTGCCGGCCAGCCGGGTGAGGGCGGCCGCGGTGAGGGTCAGCGTGGTGCCGGACACGGTGTAGTCCGTGCCGTTCGCGAGGTTGGTGCCGCCCTGCCGCAGGCCCTGGAACGAGGTGCCGTTGAGGTTGAGCGTGAGCGACCTGGCGGTGATCGTGCCGCTGCGCGGGAGATACACCTGATCGGAGGAGGCCGTGCCGGATCGCATGGTCCAGCTGGCCTTCATCATCTCGTAGACGCCCTGGTCCCGCCATCGCAGCTCGTTGCGTTCCAGGAACGAGCCCGCGTCCCAGAGCATGGTGGTGAGCTTGCGGATGCGGGCGTTGTAGCCGACGGCCTCGATGTACTTCAGGAACTCGCCGCGTTCGATGATGCCGGGCCGAGTGTAGTCGTAGGCGAGCAGCGCCCACTCTCCGATGATCACCGGGATCCCTCGGGACACGAACGTGTTGTACACCCGGTCGAAGCCGCCGACCAGGTCGCTTTCGACGTTGCTGTCGTAGCGGGTGCCGCCGGCGATGTTGGCGCTGAACGGCCACCACCCGTAGAAGTGCACCGTCGCGGCGAGGTTGGGATCGTGCAGCTGGTTGAAGGTGCCCGTCAGCGCGTCCAGCCGGGCCTGCTCGGAGCTGGTGTACAGGGTGGGCAGCACGAGCAGCCGGGTGGCGTTGCCGCCGCCGGACGCGCGCACCAGGCGGACGAACGCGGTGTTGAGCTCGTTCAGCACCTGATCGCTCTCGCCGTCTCCCGAGGTGCCGGTGAACTGCGGCTCGTTGATGCTCTCGAACACCAGCTTCTGCGAGTGGTCACGGAACGCGCCGGCGACCTGCCGCCACAGCGCGTTGTACCGGTTCATCACGGTCGTACGGTCGCCCGGGTACCCGTTGATCCACTGCCAGGAGTCGTGATGGAGGTTGATCATCACGTAGAAGCCCTCGGCGAGCGACCAGTCGACCACCTGGCGCACGCGGCTCAGCCAGGCGGCGTCGAGGGTGTAGTCCGGCGCCGGGCCGTGGTGGTTGCTCCAGGTGATCGGGATCCGGATGCTGTTGTATCCCTGGGACCGCACGTAGTGCAGCATGGCCTGGGTTGTCGGCGGGTTGCCCCATGACGTCTCGTCGGGGATCGCGTCGAAGGTGTTGCCCAGGTTCCAGCCAGGCTGCATGGCGGCCACCCTGGCCATCGCGTCGCCCGGCTGCGGAGACGCCGACGGCGAGGGGGACGGCGACGGGCTGGGCGACGCCGAAGGCGAAGGCGAGGGGGACCGCGACGGGCTCGCGGACGGCGAAGGGCTGGGAGATCGCGACGGGCTCGCCGAGGGCGACGGCGACGGCGACGGCGAGCCGACGTTCCCGGTGCACGTGACGCCGTTGAGCGTGAAGGCGCTCGGCGCGGTGTTGGCACCCGACCACGACCCGTTGAAGCCGAAGGAGACCGTCGCGTTGGTCGCGATGGCCGCGTTCCAGCTCACGTTGACGGCGGTGACCTGCGCGCCCGACGAGGTGATCGTGCTGTTCCACGGCTGGGTGACCTGCTGCCCCGAGGGGAACGTCCAGGCGAGCCTCCAGCCGTTGATCGGGTCGCCGAGGTTGGTGACGCCCACGTCGGCCGTGAAACCGCCCGGCCACTGGGAGGTGACCGTGTACGCCACGCGGCAGCCCGCGGCCGCCTGGGCGTCGAGGGCCGTCATCACCCCCGCCGGCAGCAGCACGGCCAGGGCGCCGGCGACCATGCTCACCCACAGCCGCGCTCTGCGTAAGAGCCGCAGATTCAAGAGTGGCCTCCTTTGTCTTCTTTCACAGGTCCTGTCGTGGCGGACGGAGAGGCGGAACATGGGTGCCCTACCGTCGAACCGATTCGGATACTTCGGCAACCGAAAGTAGAGCCGTCCTATCTACGCAACAACAACTAAATATGGCGCGAAACATAGCATTGCGCCCTGCGGGAGTCGCCCTCCACCGCATCGACCCCGGGTGGGCACACAGACATACGCATCAGGGTGATCCGTGCGGGAAGGGTCTTACTCCCTCCCGCTCCACGTCAGCGACATGATCGCCACTCGCCTGTCAGTTGTTCGCACGTACCGGAGATAGGGAGCCGGAAAGTTTCGAGGACGGGAAGCTGAAAGTTTCAGTCCAGGGACACCGCGCGGCGAACGACGAACCGGTCCCGCCGCAAACCATCCGCGACGTTCGGGAACGCACCGGCGACGGGTTCCTTCCCTGACCCGGGCCGCCGCCTAAGATCGGCGGAGTGACCGTTCCCGCCGTGCGGGCCAGCGCCCGCGTTCTGCTGGTCGACCGCGACGACCGGCTCCTGCTCTTCCGTTTCCGGGCCTCCGACGATCTGCCCGCCTCCCACTTCTGGGCCACGCCCGGCGGTGGTGTCGAAGACGGGGAAACCCTCTCTCAGGCGGCGGTGCGCGAACTGTTCGAGGAGACCGGTCACCTCCTCGCTCCGCAGCGGCTGAGTCCGGTGGTGGCCGTCTCCTCCGGTCCTGCCCGATTCGGCGAGTTCACCCTGCACGCTGTTGATTCGTTCTTCTTCACCCGCCTCGACCATCTGACCTTGGCTCCCTCGGACCTGGAGGCCCACGAACTCGAGGCGATCGCCGCACACCGCTGGTGGACCGTCCACGAACTTCAGACCACCTCCGACCTCGTCTTCCCCGTCGGCATCGGCGCGCTTCTGCCCCGGCTGCTCGCCGGTGACCTCCCCGCCGAACCGGTGCACCTGCCCTGGCGGCCGGCTGCTGCCCAGTGAGGTCAGGCGAAGCACCCCCGACCGTCCTGGCGCTATTGCCGTCGGAGAGATGAACAGCGATCATGAACTTCAGGTGACGAAAGGATGAACGCCGAGCAGGCGGCGGCGCCCGATGCGTCGGCTCCGAGAATCGCTCTTCCCTCTGACGTGTAGTCCGGCCCGGCCTTACCTGTTGCCGCGCGCGCTTTCACTCACGAGCACCACTACCCCCGGAGGCAGACGCATGGAAGTGCTCGTACTCTTGCTCGTGCTCCTACTGGCCGCCGCCAACGGAGCGAACGACGTGCCGAAGGGCGTCGCCACGCTCGCCGGCGCGGGTGTTACGAAAATCCGCACGGCCATCGCATGGGGCACGGTGGCCACCGCCCTCGGCTGCCTCGTCTCGCTGACGTTGGCCTCGAAGATGACCCAGCTCTTCTCCAAAGGCATCGTCTCCGCCACGCCCACCCCGGCTTTCACGGTCGCGGTGCTGATCGGAACCATCTTCTGGGTTGTCCTGGCCACGATCCTGAAACTGCCCGTCTCCACCACCCATGCCCTGGTGGGCTCGCTGCTCGGCGCCGGGAGCCTGTTCGCCGGCTCTGCCGTCGAGTGGGGTGGACTGCTCGGGAAGGTCGTGCAGCCGCTGCTGCTGAGCATCCTGGTGGCCTACGCGATCTCGGCCGTACTGGGAATCATCACCCGGAAGGTCGTGACGATCCGTACCGCGAGAAGGGAAAGGACCCCGGCTCCGGTCCCGGACCGTGATGCGGCGCAGGTCGCGACCGTGACGGCACAGGTCGAGCCGACCAAGGCGCAGAAAGCCATCGGGGTCGCCCACTGGGCGACAAGCGGGCTGGCGAGCTTCGCCCGAGGCCTCAACGACGCACCCAAGATCGTTGCTATCGGCTCCTTCGCACTGGTGGGCGGGATGACCCCGACCGGCCTGCTGCTCGCCGTGACCGCGGCCATGGCCGTCGGAGGTGTCGTGGCGGGCTCCCGCATCGCCGACCGGCTCGCGTACTCCGTGATCAAGATTCCGCACGTCGAAGGTTTCACCGCCAACCTCACGACCGCGGGCCTCGTCGGACTGGGCGCCATCCTGGGACTGCCCATGTCGACCACCCAGGTGTCGGCCGGGGCCATCTCCGGCATCGCGGCCAACGATCTGTCCAGGCTCAACAAGAAGACGGTCCGCGACCTCCTGATCGCATGGCTGTGCACACCGCCCGTCGCCGCCGCCGTGGCCGCCGGGGCGTATCTTCTTCTCTCGTGACGGGGGCCGGTCCGCCCCGCTCCCCGACCGATCGAAGGGACCAGCCATGCCCCCGATACCCAGTGTCCTGTTCGTGTGCGTGCACAACGCCGGCCGTTCCCAGATGGCGGCCGGTTGGCTCGCGCATCTGGCCGGCGACCGCGTCCAGGTCCGTTCAGCCGGGTCGGCGCCCGCGGAGCGGGTCAACCCCGCCGCCGTCGACGCCATGCGTGAGGTCGGCATCGACATCAGCGCCGCGACGCCGAAGCTCCTCACCGCCGAGGCCGTCCAGGCGGCCGACGTGATCATCACTATGGGCTGCGGTGACGCCTGCCCGGTCTTCCCCGGCAGGCGGTACGAGGACTGGAAACTCGACGACCCGGCCGGGCAGGGCGTCGAAGCCGTGCGTGTGATCAGAGACGAGATCCACGACCGGGTGAAGGTTCTCCTGGCCGGACTGCTGAAACCCTGACGCGCTCGAACGCCGGGCACCCGGCCTCGTCGGCAGTGTCATCAATCCGCTCAGCGAGCATTTCCAGGCGACGGTCGAGCAGTCGTCCCGGATCTTCTGGGCGTGGTTGCTCGGCGTACTGTTCAGAGCGCCGCGGCGGGCATCGGAGTGCTCGCCGCGGCGACGTCCACGGGCGACAAGGGCCTGGTCCTCGCTGCCACCATGCTGGCGAACGCCGTCGCCACGGGAGCCTGGACGGCCGCCTATCCGACCTTCACCGAACTGTTCCCCACGCACCCGCGGGCCGCCGGAATCGGCACCAGCGTCGCCGTCGGACGGATCGGCGGCCTATCCGCGCTGAGCCCCGGGACCCGCGGCCCGGACGGCCGGACCTGGGCATCGGCCTCGCCGGTGCGTCCTTCGGCGGTCGCCTGCCGCCTCCTCCGGTCCGGGAGAATGCAGGCATGGCTGAACAGAGCATCTGGATGCAGAAGGTCGCCGCCGACCCCGATCACTCCACCTGGTTCATCGAGCGCTTCCGGTCCATGGCCCGCGCCGGCGACGACCTCGCCGGGGAAGCCCGCCTTGTGGACTCCATGGTGCCGCGCCATGCCCGCATCCTCGACGCCGGCTGCGGGTCCGGCCGCGTCGGTGGCGCGCTGGCCGAGGCCGGGCACGACGTCGTCGGCGTCGACGTCGACCCGGCTCTGATCAAGGCCGCCGAGCAGGACCACCCGGGGCCGCGATGGCTGGTCGGCGACCTGGCCGAACTCGACCTTCCCTCGCGGGGCATCCCCACGCCGTTCGACGCCGTCGTCTGCGCCGGAAACGTGATGACGTTCCTCGCACCGAGCACCCGTCGTGAGGTGCTGAGGCGCTTCCGTGCGCACCTCGCGCCGGACGGCCGGGCCGCGATCGGTTTCGGCGGCGGCCGCGGTTACGAGTTCGGCGAGTTCTTCGCGGACGCGGCCGCCGTCGCGCTCGAACCCGACCTGCTGCTGTCCACCTGGGACCTTCGTCCGTTCAGGAACGACTCGGCCTTCCTGGTCGCCCTCCTCCGCCCTGCCTGACAGCGCGACTGCTCGGTCCAGCGGGTGGTCGGACGTCGGCTGCCTCATTTCCTCGGGTCGAGGACGATGCGGAAGCGAGCGTCGCCGTTGATCATTCGCTCGTAGGCCTTGGGGGCCTCGCTCAGCGGGAACACCTCGTTACTGGAGCGGATGCCATGGTCGAGGACGAAGCGCAGGTTGTCCTCGTTCTCGATCGCGGTGCCGGTCAGGCTGCCGCGTACAACGTGCTCACCGAAGATCAGGTCGCTCGTGCTCACCTGGATCGGGTCGGGGGCGGCTCCGACGACGACCAGTTCCCCGCGCCGGTCGAGCCCCCGTACCAGTGGCGACATCGAGGCGCCGGACGCGGCAGTGGCCACGATGACCGCCGCCCCGCCCAGTTGTCGCAGGGCGGCTCCGGGATCGGTCCGGGTGCTGTCGATGTAGTCGTGGGCGCCGAGTTCGGCGGCGAGGCCGGCCTTGGCGGCGCCGCGGGCGATGGCGACGACGCGATGGCCCAGCGCGCGGGCGTACTGGATGCCGAGGTGGCCGAGACCGCCGATGCCTTGTACCGCGACGAGCGAGCCTGGCCGCGCGGACGCCGAGATCAGCGCTTTGTACATGGTCAGGCCCGCGCACAGCAGTGGCGCACCGGCGAAGGGATCGAGACCGGGCGGGATCCGCACGAGGCCCGTAGCCCGCGCGTAGGCCACCTCGGCGTAACCGCCGTCCACGCCGGTGCCCGTCTGCGGCTGGTCCGAGCAGTTGACGAAGTCTCCGCGCCGGCACTCTTGGCACGTGTTGTCCTGGCCGCCGAGGAATCCGACGCCGACGCGGTCGCCGGCCCGCCATGCCGGGTCGACGCGCTCGCCGAGGGCCTCGATGACGCCGATGATCTCGTGTCCGGGCACGATCGGCGTTGAGGGGTCGGGCCGCAGCCCTTCGACGGCGAGGACGTCGGTGTGGCAGATGCCGCAGGCCTCGACCCGAATCCGTACCTGGCCGAGTGACGGCTCGTGCCGCTCGCGTTCGACGAGGGCGAACCGCCGCTGCCCGGTGACGGTGACGACACGGTAGGTGGAGGCCTGTGCCTGGTCAGCGGAGGCGCGGTCCGCGGAGGCGCTCATGCCAGCAGCTCGCTTCCGGCCTGCTCGCGTACGAGGTAGTCGGCGTACCAGTCCGGCCAGTCCGGGTCCTCGGCGCCGAGGCGGGCCTCGTGCTCGCCGTGCGCGACCGCGGCTCGGCCCAGCGCGGCGGCGAGGTCGGCGGTGGAGGCGAAGGCGGTGGCCGACGGGTCCAGCCGTCCCGGCAGCCGGGTGGTGACCTCCTGCAGCACCCAGCCGTTGCCGTCCGGGTCGCTGAACGACAGGAAGGAGCCGTAGCTGCGGCGCTGCGGATCCGCGCCGGGCACCCGGGCGGCGGTCCCGGCGTGGTGGAAGACGCCGCCAGCGTCGTGGAATACCTCGCTCGGGCCGGCGCCGAGCCGGCTGAGCTCGTCGTGGGCGGCGCCGATGTCGTCGACGACCAGGTGCAGACCCTGAGCCGAGCCCGGCTCCTGGGAGGTGACCGACGTGCCGAAGATGACCGAGGCCGGCGAGCCAGGCGGGGTCTCCTGCACCACCCGGAAGTCCGCGGGGGTGGCGATGTCGGCATCCAGCCGCCACCCCAGTCCCGTGTAGAAGCTCTTGGCCCGGTCGACGTCCGCGACCGGCACCACGACCACTTCGAGTTTCATGTCCATGATTCGCGCCTCCTGCGCTTGTGACGAAATGCCGGCGTGGCGAGGGCTCGCGCGGCCGCTTGCCGCCGGGTCGCACCGGGAGGTCTCACCGGCCGCTCGGGGCTGGTGAGTTCCCCGGTGCGATCGCCGCTCCTCACTCGATCCGGGAGACCTGGTAGTGGGCGATGCGCCAGCCCTCCTCGGTCCGCTTCACCAGCACGCTGAGATGGACGTGGAGGGTGGGCCGGTCGGTGAAGGAGAAGTCGACGGCCAGGTAGCCGAGGACGAGGTCGGCGGCGAGGGTTCTGGACTCGACGATGCGGTACGCGGCGGTCAGCCCGGCCGGCTGGGAGTCGTAGTAGGCGGCGACGCCCGGCCTGCCGACGCTGTAGGGGCGCAGCCCCTGGAAGATCGCGTCTTCGGTGAACAGGGCGGCGACCTGCTGCGGCCGGTGCGCGCCGACGCCGGCCCGCCACCGGTCCAGCACGTCCCGCAGGATCGCCTCGGTGTCCGTGTCGGTGTTCATGGGATTCTCAGTGGCCGGCGCTCATGCCGCCGTCGACGTGCAGGATCTCGCCGGTGACGAAGGGTGCGTTCTCCAGGAACAGGACCGCGTCCACGACGTCGCTCAACTCGCCCATCCGGCGTACCGGGTGTAGTGCGGCCAGCGCCTCGTGGGTCTCCTCGGGGTGCATGGGCGTCTTGACGGAGCCGGGCGAGACGGCGTTGACCCGGACCCCGCGCGTGGCGTACTCGACAGCCAGGGACCTGGTGGCCGCCTGCAGGCCGCCCTTGGTCAGCGAGGCCAGCACGGACGGCACCCGCGCGTCGGGGTTGTCGACCAGGCTGGTGGTGATGGTGACCACGTGACCACCGCCGCCCTGTGCCAGCATGCGGGCGATGGCGAGCTGGGTGACGTGGAAGAAGCCGTCGAGATTCACCCCCCGAATGGCGGCGTAGTCGCCGAGCGTGTAGTCGGTGAACGGCTTGGCGACGAAGATGCCCGCGTTGTTGATCAGCGTGTCCAGGCGGCCGAATCGCTCCACCGCCGCGGCGACCGCGCGCTCGGCGGTGGCCCGGTCGGCGACATCGCCCTGCACGGTGACGACGTCGGGATCGGCCGAGGGAGCGATGGTGCGCGAGACGGCGACGACGGCGTGGCCGAGCCTGCGATAGCCCTCGACCAGGCCGGCACCGATACCCTGCGACGCGCCCGTGACCAGAGCGACCTTCTGCTGCTGGATGCCCATGATGACTCCTCCTAGCCTCTTCACAGTCTGCAATAGACGATCGGTCGTCTATTCGTATGTGAAGTTAGGCAGTGGCCAAGGAGAAGTCAAAGCTAGGCCGGGACCGGAATCCTCCTACCTGATAGGCAGAACCTCTTAGCGCTGGTGCATGAGAGAGTCCAGGCGGGTCGAGGGCGGTCAGCGCCGGTGCGGGTCGTCCTCGGGCAGCCAGGCGTCCGCGCCGTGGATGCCGAAGTCGCCGTCGGGGCGCAGGGCCTGCACGACGTCCAGTACGGAGGTGCGGTCCTCACCACGCCGCCACACCAGCGACCAGGTCCAGTACACCTCCGGCGCGACGATCTGCCGCCGCACCAGGTCCGGCGGCAGCGACGCGCTCTGCCCTTTGGGCGAGTTGACGATCGGGCGGTCGCAGCGGCGCACGTGGTCGAAGAAGGCCGGGCCGGTGATGCCGCCGTCGGAGACGCGCACCGCGCGGGCCCCGGTCCGACCGGCCAGCTCCTCGGCGTAGACGTTCCACGACGACCAGGAGGTGACGTCGTCGTCGAGCAGGACACCGGTCTCCGCGGCCGGAACGTCACCGGTGTCCCGGCCGGTGGCCACCGCGTACAGCCGGTCGGCGCCGATGAACTGCGCGCGCAGGCCGCGTTGCTGCAGGTCGCGGGCGCGCACCCAGCACACCGCGAGATCGAGACCGCCGTCGGCGACCCGGGCGGCCTGGGTGTGCGACGGCGCGACCCAGGCGTCGACGTGCACCCGGGCCACCGCCGCCGTGCGGGCGCCCAGGTCCGGCGGGAGCCAGTTGACGTAGCCGAGCCGCACCGGCTCCGAGCCGGACAGCCGGCGGGCCCGCTGCCGCAGCTCGTCGGCGCGCTCGACCAAGGCCCGCGCGTCGGCCAGCAGCGCGGCCCCGGCCGGGGTGAGGGACACCGACCGGCGATCCCGGTCGAACAGACGCACGCCCAGATCCCGTTCCAGCGCCTTGATCTGCTGGGACAGCGAGGGCCCGGCGATCAGCAGCCGTCCGGCGGCGCGGCCGAAGTTCAGCTCCTCGGCGACCGCGACGAAGTATCGCAGCTGGCGCAGCTCCACACCGTCATGCTACTGAGGCGGTGAGAGGCCAGGCCTACCAGCGGGCGGAAGTCAGAGGCCGACGGCCACCTCACTGGGCGCCGGCGCCTCGGCTCCGAGCAGCGCCAGGCAGCCGGCCCACAGGACTCCCATCCGCTGCGGGTCGTTGTAGAGCTTGGCGAACAGCACCTGCCCCTCCATCTGCGCCACCACCGACCGCGCGGCCTGCCGGGTGTCGGCCACCCTGGCCTCCCCCCTGGCGACGGCCTCAGCGATGACGGCCTCGATCATCTCGACGTGCGCGTCGAAGATCTCCTGCAGCCGCGCGCGGATGGCCTCGGTCTGGTTGCTCAGCTCCAGCGTCAGGTTGCCGAACAGACACCCCGCGACGCTGCCGCAGCTGCGCTGCCCGCTGCGCAAGGTGGCCTCCGTCGCCTCGAACAGCTGCCGCAGCCGCTGCAGCGGCGGCGCCTGACCGCCCAGGATCCGCTTCCAGTCGCGCTCCTGGGCCGCCCAGTGCTCGTCGATCACCGCCAGAGCCAGCGCCTCCTTGGAGGCGAAGAAGTAGTAGAAGCTGCCCTTGGGCACGCCGGCCGCCTTGCAGATCTCGGCCACCCCCAGGGCGGAGTAGCCGCGCAGCTCGATGAGCGATCGCGCCGCGTCGAGGATCTTCTCCTTGGCGTCGCTGGTCCGTCCCATACCGCAAGTGTACGACCGATCAACCGTTTGATACCTGACCGGTCGGCTAGCACAAGCCGTACCCGACTGGTCCGCCCTTGCGGCGCTCATAAGACTGGAGGGCACCACTGTCTCACCCGAGATCGGGCTCAACTTCTCTGATGTCCCCGCCGATCTCGTTGACACGTCGGCTCAGTTGGTCACCACTGCCTTCGCTCTCGGCAAGGCCCTCGGCCTGCCGTACGACCACACCGCAACCCCGGCCTTCACAGCGGCCGGCAACCGGGCGTCTGATCATCAGGCGGCCCCGCGCGTTACTGGTCCAGGTGTCTCAGGCAGGGCCGGCGCCGGTCAGCAGCCGGCCCATTCCGGCCAGCACGCTCGGCTCGACCCGGTAGTACACCCACGTGCCCCGCCGCTCGGAGGCCAGCAGACCGGCCTCCTTGAGCTTTTTCAGATGGTGGGAGACGGTCGGCTGGGACACCCCGACGTCGGAGATGTCACACACGCACGCCTCGCCGCTGGGAGCGGAGGCCACGGCGGAGAACAGGCGCAGCCGCACCGGGTCGCTGAGTGCCTTGAACATCGCCGCCGTCCGCTCGGCTTCGGCGGCCGTGAGCGTGCGTTCGGTCAGCGGCGGGCAGCACGGCACCACCACATCAGACTCCAGCACCGGCAGCGTCCGCCTATTCGACATCTATCTATGTTGACATACATCGAACTAATTCGTGAGGACCGGCCGATTCGCTCAGCCCGGACTGGCCACCCCCGATCACCACAACCTCGACATCCACGACGAACCCTCTCCTTATTTCGATGAGTGTCTATGTTGACGGTCATCGAATCAGGTGCCATGCTGGCCGCGCAACTCATAGACGGATGTCGAAACAGGGAGGCGTCATGACTATGCCCGCCGCTGAACTGCCCATTGTCGTGATCGGAGCCGGTCCCATCGGCCTTGCCGCTGCCGCCCACCTGATCGACCGCGGACTGGACCCGCTGGTGCTGGAGGCCGGCCCCGCGGCCGGATCCGCCGTCCGGGAGTGGTCACACGTGCGGCTGTTCTCCACCTGGGGCGAGGTCGTCGACCCCGCCGCCGAAAAGCTGCTCGCCCCGACCGGCTGGGTCCGCCCGGACGTGGCGACGTACCCGACCGGCGGAGACTGGGCCGAGCTGTACCTGCAGCCGCTCGCCGACGCACTCGGCGACAAGGTCCGCTACACCACGACCGTCACCGGCGTGGCCAAGGCCGGCCGCGACCGCGTCGTCGACTCCGGCCGCGACGAGCAGCCCTTCAGCGTGCACGTACGCACCGCCGACGGCCGCGAAGAGCGCATCACCGCCCGCGCGGTCATCGACGCCTCCGGCACCTGGACCACCCCGAACCCGCTCGGCGGCGACGGCCTGCCCGCGCTCGGCGAAAAGAGCGCGGCCGACCGCATCTCCTACCGCGTCCCCGACCTGCGCGACCCCGCCGTACGCGCCCGATACGCCGGTCGCCGCACCGCGGTGGTCGGCTCCGGAGCCTCGGCCTTCACCGCCCTGGCCGCCCTCGCCGACCTGGCCACCCAGGAGCCGGGCACGCACGCGGTCTGGATCCTGCGACGCGGCATCGGTGCCGGCACCTTCGGCGGCGGCGAGACCGACCAGCTTCCCGCACGCGGCGCCCTCGGGCTCGCCGCCAAGGCCGCCGTCGAGGCCGGCCACGCCACCGCGGTCACGGGCTTCCGCACCACGGCTGTGCAGCGGGACGGCGACCGCCTGGTGCTCATCGCCGATGACGGCCGCCGCACCGAGCCGATCGACGAGGTCATCGTGGCGACCGGCTTCCGCCCCGACCTGTCGTTCCTGACCGAGGTCCGCCTCGGCCTGGACGAGCGCCTTCAGGCCCCCCACGCGCTGGCGCCGCTGATCGACCCCAACGTGCACTCCTGCGGCACCGTCTACCCCCACGGCGAGGGCGAACTGTCCCACCCCGAGCAGGGGATCTATCTGGTCGGGATGAAGTCCTACGGCCGCGCCCCGACGTTCCTGGCCATGACCGGGTACGAGCAGACCCGCTCCATCGCCGCCGCCCTGGCCGGCGACCGCGAGGCCGCCGAACGCGTCGAACTGGTCCTGCCCGAGACCGGGGTGTGCGGCGGCTCCGGTCTGTTCGACCAGCCCGACGCGGCGCAGGCCTCCGGCGGCTGCTGCGCCGCCCCGGCAACGCTGCAGGTCGCCATCGGCGCTCCCGCCTCCTCCGGCGGCTGCTGACGGCGGTGACCGATCTCCACACCCGCGCGGCCGCGACAGGTGATGAGGACCGGTCGCGGCCGGCCACACGAGTCTCTGACAGCCGCCGGTTCCGCACTGGCGACGTCAGACGGCGGGGCTGCGGCGTTCGATCATGAGGACGTCGCGCCAGACGCCGTGATGGCGGCCGACGCGTTCGCGGGTGCCGATGACGCGGAAGCCGGCCGCCCGGTGCAGCGCCAGACTGGCCGTGTTCTCCGGGAACACGCCCGATTGGATGGTCCAGACGCCGGCGTCCTCGCTGGCGGTGACAAAGGCCTCCAGAAGGGCCCGGCCCAGGCCCCGGGAACCGTAGCCCGGGTGGACGTAGATGCTGTGTTCGACGACGCCGGCGTAGACGGGACGGGCGGAGACGCGGGAGGCGGCCACCCAGGCCACCACCTGATCCGTACGGGTGTCGGTGACGACGTAACGCAGGTTGCCGAGGCGGGCGGAACTGAACGTCTCCCAGGACGGGGCGGTGGTCTCGAAGCTGGCGTGGCCGGTGTCGAGGCCGAGCTGGTAGACGCTCAGGACCTGGCCGGCGTCCTCGGCCCGCATGGGGCGGATCTCGAAGCCGGGGG
The DNA here is from genome assembly GCF_014161435.1 of Microbispora sp. H10949. Classification (NCBI taxonomy): domain Bacteria; kingdom Bacillati; phylum Actinomycetota; class Actinomycetes; order Streptosporangiales; family Streptosporangiaceae; genus Microbispora; species Microbispora sp. H10949. Next base: position 106,780 of record NZ_JABBWZ010000008.1, on the reverse strand, counting down.
CGACGGGCGGCTTGCCGGCCTTGACGATGGCCGAGTGGACGCCGTCGCCGTGGTCGGCGGTCGGGGTGATGGTGATGCCGGTGAAGCCGGCGTCCAGGAGCAGGGTGCGGTACTCGCCGACGGTCAGGGAGCCGGCCGTGCACCCGATGCGGGTCTCGGTGCGGCGGCGCAGGTCCTGGTCGGGTACGGAGTCCTCGGTGACGACGTCACTGACGCCGAAGCGGCCGCCGGGGCGCAGGACCCGGAACGCCTCGGTCAGGGTGGCGGCCTTGTCGTCGGACAGGTTGATGACGCAGTTGGAGATGACCACGTCGACCGTGCGGCCGGGCAGCGGGACGTGCTCGATGGTGCCGTGCAGGAACTCGGTGTTGGTCACGCCGGCCTGTGCGGCGTTGTCGCGGGCGAGGCTCAGCATGTCGGGGCTGGCGTCCAGGCCGTAGACCTTGCCGGTGGGGCCGACGCGGCGGGCGGACAGCAGGACGTCGATTCCGCCGCCGGAGCCCAGGTCGAGCACGACGTCGCCCTCATGGAGGTCGGCGACGGCGACGGGATTGCCGCAGCCCAGACTGGCGCGCAGGGCGCCGTCGGGCAGGGCGGCGGCGGTGTCGTCGTAGCCGGCGGCGCCGAAGCAACCCTCCTCGAAGGAGGCGTCATCCGCTGAGGCGGGGTCGTCGCCGGGCCGGCCGGTCATCGCGGTCCTGGCGAACCTGGAGTAGCGGTCGACGATCTCCTCGTGGGCCACGGCGGCCTCCTTCACGCGCAGGTGGGGGCGGCGGGGACCCCGGCCGCCCCCGTTTCCATCTCATCCTGCCGCGGCGGGAATCCGGTAGGTGGGACGCGGGTAGCCGGGCTTGAACGACGGGACGCCGGCGCTCTGCACGGCCGACGTGCCGGTGGCGGCGGACACCTCCGCCACCGCCTCGGCCACGGCGGCGTCGAGCTCGGCGGGCTCGCACGCGACGCGGGCGTTGAGCCGTGCCTCCGCCCCGGTGAACATCCTCCCCGCGACGGCGTCCACGGTCGGCTCGGCACCGCCGGCGGTCACGCTCACCTTGCTCAGGTCACCGGCGGACTCGAGGCTGACCTTCACGTGGCCGATCATCCAGCCGTTGCGGGCGGCGGTCGCGGACAGGTGCTCCAGCAGCGCACGGGCCCAGGCGTCCGGGTCGAAGCCCTCCACCGCCGTCACGTCGAAGCTGAGGTTCAGCCAGGCCAGCGCGGCCTCGGCGTTGGCGTAGCGGTCGTAGTCGATGTCGAGGCCGCGCCCTACGGGCTCCGAGCCGAGCCAGAGGGACACCAGTTGGTCCAGCCCCTCGCCGGTTTTCGCGGAGTAGCCGAGCACGGTGGCCGTGGGGTATCGCTCGCGCAGATCCGCGGTGATGGCGGCGGCTTCCGCCGCGTCGAGCAGGTCGATCTTGTTGAGCGCGATCACGTCGGCTTCCTGTAACTGCTTGCCGAACAGGTAGGACATGTCCGACTCCGTGTCGTCCAGCGGCAGCGACGTGCGGAGCGCGTCAAGCCTTTCCGGTTCGACGACGACCAGGAGGGGGGCGGGCGTGAAACGTTCACCGTAGTGGGCGCTGAGCGGCCGGATGACGGTGGCCTGCAGATCGGTGCAACTGCCCACCGCCTCGGCGAGCAGTGTGTCCACCCGGTGGCCGTCGACCAGGCGCTGCGCGACGGTCAGCAGGTCTTCGAACCGGCAGCAGAAACATCCGCCCGTGACCTCGCCGGCCTCCGCGATCGCGGACTTGGCGAGCTGGGTGTCCACCAGTTCGGTTCCCTGGTCGTTGGTGATGACCGCGACCCGGCGGCCCTGCGACTGGAGATGTTTCGCGACCGCGACGAGAGTGGTGGTCTTGCCCGCCCCGAGAAAACCGCTCAAGGTCATGAAGGTGATCAACCGGCGTTCGCCTCACTTCTGGTAACGGTGCTCCGTACAGATATCGCCGCATGGCACGGCACGAGTGAGTATTCGCGTCACAGGGAGTCGAGGTGGTTTCAGTGATCCGCCATCCGCAGTCAGCTAACAGCCTCCGTTCCGCGTGGTCAAGATCCTTGACGCCCGGCAACAAATGATTAACAATGCCGCGGGGCCGTACCAAAAAGGGGTATTGATGACCGTCAATACAGGTGCTACAATCGTCACGAAGTTATTCGTGTGCGAAATTGTTCGCGCATCATTTACGCGATGACGGCATCGGTAACCGGCCGCCCGCCGGATCGCCTATCTCGTGGCGACGGAAGGCAGGGCGATGATGCCCGTGAGTGCGGTGAGCGCCTCGGGCACGACCCGGTAGTAGACCCAGGTACCCCGGCGAGTCGACGTGACGAGCCCGGCGTCCCGGAGAACCCTGAGGTGATGGCTGATGGTCGGCTGGGTGAGGTCGAACGCCCCGACAAGGTCGCACACGCACGCCTCGCCGTCGAGGTGAGAGGCGACGAGGGAGAGCAGCCGCAGCCGTACGGGGTCGCCGAGCGCCTTGAAGCCCGCGGCGAGCGTGATGCTCTGTTCCTGGGTCAGCGGCTCCGTCACCCGCGCCGGGCGGGGCACACCGGGTTCGACCGTGGGAAGGTCCTCATGCGGCAGCAGCACGGGCTCGTCGTGCTCGGCCATGACGATCGGGTCCTCTCCCTAAGCGCCCCGGGCGTAGGTCACCCGGCCGCATCACCCACGAGTCTAGACAACCCTTCCGCGCAGGAGGTCTCGTCATACCGCGTCCCCCGCTGACCCACGCCGAGGCGACGGAGCGTGGCGCCCTGCTGCGCGTGCGGTCCTACGACCTCCACGTCGACCTGAGCCGGACCGGGGAACCGGTGTTCCGGTCCAAGAGCACGATCCGCTTCACCTGCGCCCGGCCGGGCGCCTCCAGCTGGGCGGACGCCCTGCCCCGGCGAGTGCGTTCCGCAATGCTCAACGGGCGGCCGGTCGAGTACGACGGCGCGGGACGAATTCCCTTGCCCGATCTGGCGGCCGTCAACGAGCTGACCGTGGAGGCGGACTACGACTTCTCCACCGGCGGCGAGGGCCTGCACCGGTTCACGGACCCGGCCGATCGGCAGGTGTACGTGTACAGCCACCTGCAGCCCGGCCACGCTCCCCGGGTGTTCGCCTGCTTCGACCAGCCCGACCTCAAGGCGCCCTTCACGATCAGCGTGACCGCTCCCGACGGCTGGACCGTGCTGTCCAACGCTCCGCTCGATCACTGGCCCGGGGCGGGCGTCCACAGGTTCGCGCCGACCCCGCCGATCAGCACGTACGTGGTGGCGGTGGCGGCCGGCCCGTGGGCGTCGTGGACGGTGGACCAGGGCGGCGGCGTGCCCCTGGGGGTGCACTCCCGGCGTTCCCTGGCGGCGCACCTCGACCCGGCCGTGCTGCTGGAGCGGCTCGGGGCGGGGGTGGCGTTCTTCGCCGAGGCGTTCGCGACGCCCTATCCGTTCCGGAAGCTCGACCTGTGCTTCGTCCCCGAGTTCAACTTCGGAGCCATGGAGAACGCCGCGTGCGTGTTCGCGGCCGAGACGTTCGTGTTCGACCGCGCGGTGACCCGGTACGCGCACCGCCGCCGGGACGAGATGATCTTCCACGAGATCTCCCACCAGTGGTTCGGCGACCTCGTCACCCTGCGCTGGTGGGACGACCTGTGGCTGAGCGAGGCGTTCGCCACCTGGGCGGGCGTCCACGCGCTGACCCGGCTCACGGACGACGCCGACGCCTGGGCCGACTTCGCCGCCGGCAAGAAGGCGCACGCGTACCTGCTGGACCAGTCGGCCGCCACCCACCCGGTCGTGACCGGCGTCCCCGACGTGGACGCCGCCGGGTCGGCCTTCGACGCGCTGACCTACCACAAGGGCGCGAGCGTGCTGCGCCAGCTCGTGGCGCGCCTGGGGCTGGACGGGTTCCTGGAGGGCATGCGGCGCTACTTCGCGGACCACTCCCACGGCACCGCCGGCCGGGCCGAGATGCTCGGCGCCCTGGAGAAGGCGGGCGGCCGGGACCTGACCGCCTGGACGGACGCCTGGCTGCTGACGGCCGGGCTCACCGAGGTGCGGGCCGACTTCGACGTCGACGAGGCCGGGTGCTTCACGCGTTTCGACCTGCTCCAGGACAGGTCGCCGAGGCCGCACCGTCTCGCGGTGGGCGTCTACGCGGAGGACCGCCACGGCGATCTGGTCCGGGTGGGGCGGCACGAACTCGACGCGGACGGCCCGCGCACGAGCGTGGACGCGCTCGTCGGCGCCCGCTCCGGCGCGCTGGTGCTGCCCAACGACGGCGACCTGACGTACTGCCGGATCGTGCTGGACCCGCGCTCCACCGAGGAGGTCGTCCACCGGATCGGCCGGCTGGCCGATCCCATGGCCCGCTCGCTCTGCTGGACGGCGGCGTGGGACATGGTCCGGCACGGGGAGCTGCCGCCGCGGCGGTTCCTGACGACGGTCCTCGGCGGGCTGACGGCGGAGACGCAGATCGGCGTGTTCCAGCGGCTCCTCGTCCGGGTCTCCACCGTGCTGACGGCCTACACCGAGCAGGGCTGGGCCCGCGCCCACGGCTGGCCGTCGTACGTGGACCGCCTGCTGCATGTCGTCGACAGCCCGGACGGCGACGCGGACCAGAGGCTGGCGGCGGCGCGGGCGATCGCGGACGCGGCGCTGACGGCCGGTCACGTCGACACGGTGCGGAAATGGTTCCACGGAGCGGCCCCGATCGACGTGGACGACGCGTTACGCCGCAGGCTCGCCCGGTCCCTGGTCGCGCATGGCGAGCCCCTGGAGGACGTCACCGGCGCCTTCGCCACCGTGGAGGACCGGCTCGCCGAGCGGCTCGGGGCGTCGGTGCCCACCGCGGAGGCCAAGGAGTGGGCGTGGACGGCCATCCTGGGCAGCGGGAGCGTCGCGCAGGTCCGCGCGCTGGCCGACGGCTTCGCCCACCCCGCGCACCGTCACCTGCTCACGCCGTTCGCGCGGCGCTACGCGCAGGACGTCCCCCCTCTGCTGGCCGCCGCGGGAGACCGGGAACCGGCGCGTACGGTCGCCGTCCGGATGTTCCCCTCCTGGTCGGTCTCACGGCACACGCTCGGCATGATCGACCGCCTGCCCTCCGATGACCGGTTCGTCCGGCTGACCGGCGCGGCCAGGGCCGAACTCGCCCTCGCCGTCAACCTGTCCGAGCGGGACGCCGCCGGGTGACAGCCATTCCTCGGCGCCGGCACCGGCGGCGAAGGACTCGAAGAGCTCCCGCATGGCCGGCCCGGCGTCCGGGCCCGCGTACCACCGCTCCCCCGCCCGGCCGGTCAGCTGGTCCCACAGCGTCTCGCTCAGCATGAACGCCTGGTGATACAGCAGCGGGTAGCAGGGCTTGCCCTCCAGGTAGGTCTGCAGCCGATCCCACGCGGCCCCCCCATCCACCGCGACGCCGAACTCCCGCTCGTACGAGCGTACGTACTCGGCGGCCGGGTCCGGGTGGCCGTCGTGCACGGCCATCTCGTAGCAGAGGCTGGTCGCCACGAGGCGCCGGACGTGCTCACGCGCGAAGGCCAGGCGCTCCACGGCCTCGGCGTCCACCGTGACGCCGAGGTGGCGCCGCTGCCAGTCCGGCCGCCGGACGACCCGTTCCAGGGTGAAACCGAACGCCTCGGTCAGCGCCGGGTGTGTGCGCCACAGGTCGGCGGGGTGCCGGGTGCCCGCGGTGAAGTGCAGCGCGTGCCCGAACTCGTGCAGAAGCGTGGCGTGGTGGCCCAGCGTCGTGCCCGGCGTGACGGACACCCGCACGTCGGCCGGCGGCGCGACCGGCGAGCAGAACGCCGTGCCCGACTTGCCGGGCCGTGCGACGTCGTCGACGACGACGCGTTCCAGACATCCGCCGAAACCCCACTCGCGTACGGTGGAGCGGACGCCGTCGAGGGCGCCGCCGGCGCCCTCGGGCAGGACGGCGCGTGCGGCGACGAGGCGGGCGTCCCCCATGGACGGCGCCGAGATGGCGTCGCGGGTCCGCCAGCCGTCCCATCGCCTGAGGAACTCGGCCCGGGTGGCGTCCAGCCAGTTCCGGGCGTGGGCGACGAACCGGTCCACCTCGGGGTGCAGCGCCCGCACCAGCGCGGCGTGCGTCGGGAACCCCAGCTCGGCCCGCGCCTCGGCGTACGCGTCGAGCCAGCGCCGCCGGCCCTCGCGCAGCCGCTCCCCGACGTCCGCCAGGGCGGCCCGGACCTCGGCGCGCCGCCGTTCGTCGGTGACGGTCCGCGAGAGGGCGACGAGCTCCCCGTGGGTGAGCGTCCTGCCGCCGGCCTCGGCGGTGACGGTGCGCTGGAGCAGCCGCAACCGCGCGGTCGCCTCCGTCAGCCGGACGCGGAAGTACCAGAGGACCAGCTCCCCCGCGTAGTGCAGGTCGCCGTGCTCCAGGGCCAGGAGGACGAGCCCGCCGTCGGTCAGCCGGCCGAGCCCGCTTTCCGGCAGGGCCGGAGGATCGTCGCTCTGCCCCGTCGCGGCCAGCCAGCGGGCGTGGGCGACCCGGGCCTGGAGCGCCGCGAGGTCTTCGACGTGACCGGCCAGGTAGCCGGGGACGGTGGTCACGACGGGTCCACGGAGGCCGCCGGGGGCAGGCCGAGCACCTCCGAGGCGCCGTCGGCGACCTTCTGCCAGAAGTCACGCCGGTCCTCGGGGAGCCCGGCGAACAGCTCCGAGCAGCGGCGGGTCATCTCCAGTGCCAGCCCGGGATGGGCCAGCACGCCGCGGATCCAGGCGAGCTGGCCGGGCTCCGGCGGATCGATGCGCAGCCCCGCGAGACCCGCGCGGACCTTGCGCCCGACGCGCTCGTCCAGGACGGTCGCGTAGCTCTCCCGGGCCTGCGGAGTGTCGCCGTCCACCGCGAGCGGCACCGTGGCGGCGAGCGTCTCCGCCGCCGCGCAGGCGTCGGTGATGCCCGCGCCGAACAGCGGGTCCTTGTGGCAGTAGGCGTCGCCCGCCAGCCGCCAGCCCGGCCCCGCCGGCTCGCGGTGGAAGTTCCGCAGGCTCTTGGACGCGTACACGGGCGAGACGCGCCGTGCCGCACGCAACCGGTCCGCCATCGCGGGGATCGACCGGAGCAGGCGCTCGTACCCCTCGTCTCCCCGGATCGCCGCGTACTCCCCCATGGGCGCCGACAGCATGACCACCCACCGCCCGCCGTCGCACGGGCCGACCTGGAGCACGTGTCCGCTGTCGTGCCACAGCTCCAGCGCGGGCGAGGGCAGCGGGACGACGTCCTCCCAGTAGGCGTGGAACGTGCAGCGCATGGCTCCCGCGTCGAAGGTCGTGGCCGCACCGGCCTGACGGGCGGTCGGGGATCCCCGCCCGTCCGCCCCCACGACGATCCTGGCCTTCTCCGACCACCCCGCGCCCTCGATCCCGATGACCTGGTCACCGTCCCGGCGCAGGGACCGGACCGGGCTGCGCTCCCTGATCTCGGCCCCGTGCCGGCTCGCGGCGCGCAGCAGGACCCCGCTGAGGGTCTCCCGGCGTACGCACAGGTTGTAGTGGTACGGCGAGCGGGGCAGCATGGGCGCCCCGTAGTAGCCGCCCTCGACCTCCAGGTGCCAGCGCCGGAGCGGTGGCGCGCCGGTGGCGAGCACCTCGTCCAGCACGCCGAGCCGGTCCAGGAAGGACAGCGTCGTCGGGCCGAAGAAGTGGGTGGAGACGGCCGGGGCGGGCAGCCGGGTGCGGTCGCACACCAGGACCCGCAGGCCCTCCCGCGCGAGCAGGGCGGCGCTCGCGGCCCCGGTGACGCCGCCGCCGACCACGATCACGTCATACATCGGCCGCTCCTCGCGTCATGTCCCGCCGGCCAGTACGAACGGCATACGGCCCGACCAGATCCTGCTCACGGCCCACCGGCGGTCGCTGACCGCGCGGAAGCGGCGGCCGAGCACCTCACGCAGGTCCAGGGCGATCGGTCGCTGCCGGAGGATCCCGGCCACCCGTCCGTCCCTGATCAGGAACCCGAGCCGCAGCCTGCCCTCGACGACCGGTGAGAGGCCGGCGCGCTGGTGCCCGCCCATCAGCGACTCGACCAGCACCCCCTCGCGGACGCCGGCCAGCAGGTCGTCGAAGGAACCGGCGTCGGCCGGTGCGGCGGACAGCGTCGCGCCGTTGAGCACCGGCGTGGCGGGCTTGAGCACCGTGCGGCGCAGCGCATTGCCCCGGAACCCGTGCCCGGTGGGCGCCGTCCCGCACGCGGCCGCCGTACGGACGCTGTGGTAGGCCCGGACCGGGACGCCCCGCTCGACCAGCGTGAGGGGCGCGCACGGCACGCCGTCGTCGTCGCTGCCCGGCCAGGCCAGCCCGCCGGTACCTTCCTCGTCCGGCGCGGCCGGCTCCGAGGGATGGTCGCGCAGGCCGATCGAGGGATGCAGGAACGGCTCGCCGAGACGCCCGGCGACGAACGAGCGGCCCGCGGTGACGGCGGTGCCGTTCAGCGCGGTGACCAGCGGGGTGAGCAGGGTGTGCACCGCGGACGGCGCGAGCAGCACGTCGTGGTCGCCGGAGGGCGCGTCGGCGGCGGGCAGCCCGTCCCAGCCGGCCGCGGCCTCCAGCCACGCGGAGAGCGCCGCGGGCAGCTCCGGCGTCCGGGTCCAGCCGGTCCAGGGCAGCTGGACGGCCGACCCCTCCGCCAGCGCGGCGATGTGGAAGAACCGGTCCGAGGTCGTGGTCCGCCCGTCCGGGGCCGCGCGGTGCACCGCCTGTTCGGTCCGGGTCACCGTGCCGTGCACCGTCAGCCCGGACGAGCGTTGCAGCGCGCCCAGCCGCTCGGCCAGGAGCCGTACGGATCGGGTGCCCTGGTCCGCGGCGGGCGACCCGGCGGCCTCGGGGGCGGCGGTCCTCCCGACGACCGGGTCGCGTGACGCCGGGGGCCCGTGCGCCGCGTTCCGTACGGCCTCGCCGACCAGCCCCCGCACGTCGTCGAGGCGGGTCGTGGTGGCCGTGCCCACCCGGCCGTGGCGGTGCACCCGCAGGCACAGCGCCGTCTCGTGCGCGGACCTGACCAGGTCGGGCACGCCCGAGCCGACCTCCACCACGGTGTCGTCGCGCTCGACGGCAAGGATCTCCCAGTGGTCGGCGCGGGCCGCGGCCTCCGCTCCGACCTGTTCCAGCCGGTCAGCCAGAGGTGACACGTATGCCTCGCAATCGCAGCATGGGGGCCCAGGAGCTGACCGGCAGCGCGTTCTGGCCCTGCTTGCCGCAGCTCGCCGAGGTGTCGCCGCGCCACTGCTCACGGCCGATCGCGTCGATGGCCGCGAAGGCGCCGAGCACGTCACCGGACAGCACCACGCCTCTGACCCGTCCGCGGACCTCGCCGTCGCGGATCTCCCGGCACTCCGCCGGCAGGAAGGTGAATCCGGCGCGGTCGGTCTGCCCGCCGAGCACGCCCCGGGCCAGCAGCCCGCGCGCCACACCGCCGATCATCTCCTCCTCGGACGCGGCGCCGGGGGCGATGGCGATCGTCCGCAGCCGGGGCAGCGGCGGGTGGCGGAAGTTCAGGGCTCTGGCGTTGCCGGTGGGCTCCTCACAGAAGGCCGCCGCGGTGGAGCGGTCGTGCAGCCGGGGCCGGGTGACGACACCGTCGCGCAGCAGCTCCACCGCAGACCCCGCCGTGCCCTCGTCGTCCACCGGTACGAATCCCCGCGCACCGGGACGTCCAGGGTGATCGGTGATCGTCAGCATGGACGGGCCGAGCCGGCGTCCGGGGGCCAGGGACCGTTGCAGAGGCGCGTCCCCGAGGTGGTGGTCGGCCTCGGCGAGATGCCCGATCGTCTCGTGGGCCCAGATGCCGGCCAGCGGGCCGTCGCAGACCACGTCGTACTCCCCAGGCGCCACGACGGGGGCGGCGCGCAGGTCCACGGCGGTCGCGACGGCGGCCTCCACGTCCGGGGCCAGGCCCCGCACCACGGAGAAGTCGCCGCCGCTGCCGGCCGACACCGAGCCGGCGGTCCTCGCGGCGCCGCCGTCGGCGTAGACGGTGATCTGCAGCGTCAGGTCCCTGCGCCGGTACGAGACGCCGGTCCCCTCACTGGTGAGCAGCTCCACGTCCGCGACCGACTCGCGGTAGTAGACGAGCGCCCCGGTCACGCCGGGATGCGCCGCCAGCGCCGCCGCGTGGTAGGCGCCGAGCAGTTCCACCTTCTCCGCCAGGCCGACCGTCTCCGCGAGCTCACCGGCCTCGCCAGGGTGGTCGTCCCGGTAGGGCCGGTGTGCGGCGAGACGTCCCGCCGCACACCCCAGCTCGGCGGCGTCACGCGCGGCCCTGCGCAGCACCGGCCCGGCGTCCACGGCGGTGCCCGACGCGAACGCCGACCCCGACCGGCCGATCACCCGGGCACAGCACCCCTCGTCACGGCTGGTCACACTGCTTTCCAGGCCGTCGCCGCGCCACACCAGGTCGACGGTCCTGGCGCGTTCGACACGGACCTCGGCGTAGTCGTCCGCCCGCAGGCCGGCGTCCCGGAAGAGCGCGGGCGAGCCGCCGGTCAGCAGCACGGTTGCGCGGGGCTGTCGTCCCGGTAGGCGAAGATCATGGCACTGGTGACCTGCGCGCCGTCGCGGTACGGGACGAGCCCGTCGCTGCGCATGTCCACGCTGCCGAAGCCCGCGCCGAGCACCAGGTCGCGGTACTCGCTCTCGGTCATGCCCACCACGCACCGGGCGAAGTCCTCCGCACCGGCGGACTCGCCGGCCGCCACGTCCGCCGGGGGCGGGCCGTCGTCGGAGTACACGACGTCGGAGATCACCGCCACCCCGCCCGGGCGCAGGACCGCCGCGACCGCGTGGAGCACTTCCTTCTTGTCGGGGAACATGCCGAGGACGCAGTTGCTCATCACCACGTCCACGCTGGCCTCGCGCACCGGCGGGCGCCGGATGTCGCCGACCCGCACGTCGATGTTCTTGAGCCCCATCTCCTTCGCCGCGCGGCGAGCCGTCCTGACCATCTGCATCGACGCGTCGACGCCGATGACCCGGCCCGTCTCCCCCACCCGGCGCGCGGCGATCAGCAGATCGAGGCCGGCGCCGCAGCCGAAGTCCACGACCGTCTGCCCGGGGCGCAGGCCGATCGCGTTCATGGGAGAGCCGCAGCCGCTGGACAGCTCCAGGACCCACTCGGGGATCTCGGCGAGTTCCTCCGGGGTGTACACCGATGTGGGAGAGCAGCACAGCGTGCTGGTGCCCTGCACCGCGAGAGCGTCGTAGCGCTTCTTGACGTGCGTCTCGACGGGAACGGGACCCTGGTCGGCCGGGGCCGCTTCCGGGGCCGCGCAGCAGCCCGCCGCCTGGTCCGCGGTCGCCGGGGCGCATCCACAGGCGTCCGGCTCGGCGACCGTGTCGGCCGCCGTCCGCGGCCGGATCAGCTCATCCAGGGAAACGAACCCACGCGTGTCATCTGCTCCCACGTTCCCTCTTCTCCTTCCGGTCGGTTCGCGTGCTCCTGCCGCCGGCGCAGCGCCATGGGCAGCAGGTAGGCCAACTGGGTCTCGACACGCGTCGTGATGCTGGACACCTTGGGGCAGTAGCAGGTGTTGAAGTCGCCGCCGTTGGCCGCCCACGCCTTGATGGGGCAGCCGCCGCCCCCGCAGAACAACTTCACGTTGCAGTCGCGGCACATGGGCACGGTGTCCACGTGGCGGTGCCGCCAGGGATCCCGATAGCCGGCCGCGTAGCTGAACTCGGGGTAGAACGTCCCGCAGGCGTGCTGGGGGCGGCCCACGGTCTCCGGGCAGCCGTAGATCTTGCCGTTGGGGTCGAAGGCGACGACGCTCGTGCCGGCGCTGCACCCCTGGAGGTTGGGCCGCAGCCGGTCGCCCTCCAGGACGGCCGACCTGATGCGGGCCAGGTCGGGCTGCAGCATGCGGTCCACCAGGGGGTTCTGCTGCACCATTTGCCAGAAGGCCTCCTGGAGCCCGGCCTTGACGTCCCCCCGGACCATGCGCTTGCGCTTCTCCTCGGGGTGGTCGGGCGTCACGTACAGGAACGTGGTGGCCTTGGTGAAGCCGTTGAACAGGCGGATCTTCGGGTGGTCGAGCCACCCCTTGGCCTGCGCGAACTCCGCGAAGCGCGGCATGTCGTCCACGCTGTCCTCGTCGACGAGCACCCGGATCAGCACGCGGATGCCGGCCTCCGCGGCCACGTCGATGCTGCGCTCGATGAGCTCGAACGTCGGCTTGCCGTTGCGGAACACCCGCCGGGTGTCGTGGGTCCTCGGCGTGCCGTCCAGGCTGACCTGGACCTCCTCGCAGCCGTACTTGAGCAGCATCGGCACGTACGCGTCCAGCGCCACGCCGTTGGTGATCGCGGTGACCGGGTAACCGCGGTCGTAGGAGCCGCGCAGGATCTGCTCGACGGCGCCTCGCTGGTACGCGGTGTCCAGCAGCGGTTCCCCGCCGAACAGGGTGATGTACGGCGGGCCGGAGTTCTGGTGCCGGTCCTGGATCTCCGGGATGGTGTCGAACGCGGCCTCGATCATCTCCTCGTCCATGCGCGGGCTCTTGGTCGTCAGCTCGCCCTCGAAGCAGTACGGGCACGCCAGGTTGCACACGAACGACGGGATGAACATGAACTGGAACGGCGCTTCCTGGATCGCCTGGAAGTAGCCGTCGACGATGGCGCGGTAGCGCGCCTCCTCCTCGACCGGATCGGTGCAGACGTACCCGCGCTCCAGCAGGCCGGCCACGAGCTCACGGTCGACGGCATCGTCTCCGGCGCGGACCCGTTCGAGCACGGCGATCTCGGCGGGGGTGACGATGTCCATCGATCCGGACACCGCGTTGGCGAGGACGCTCACCTTGCCGCTCTCGTCGAGATAGGCCGGGTCCAGGGTGCCCTCGGGGAGCTCCACCGAGAAGGTGACGGTGTTCGGGCTCACAAGCATGGTGTGTCTCCCAGAAACGGTGTCCGTGATGCCGCCGGGGGGTGGGTGAGGGGGTGGGCCGGGAATTGGAGGGCGCGGCAGGGGATACCTCTGCCGTACGGTCCGGCGGCCACGGTCACTCGCAGCCGTCGGGGTCGTTGGCCATGATGCTGGTCACGACGTCGAGGTTCTTCCGGCCGCGCATGGCGGTGCAGCAGTCGGTCTGCTTCTCGGACACTTCGGCGTTCTCGATCATGGAAATGGCGATCATAGGTATCACCTCCTCCACTGTGATCTCTGCCGCGCTCTCCGGCCCGCTCCCCGGCGCGACGCGGCGGGGAGAGTCGTTGGTGGGGCGCGTGCCCCAGGTGGCGGGTCACCGCAGGACCTCCCGCACGATGAGCACCGCCACGGTGATCAGGCCCTCGCCGATGATCAGCCCGGAGGCGACGATCTCGGTGGCGCTGCGCCGGCCGGGGTTGCGGCGGGTGAGCAGCCACTGGGTCAGGCCTCCGGCGGCGAGGGTCAGCGAGTAGGCGGGGGGAAGCAGCACCCCGAGGCCGATCATCGTGGGCATGGCCGAGGTGAAGGCCAGGCCCAGGCCCACCGGGCCCGAGACGGCCAGCGCGAGGGCCACGGTGGCGGGGTATTCGGCCGATCCCCGGACGGTGGCGTCCACGAACTGGACCGCGGTGGCCACGGGGGCGGGGAAGGAACGTCCTCCGAGCACACCAGCGCGGCTGAGCACCGCGATCACCAGGACGCCGACCACGGCGCCGGCCAGGCCGCCCGCCAGTTGCGTCCAGCCCGTCAGCCGCCTGGGCGGCTCGGACAGGCCCTCGGGACGGTCGTGCGCGACCTTCACCGAGTAGGTGAAGTAGACGGCGGCGAGGGCCGCGCAGCAGATGGTCGACGCCATGAGCAACGCCGCCGTCTGGTCCGCGCCCGATATGGCGAAGGCCACGACGCTGAAGTACAGCGCCGGGGACAGCGGCACCAGCCCGATCTCGCCGCCGGCCCGGGTGAGGAACACGGTCATCACGGCGAGCAGCACGACGCCGAGCAGGCCGTAACCGAGGTAGCGCAGGAGAGACGGGTAGACCAGCGCCAGGAGCGCCGTTCCCACGAGGACGGCGACGGCGAGCCACCGCGTACGGCCCGGGAGCAGGCGGCCCCCCTGGAGGGAACGCGCCAGCGGCCCGCGGACCCGGGCGATCGAGGCGACGGAGTAGCCGAGGATGAGACCCACACCGGCGGCGAGCACCCAGGGATAGGACAGATGGTCGGTGTAGGCCACGGACCGGCCCGCCGTGCCGTCCTGGACCGCCCACACGACGACGGTGTACGCCGCGCCGGCCGCCAGCCACGCGCACGCGCGCGGGCCGATGAGGAACCCGACCCCGTACAGCAGGGGCGAGAGGGCCAGGGCCAGATGGGTGCCCGTGACCTCCGGCGTGACGTCGTGGCCCCACAGGGCGACCCCCAGGGCCGACGCGGCGCCCACGCCGGCGGCGATGGGGAGCATGCGGCCGAGCCGGTCGCTCTCCCCGTCCTTGGGGCTGCTGAGCGACGCCATCAGGGTGATGGCCGGCTTCAGGGTCGGGTAGGGCAGCCTCTCGGCGACCACCAGCGTCCGCGCGACAAGCCCGCCGAGGAAGATCCCCAGGGCGTTCGCGGCCATCGCCAGCACCACCAGGAAGCCCCAGGCCGGCAACTCACCGGCCCGCAGGACGACGGCTCCGATGCCGGTGTCCAGCGCGGCCGTCGCCATGTATCCGCTGGACGCGATGGAGAAGACGACGAAGAGACCCTGCCAGCTGAGCGCCCCCGCCACCCGGAGCAGCGCCGCGCCCAGCGCGGCCACCAGCGCCGACCCTCCGAAGGACGTGCCCGTACGGAACAGGACCAGCACGTTGAGGACGCAGAGCAGCACGCCGATGGCCAGTCCGATGAGCGTCGCCCAGACGTACGACCCCCGCCAGCCGGCAGCGGCGTCCACCGCCGGAGTCGAACGCGATGCGGTGGAGGATGCGGTGCGCTCCCTTCCTCCCACAGAGCGCCCCCCATCTCGACCAGGTGAACTACATTGATAACTATCGATGTAGCCGACGAGTGCACATTAAATTGGACCGACGGCAATGGTCAAGAGTCTTGACAAGATTGCCTATTCGTGCACGTGGCTTATGTTACGTGACCATTACGATACTTTTCGTAATTACGCCGTGAGATATGTCGGCTGATTCCGCCGGATCACAGCGTGCGATCGGCGAGCAGTGGGTCGGCGTCCACACGTCCCGTCGTCCCCGTGCCCGGATCCCGGCCGTACAGCCCGGCGACCAGGGCGAGACCGATCACGCCGCCGATCAGTTGGACGACGACGAACCCCGGCACCGAGGACGGGGCGATCCCGGCGAAGGTGTCGGAGAAGGCCCGGCCGATGGTCACGGCCGGGTTCGCGAAGCTGGTCGACGACGTGAACCAGTACGCCGCGCCGATGTAGGAGGCGACCGCGACCGGCGCCAGGCGGGCGTTGTCCGCGCGGACCAGCAGGAAGATGACGAGCACCAGCCCCGCCGTGGCGACCACCTCGCCGAGCAGCAGGTTCCCGGCCGAACGGTCGTGCGTGGACCAGCTGACGGCGGCCTTGCCGAACATCGCGTTGGCCAGCACGGCCCCACTGATGGCGCCGGCGATCTGGGCGGCGGCGTAGACCACCACGTCGGAGAGCGAAAGCTTGCGGTGCACCCACCAGTCGGCCAGCGTGACCACCGGGTTGAAGTGCGCCCCGGAGACCGGGCCGAGAATGAGGATCAACACCCCGAGCCCGAAGACCGTCGCCATCGAGTTCTCCAGCAACTGGAGTCCTACGTCGTCGGGCGAAAGCTCCTGCCCCATGATCCCCGACCCGACCACCACCGTCACCAGCAGCAGCGTGCCCACAAACTCGGCCAGCGCCCGGCGAGGCAACGCCGGGCTCACCAAGAATCACCGATCCGGTCGAGACGGACTGACGAGTCACGCACGTTAGGCCTCCCCTTGACATGACATACCGCATGACGTCCTGCTGCACCGCACCAGCCGACCTGTCGTCACATGACACGAAGCGCCACTTCAAGCACCATCCGAACTGATATTTACAGATATCAATGTGATTCGGTAGCGCCAATTTCCGGGGAGTACGCCTGTGCCTCGCGCCGGGAGCCCGGCCGCGATGGCCCGTTTCCGGACAGGCCAAGGAGGGCGGAGACACCCAGCAACAGGCAGGCTTGCCCGCGCCGGCCAGCGGCCGAACAACAGCGACCACCGATCACTTCGTTGGGGGGACACAGCCAGGCTTGCCGCAGGACTCCGACGTGACTTCGACGCCGCCAAAGCCGGCCTGACCCTGCGCCACAGCTCGGGCAAGGTCGAAGGCCACGTCAACCGCATCAAGATGCTCAAGCGGCAGATGTACGGCCGAGCCAACCCCGGCCTCCTGCGCAAACGCATCCTCCTCGCCGACTGAGACGGTCGACGCACGAAATCAGTGCCACCCGATCCGCCGCGCGGTACCAGGACGTGTACCCGGCATGTATTCGGCCTGTACTCAGGTCGTTGATACTCGCTTTCGCACGCCGATCCCCCGCACGTCCGACCACGGCACGTCGTCCTGTGGCTCTCACGACCCCGGGGGCATGCCCATTCCATTTCAGGATTCGCACGCGAGTTTCACCCAGAACATGATGAGAACCTCCGAGCACACGCCAGTTCAGGCAGGCCTGCTCGGCCTGCGGACCGAAAAGGGGTCATCTTGTTTGCCGGAAAATCCGCCAGGAGGGCCGCCCTGGCTCTCGCCTTGGGCATTGCCACGCTGGTGATCGTGGCGCCGCCCGCCAGCGCGGGCCATGACGGTACGTGTAATTACGCGATCGAAGACGGAGACGTTTGCCTCTACCGTCTGGCCAACTTCACGGGCGGCATGCTCGACTTCACGAGAAGCGACAGAAATTACACGTCCGCCGCCGATGTCTTCTATTCGTCCGCCGGCGTACCGACGAGCACCAACATCAATGACCAGGCGACCTCCATCGTCAACTACGAGGGCTATTGCGAGTGGTGGTTCTACACAGACGCCGAGTGGGGCGGGTACGGCTTCACGATGGGCAACATCCAACAGTCGTGGAGCAACATCGGCACATGGGACAACAGGCTCAGCTCGCACTACAAGTGGACCGGATGGACGGAGTGCACGAACGGGTCGACCGGGTGAGTGCCACCGGCAACGCTACAGAAGGTGAATCATGAGAATCCGCATCAGAAGGCCGTTGTCGAGTCTCGCCACCGTCCTGGGCCTGCTCGTCACAACGCAGCTGGTCTCCGCCGCTCCCGCGGTGGCGAACCCGGACGCCGACGGGTGGTGCACGCAGTACGAGGTGTGCGTGTACCGGCTCGCCAACTACATCGACGAGCAGGCGGATTACTACAACGGTGACTACGACTTCACCGACGACAACTTCTGGTTCTGGGGCGGCAATACCTACTACAAGGCGGCCGAGATCGTCGACAATCGCACCAGCTCTGTCAGGAATTTCGATCCCGGCTGCACCGCGACGCTCTGGCAATATGTCGGTTGGGGGGGCGGGCATATCAACGTGTATCCGAACGGCGCCATCCCCAACCTGGTCAACCTCGGCTTCGACAACAAGGCGAGCTCCCTCACCTGGAGCTGCGGCTGATCCCCCGCATGGCCGATTTCCGCGATATAGATAGCAACGGAGCAGTGGTTATGATGAGCAATGGTAACCGGACCAGGTGGCACCGAGTCGCACTCGTGCTGCTTTCCTCTGCCTCGCTGGCTGCGTGCGGCGCCGGGCAGGCGACCATGTCCGTGCAGGCCGGGGCGGAAGCCGAGGCGTCCGTCCAAATCCCCCGCCTTTTGACGACTCAGGCCACGGTACTACCGCTTGACGCGTACAAGCCCACCGGTGAGCAGATGGCGGACCTGACGAGTGCGGTGCGTCACTCCCTCGCCTCCTGCATGAACGGCTTCGGGTTCATGAACTACACGAAGAAGCGGATTCACAGCGAGACGGCGCCTTTCCCGAAGGACCGGCGCTACCTGTTCATCGATCCCGCCAAGGCCGCCCAGTACGGATATGCCGGCGCGCCGGACGCGGAACTGAGCGCCAAGCCACCGTCCGCTTCGTCCAGCACCAACTCCTCGAAGATCAGCCCCGAGGAGGAGAGCGTCTACACGGGCAAGGGACAGCGCCTCTACAAGGGCCGTCAGGTGCCGGAAGGAGGCTGTCTCGGCGCGGCCAGGCAGACCGTCACCCGCGGAGTCGCCGCCGACGACGAATGGCTGATCACCCAGTTGGAGGGGCAGGCCTTCCAGCGCGCCGAGGACGACCCCAGAGTGGCCGAAGTCACGGCGCAGTGGAGCGCCTGCATGAAGAGGGCCGGTTACGACTACAGCACTCCTGCGGCGGCGTGGGAGGACCCGCAGTGGCGCAGCCGGCGCGATGGCGGCGCGCTCTCGGACAAGGAGAAGGCCACCGCCACCGCCGACATGAACTGCAAGCTCGAGGTGAACTACCTCGGAGTGCGCGTCGCCGCCGAAACCGAGGAGCAGCAGAGAGCCATCGACGCCCGGGGCGATGACCTCAAGAAATTCCAGTCGAATCTGCAGATCAAGT
The DNA here is from genome assembly GCF_014161435.1 of Microbispora sp. H10949. Lineage (NCBI taxonomy): Bacteria > Bacillati > Actinomycetota > Actinomycetes > Streptosporangiales > Streptosporangiaceae > Microbispora > Microbispora sp. H10949. Next base: position 88,240 of record NZ_JABBWZ010000008.1, on the reverse strand, counting down.
TGGCCAATGCCAGGAAGCTGCTCGGCGACTGACACCAGCCATCACCCACCCGCACAGGAGAGGGCCGGATCTCCGGCCTTCTCCGCCGGCGGCTCACGGAGGTGAGGCGTCCGGACGTCCTCCCATGCCGCCGCCACCTCATGTGATGGACCGGCCGAGGACCTGTATCCGCGAGGAAGGGAACAGCGTGTACCTTTTCGGCTACCGGTTCACCACTCGATTAGTCGCACTCCTGGTCGTCCCCGTGCTCGCGACGGCGAACCTCTCCCCCGCGCCAGGGACGGATCCGGCCACGCCGGAACGGCCCAAGGCCGCGACCGGCGCGTCGGCTGGGTACGTCCGGACCATCGACGACCGGCTTTCGTCGGTCGACAGCGGGAAACGGGACTCGGTTCTGGCGCGCGGATGGCGGACGTCCAAGGACCTCGCGCTGGCGACGGCGGGGGATGCCACCGGATTCCATCTCCTCGTCGCCGAGGCCGGCAAGGGCTACCAGTGGCGGACCCTCGCAACGCTGAACGAGCCCGGCATGGACACCGACCAGTGGATCGGTAACGCCTGCCTCACCGGGTCGGGCAGCCGGGTGATGGCCGTCTACGCGCCGCGCCACTTCACCAACCGGTCCGAGCTCTTCGCGCGGGGGGCATTCGCGGCGGTCATCGACGTCCGCACCGGAGCCGTGACCAAACTTCACGACCAGGTCACTCTGGCGTACTTCAATCCGGGCTGCGGACCGGACGACGTCGTCGCGCTCACCCAGGGCGCCGACGAGAACCACCGCACCAGCCGCCTGCTACGGGTCAAGGCGGGAACGGGCAAGGTCGAGGATCCCCTGGTGATCCAGGGGCAGATCACCTCGGCGGTCCCATACGGCGAGGGGTACGTGGGGGCCAGGGGCAACGCCCTTGTCTCGGTCTCCCGCTCCGGCAAGATGACGACCCTCGCCCGAACGAGCTCTGTGCCCTTCGACATCCGGGTGGACGACCGGGCCGGAGTGGCCTTCGCGCAGGAGAGTGCGGGCCGTGTGACCGTCCGCTACCACCGCGGCGGCAAGACCCAGGACCTGGCCACGGGCGATCTCGGGGAGCTGTCCGTCCGGGCGGGGACATCGGGCCGGGTGTTCGTCGTCGGCGAGGCGCAGAACGTCCGGAATCTGCCCGGCACGGTCGCCGTCCTTGCCGCTTCCGCCACCGGTCAGGTCTCCTCCGAGGGCCAACTAGTCGTCACGGGCGCGGCGCGACGCGGCCTGAAGGCGGGTCCTGGCGGCGACCCACGGGACCCCGGTATCTCCGGCGTGAGCGGAGATCCCGTAGAGGCCGAGCCGATCGACGTGACGACCGAGGTCCCGGCGACCAAGGCCAAGCCGGCCTTCGAGGTCGCCGTGCGGGCGAGGCGGGCCCCGGAGATCGACACGGGCAGCCTGGTGAACCCCCGACTCGCCGCCGTGGCGCGGCAGGCCCCGGCTGGGAGGAGTAGCCCCGGAGCGAGCGCGGCGGCTGAGGATCCGGTCGACGCCGGGCACACGTGCGCGGTGCCGCGCAACGACTCCCGGATGCAGACCTACCAGCCTCACTGGCGTCAAGTGGAGTGGGCGGTCGACCAACTGGTGCAGAAGCGGTTGACGCTGATCCGGCCCGCGGGCTGGAAGGGATCCGGGCTGCCGGCGTGGTCGCCGCAGGCGATGTTCCCTGCTGAGGACCTTCAAGGCGGAGGCAGGGTCCCGACGAACATCATGCTCGGCATCCTCGCCCAGGAGTCCAACCTCTGGCAGGCCCAGCGCAGGGTGTTGGAGGGTGAGACGGGGAATCCTCTGGTCGGCAACTACTACGGGGTCGACATCTACGACAGCGATCCCTCCAACGACTGGGCGATCGACTTCTCCAAGGCGGACTGCGGCTACGGCATCTCCCAGCAGACCGACGGCATGCGCAAGGCAGGCTCGGAACGGCCCAGGGAGACGGCCCTTCCGCCGGAGAAGCAGAAGGCCGTGGCCCTCGACTACGTGACCAACATCGCCGCGGGACTGCGGACGCTGACCCAGAAGTGGAACCAGATCTGGAACGACACCGGCGGGCAGGTGATCGCGAACAACGGCAGTTCGTCGAAACTGGAGAGCTGGTACTTCGCGATCTGGGCCTACAACTCGGGCTGGCATCCCAAGGCGGAGGCCGGCGGCAACGACGCCAACGGCCAGCCCAACAACGGTGCCTGGGGACTCGGATGGACCAACAATCCGTCCAGTTCCTACTGGCGGCCCGGACGTCACCCGTTCCTGGACGGGAACACCTACGCGGACGCGGCGACACCACAGTACTGGCCCTACCAGGAGAAGGTCCTGGGCTGGGCGGCGTGGCCCATCACCAAGAGCTACTACGACACCGCCGCCGGCAAGATGCAGGAACAGGCCGGCTACAACGCGGCGTGGTGGAACCACACCGACTACCGCTCCGCCGTGGTCCCGGTGATCCAGAAGGCGAACTTCTTCGCCGTGGACCTGAACGCCTTCTGCGTCCCGTCCCCGGGTAGCGGTACGGCGCACAATGACTGCCGGCCCGGCACGACCAACTACGAGAACCCGGCGGCCAGTACGGGCGGCACCTGCCTGCGGGCCGATTTCAAATGCTGGTGGCATCTGCCGAAACTGTGGAAGGCCGACTGCGCGGCCCAGTGCGGCAACGAGGGCACGATCCGATATTCGGACCCCTCCTGGGCGTCGACCGAACGAGAAGAACCTCGCGACTACTGGTACCCCTGCCAGACCCTTGGACTGCCGCCAGGCGCCCTCATCGTGGACGACGTTCCCCGTTCGGTTCCCGCAGTCCGCGGTGGCTGCGACAACACGGGATGGACGAACTCGGGGACCTTCTCCCTGGAGTTCGGAAAGGACGCCGCCGGCGAAGTGCCGGCGAAGGCCGATTTCCAGCAACTCGGCAACGGTTTCGGCGGACATCAGTGGTTCGCGTACGCACGTAACGCCGCCCACAACGGCATGGTCATGCGGGTCATCGGCACCTGGACCCTGGACCAGCAGGTCAACGGGCTTAGAGAGGTCCTCGTTCATCTACCCGATCACTACGGATACACCAAGCAGGCCCGGTACGACGTGCACACAAGCCAGGGCATCAGGCCACGGGTGATCACTCAGCGTCCCGTCAAGGCGAACCCGGGCCAGCAGGCGAACCGCTGGGTGTCCCTCGGCGTCTTCGCCTTCTCCGGCACGGCAAAGGTCTCGCTGAGCACCCTCAACGGCAATGGCGTCGGGGACGAGAGCGTGGTCTTCGACGCCGTGGCGTTCGCACCGGCTTCCTGCCCGTAATGCCCCCTCGGGACAAAGGTGTAGATCATGAAATCGCACTTCTTCGGGTCAGGGCGGAAGGCGCTGGCCATCGGCTTGGTGGCGCTCTCGGTCGCCATCTGGCTGCCGCCCACCTCGCCCGGGGCGAGCGCCACGGCGAAATCGACCGCCCAGTCGGCCATCCTCTCCGTTGAGGGCACCTCCGTGCGGGACGATCCGAGGCCGTATCACCGCGTCGAACGTCAGGAGAGCGAAGCACAGAAGAAGCGGGTCAGAGAGCGGCCCGACTTCGGCCGTGCGGACCCGATCACCCAGGCGTGGTCGAAACACAAGATGTCCGTGGACGACTACATCGATCTGTCCCTGCGGCGCATCGCGAGGCCGGACAGCCTGCCGGAGAAGTACCGCCCATCCGGAGATCTTCCCCCTTCGACCGGCCTCGCGCTCGGATACGCGCTTTCGCTACGCGACCAGGCATCCCCGGCTACGGACGAGGCCATCGCGAAGGTGAAGCTGTCGGTGCTCGCCGATGCTCCATCGAGCACCCTTCCCCACACTTCGCTGCAGGCCGCCTCTTGGCCGGAGTGCGACGCCGGGGATTACAACTACCTGTTCCACGACTTCGACTGCAAGAGAACGCTCTCGCTGTCGCGGCAGGTCAACATCTACTATCGAGTCGACGGGCTCAAACCGCTCGACGGCGTACCGGCCGTCGATACGAACGGCAACGGCTCGCCCGACGCCATCGACACGTTCGTGAACTCGCTGACCGCGGCGTGGAACGCGTACGAGTCATGGGGATACGGCTGGCCGGAGGACGAGGTCAGCATCTTCTTCGGCTTCGACGAAAACCAGAACCCAGGTCTGACGCTGCCCTTCGGCGACAGCCTCGAAGACGGCGCGATCATCGTCCTTCCTTCGGACCCCGGTATCCAGAGATACACCTACCTTGCCTATCACGAACTGTTTCACGTGTCCCAGTACGCGTTCCTGCCCCTCCTCCAGGTCATCGCCGACCTGCCTTCGGTCAACTGGTGGATGGAGGCGACGGCGGAATGGGCCACCCACCGGATGTACACGCAGGTCAACGCGACCGCCCCGGGCTGGGACATATACAGCGTGGCCCTTCCGCTGTTTCTCGGCGACCCGGAGAACGCGGTCAACGCGAGCACCTGGCCCTGGCAGGAGCACAAACGGCAGTACGGAGCCTTCGTCCTGGCCCAGTACCTGACGGAGCAGACCGATACCGACTTCGTCCGGCACACCTGGGAGGAGATCCCCCTCGACGACCCGATCAGCGCGATAGAGCAGGTCGTCCAGGGGTACGGCCGCTATATGCCGGACCTGTTCCAGGGGTTCTCCCTGGCCAACTACCGGTTGGCCGTCGACAGCGGCGACCTGAGCAAGTTCGTCGGGGCCGCGGTCGGATACCGCGACGCCCACGCCCCGGGTCAGTGGAAGTCGCTGCTGGGAAGCTGGAATGGGCGGCCGAAACGGGCGGCCGAACGCACCATGGCCTGGGGAGACTCAGCCGACGGCTCAGTCCAGGTGTATCCAGGCGGCACGGCTTACCTGGAGTTCACCGGACCGTCGAGCGGCCAGAGCAGGTTGACCCTGCAGCTCGCGGCTCAGACGCTGCCGCGCGTCGACGTCCGCTACCTGCTGGTGACCTGGCCCACCGTCGGAGGCGTCCCGTCTTCCATCCCCTCGCGGTGGAGCCGGCCTGACAGCACGGGGCGGGTCAGCATCGCCCTGGCTCCGGGTGAGACCGCAACGCTGATCGCGACACGGACGGACGTGGTGGGAGGTTCCGGTTCCGCCGCGGACCAGATGAACGCGGCACCGGTGGGCTGGACCGCGACCATGACCGACGAGGGTATGGCCCACCCGGACGCCGCGCTCGACGCCATGTGGACCAACCGGGCGACCTCCGCCCACTGCGCCGACTGGAGCGGCGGCGACGCGGTTCAGTCGACGCTCCTGCCCAGCGGGAAGCGAGCGTGGTTCTTCTCCGACACCTTCCTCGGCGACCCGGCCAAGCGGGGAACCAGGGACCAGACCAGTTACCTCCGCAATTCCATCGTGCTGCAGGATGGCTCGGCGTTGCGCACCATAACCGGGGGCAGCACCTGCAAGGAGACCGATCCCAGCACCGACTTCTGGTCCCGGTACGCAAAGACCCCCGTGGGCGAGGGAGGGCAGTACTGGACGGGCGACGCGAAGGTCGTCTCCGGCAGCGAAGTGATCAAGTTCTACTACCAGGGAATCGGGGACGACGACACCCGCGGCGCCTACGCAAGCCTCAGGATCAACGACCTGGAGGCCGACAACGTCCTCGAGGTGACCCCGTCCAATCTGCAGGACTGCAGCGCCCGGCCACCTCACCCGATCATCTGGGGCGCATCCCTGGTCGATGACGACGGGTACACCTACATCTACGGCTGGGAGGGTGACGGAGCCCACGCCGAGAAGTCGTTGTTCCTCGCTCGCATCCCCACCGGCGGCTCCCTGGACCTCGTCGACCAGGCTTACTGGCGCTATTACGGCGGTACGGCGAGCGACGGATCCGCCCGATGGGTGGACTCGTGCTCGGCCGCGCAGCCGCTTCAGCCGAAGAGCGAGATCGACTTCAGCGTCATCCGTCTCAACGGCCGGTTCTGGCTGGTGTACCACACGCCCGCGTCCCAGGCACCGGGGAAGATCGTCGCAGTGCCTTCCGCTACGCCGTGGGGGTTCACGACATCCAACCAGGTCGACCTCTACACCCCTCCGGAGACCCAGACCAACCCCAGGTACTCCACGGTGTACGGCGCCCGCGTGCACCAGGACATCCTGCCGGACAGCGGCAAGGTCGCCATCTCCTACACGGTGAGCACGAGCGCGGCAAACGCCTCCTGCTGGACGCGCGGCTACTACTTCCCCGACAATCAGTATCCGCGCTTCGTCGATGTGCCGGTCACGGCGTTCTTCTCGCCGAAGGTTCCCTAACGGTCCTCGCCGTCGTCTGGCAGGCGGCCCGGGCCGCCTGCCGCTTCGAGAGAGGATGATGGCTCTGCCAGCACCCCGTGACAACCGTACGGTCGCGACCGCGTTGATGGTCGTGGCGCTTGTTTCCCTGAGCGCCTGCCAGATCGGGCCGGACGAGCTGTTCACCGTGGTCAACGGCACCGAGGACACCGTTGTGGTGACCTGGAACGACCGCGCGTACGCGACGCTGCCTCCTGAAGAGCAGAAGCAGATCGCGTTGCCGGGCGACCACTGCGACAGCGTTCCTGCACCGGTGGACCGGCTGTCCGCCACGTCGGACAAGGGCGAGCGTTATGACTACCCCGGTCCTGTCTGCAACGGCAGGACGTGGCGGGTGGGTCCGGCGGTCTCCCCCTCGCCGAGGTGAAGGGCTCAGCGGCGGCGCGGGATGGTTGGGCGGTGGGTCTGCGGTGCACAGCCAGGGAGAGATCGGTTTCCACAACCGCTCACCTCTGGCCGAGCAGGAAGCGGGTGTTGAGGGCGAAGGGATGTGCAATTGGTTCGTCTCCCCCTCCGAATTGAACACCCATGTAATGAATTCCAACCGTCCTCGCAGGCACGGGAACGACGCCCCGCCGCGCAGGCATCCAAGGCGGACGTCGGATCTGACAACCTCAGTCACAGGACTGATGAGACATACGCTGCTCCACGACCTGAGAGCCGAGAGATCGCTGTCTCTATGATCAAGCTTCTCGACCTGCCGCCCATTTGTACGAGAGCATCGTCTCCCTGGCCGTGGACACCCGGGCTGCCGGTGAGATCCTGAAGGCCGCCTCGGCTTTCTTCGCGACCGAGCTCGACCGGCCACAGACGCACTCGTGAGTTCCATCGACGAACACCGCGAGGTGTTCGGTGTCGAGCCGATCTGCCGCGTACTGAGCGAGCACGGGCTTGCCATCGCGCCCAGCACCTACTAGGCCGCCAAGGCACGGCCGCGCTCGGTCCGGGATGCCGAACTGGATGAGCACATCCAGCGCATCCACGCCGGCAACTACAGTCGCCGACTTCACCTACGTGCACGCCTGGTCCGGCATCGTCTACGTCGCCTTCTGTGGTCGACGTCTACTGCCGGGGCCATCGTCGGCTGGTCGGCCTCGACGTCCAAACGGGCCACGCTGGTACTGGACGCCCTGGACATGGCGTTGTGGCGGCGCGACCGCGCCGGACACCCCACCGGACCCGGCCTCATCCATTATTACCGGCGGTCATCGCAGATCGGCCTGTACAAGACCGCGCCGAATGGGTCGAGTGGTTCGACACCACCCGCCTGCACTCCTCCATCGGCACCATCCCACCGGACGAATACGAAGCCCTCTATTACGCTCGACACCACCCCAGCGAACCCGCTGGAAATCAACCCCTGAGGTCTCCACCGAAGCCGGGGCGGTTCAAGTAGGGCGCTGGCGGGCGGTTCCGCGATGGTGCAGGATGGCTAACGTCCGCCACCTTTCCTATACGATCCGAGTGGTCGTCGGCATGCAGCAGCGTTGCGAGCGATGTCAACGAGGTTCGCGAAGACGCTAGAAGAGACCTCACGTCACGATGGACGACGAAGCGACGATCGCGCGGGGCCGTGAGGCCAGGACGGGCGGAACGCCGCCGGGAAGATCTCGCGGCCGGCTTGCCGACGAGGCGTACAACACACTGCTCGGACAGCTGGAGGACTTCCCGAAACTCGGCTATTACATATGTTGATGTGACGTTCGGTGACTTTGAGGTTGTCGGGGCCGGTCTTGATCAAGGGCAAGTTGACCGGCTGTACGAGTAGTTGGCGCAGATGGTCGAGTGGGAGGCTTCGACGGGTCGGCCCCGGGTGCTGCCGCTGTTATACGGCGTTGGTGATGGTTTTGTTCGCGTTACGGCAGAAACCGGTTTCCGGCGATCAATGGAGGACTTCCCCGCAGTGCTACGCACCGTGACCAAACTGGAGGTCTTCCGAGTTTACGGCCTGTACTGAAACACCATCCAAATTGGTTTTGGGAAGTCCTCATGTTGCTACGGATCGAGCCTGGCTCCCGCGTCACGATCGACGTCCTGGCGCGAGAGCTGGGGTCTCGCAGACGCCGATCCGAGACGCTCTGAACCGCATGGAGGCCGAGGGCCTGGTCGTTCGTGTGCCCCACGCCGCATCCTGCTGTCCGGTGAGCGGTTCCGGCGGTTGTTCGACGAAGTCAAGGGCTCGGACGGAATGGCGGTAAGGGCTTGACGGGCGGGCCGGGCCGAGGAATGCTGACGCAACCGATCAGATCGGATCGGATCCACCTCACCCGCCCCCGATGCGAGGAGAAGCAGGTGCCTAGAGCACTGCTCCTTACCGGCGATGCCGCCGAGGAGCTCGACACCATGTATCCCTACTATCGGGTGCAGGAGGGCGGCTGGGACGTCGACGTCTCGTCACGGACGCTGCGTGACGTTCAGCTGGTCATCCACGAGTTCGACCCGAACTCCGACGCCTACGTGGAGAAGAACGGCCGGAAGCTGCCGGTCGACGTGCCCTGGGCCGAGGTCGACGTCGAGCGCTACGACGCCCTCATCATCCCTGGGGGACGCGCCCCCGAGTGGATCCGGGTCGACGCCGACGTCCGGCGCATCACCGAGCACTTCTTCGCCCGCAACCTCCCGATCGCGCTGGTGTGCCACGGCGCGCAGGTGCCGGCGGTGTACGGGCTGCTGAAGGGCCGGAAGACGGCGTGCTTCCCCCCCATCACCGGTGACATGGAGAACGCGGGCGCGACGGTCATCGACGCTCCCGACGTCGTGGACGGAAACCTCGTCTCCTGCCGCGGCTGGCCCGACATGCCGCAGTTCGGCCGGGTGATGATGGAGGTCTTCTCGAAGTCCGTCAACTCCGCATCGGCATGAGCACACCGGACGTGTCTCGGTGACGGCACTTAGGACCGTCACCGTCGACGGATCCGGAGCCTGGGCGGCGACCGCACAGGCCGCTGGCGACCGGCGCATGATGCAGGCGGCGGCGCAGATCGGCCAATGGCTCGGGCTCGGCGGCTCGATCGTGGCCAACCTGTTCAACCCGCGACTGATCGTCATCGGGGGCTACTTCGCCTCGCTGGCCGAGTGGCTGCTGCCCCACGCGCAGGATCAGCTGCAGCGGCTCGTGGTGGCCGCCTCCGCCGCCCAGTGCCGATTCGTCGCCTCTACGCTCGGCTTCGGCGCCGCTTCCCGCGGCGCCGCGAGCATGGTGGTCAACCGGATCATCGACGACCCGACCACGATCATGGAGCCACTACCCCGGCCGACAGCCTACTGACGGCCCCCACAGACCTGGAGGCGGCACCTCTCCAGCAACCCCCCGTATCCGCAACCAACGCAACAAGCGGCAACAAGCGCGGCGGCGCGCGCCTTGCCTGACGTCCCCCCGGTCAGGAAAGGGTTTCCCATGTCACCACGTCATCGAACGTGGGCCAGGCTGCTCGACGCAGCCCTGCCAGAAAACGGACGACGCCCGAGACGTCGCACCGCGGCCACGATGGCCTTAGCCCTCACCGCCCCTTTCATCACGCTCCTCGCGACGCCGGTGAGCGCCGAGGCCCCCACGGCGGCTAAGCCCGCTTTCAGCGCTGCAACGGCGCTGCTGCAGCCGTCCGCGTCTGCCGCCAAGGCCGCACCACCAGACGCCGGCTTCAAGGTACTCGTGGTGCGCAGCACCCAGGACGCGGTGTCGTCGGCCGGCCTGGCCGCGATCCGGGATGCGGCCAAAACCGGTGATTTCACGGTCGTGGCGCCCGAGCCCGCTGACGTGGGCGACCATTTCACGAAGAAGAAGCTGAAGCAGTACCGCGCGGTCGTGTTCTTGGACACGGGTCACGCGAGCCCGCTCACGGACGCGCAACGCACGAACTTCGAGAGCTACTTCCGCGACGGCGGCGGCTTCGTCGGCGTCGGCTCGGCGGTCGAGACCGACGAGTCCTGGTCGTTCCTGACTGACCTCCTGGGGACGCGTGCGTCCGGCAGGACCGACGTGCAATCGGGTGACGTGAAGGTCGCCGACCGCGTCCACGACGCGACCAAGGATCTGCCGCAGCTCTGGTCGCGGACCGACAACTGGTACAACTTCACGAAGAACGTCCGCGGTGTGTCACACGTCCTCGACACCGTCGTCGAGGACCCGTTCGGGCCGCAGCCGCAGGGCGCCAACCTCGACGGGATCGCCGGGGGCACGATGGGCGCCGATCACCCGGTCTCGTGGTGCAAGGACTTCCAGGGCGGCCGCTCGTTCTACACCGGCCTGGGCAACACGGCCGCGAGCTTCGACGCCGGCCTCACCAAGCACCTCAAGGGCGCGATCGGCTGGGCCGCGGGCCAGGCCGACCCGGTCTACAGCGATTGCGGCGCGACCGTGCTGGCCAACTACCAGCAGACGAAGATCGGCTCGCCGCCGAACCTGCAGGAGCCGATCGGCTTCGACCAGCTGCCGGACGGCCGCGTTCTGCAGACGGACCGCCTCGGCTCGCTGCGCATGCACGACTCGACCACGGGCGTCACCACGGTCGTCGCCAACTTCGCCGATCCGAGCCTGCCGATGACGCAGCAGATCTACTCCGCGGGCGAGGACGGGCTCTATGGCCCGGCGGTCGACGCCAACTTCGCGACCAACAAGTGGGTCTACCTCTACTACTCGGCGAAGGAGGTCACCGACGTCAAGCTGAGCGACGGATCGGTCGTCACCCAGATCACGCCGAACACCACCCCGCCGAACGTGGCGGCGTCCAAGACCGCGTGGGATCCGTACGTGGGCTATTTCCAGCTCAGCCGCTTCAAGTTCGTCGACGCCACCGACAGCGCGCCGGCGCACCTCGACATGGGCTCCGAGCAGCAGATCATGCGCGTGCCGGTCAACCGCCAGGAGTGCTGCCACGTCGGGGGCGACATCGACTTCGACAAGCACGGCAACCTCTGGATGGTCACCGGCGATGACACGCCCGCGGGCGGCATCAACGCCGGCGGCTACGGGCCGTACAACTCGCAGAAGACCGACGAGCAGCAGACCGTGCGCGTCACCAACGCGACGGGCGGCACGTTCACGCTGACCTTCGAGGGCCAGACGACGGAGCCGATCGCGTGGAACGCGGATCGCGATGCGATCGACGCGGCGCTCGAGGCGCTCTCGAACATCGAGGCGGATGAGATCCAGACCAGCGGCGGCCCGGTCAACACGTCGAACGTCAACGTGTTCTTCCGCCGCGGCAAGCAGCAGTCCGATCAGCCGCAGATCACCGCCGACGGCGCCGGCCTGACCGGCACCGCCACGCCGGCGATCGCCACCAACACGGCGCAGGCGGGCGGCTGGTACCAGCGGCTCACCGGTGACTCGCGCCGCACCGCGCTGAACACCAACGACCTGCGCGGCAAGGTGCTGCGGATCAAGGTCAAGGACGGCGACATCTCCGCCGCCGACGCCAACAAGGTCGACTTCGGCTCCGGCACGGGCGCCTACTCGATCCCGTCGGGCAACCTGTTCCCGCTGGTCGCGGGCGCACCGCAGGAAAAGACGCGGCCAGAGGTCTACGCGATGGGTTTCCGCAACCCGTTCCGGATCCAGGTCGACGAGAACGACGTGGCCTACATCGGCGACTACTCGCCCGACGCCCAGACACCGCAGCGCTCGCACGGCCCGGCGGGCACCGGCCGCTACGAGATCGTGCGCAAGCCGTCCAACTACGGCTGGCCGACGTGCTACAAGCGTGACCTCGCGCACTACGAGTGGAACTTCCACGAGTTCGCGCCCGGCACCACCACCGCGGGCACGCCGCTGAACAACCCGCCTAAGAAGTTCGACTGCGACGGGCCGACGCAGCGCAACGACTCGCTGTGGAACATTGAGGGCGGTCCGACGGTCGAGCCGGGCCTGAGGGACGTCCCGCCGGTCACCGACCCGGACATCTGGTACTCCTACCGCGACAACAACACGAGCGCGCCGCTCGGCACCCCGTGCGAGGCCCAGTACGCGCCGACCCCGGGCCCGATCGCGCCCGGCTCGACGACAGAATGCCCGCGGCTGTTCCCCGAGCTCTACACCGGCGGCGTCGGTCCGCACGGGGTCACGAAGTACCACTACGACCCGGAGAACCCGAACCCTCATAAGTTCCCGCCGTACTACGACGACTCGGTGATCATCAGCGAGTGGACGCAGGACACGCTGCGCGAGGTCAAGCTCGACAAGCAGAACAACCACGTCCAGAAGATCAACAACTTCCTGGATTGCGGCAGCCGTGCTAACGCCGGGGCAGGCAGGTTCCGGTTCGAGTGCGACAACCCGATGGACTTGCAGTTCGGTTCTGACGGCGCGTTCTACCTGCTGACCTACGGCAACGGGTTCAACGTCATCAGCCCCGACGCGGGCATGTACAAGTGGGAGTACGTCAAGGGCAAGCGCGCGCCGAAGGCCGTGCTAACCACGGACCGCACCGACGGCTCAACGCCGCTGACCGTGAACTTCTCCAGCGCCGGCTCGCTGGATGAGGATCCCGGCGACTCGATCCGCTACGAGTGGAACTTCGGCGACGGCTCGGCGATCGAGACCGACCCGAACCCGACACACACCTACACGCAGTCCGGCCGCTACACGGCCGTGCTGACCGTGCTCGACTCGTCCGGCAAGCAAACCTCGACCAGCACCGTGATCACCGTGGGCAACACGAGCCCGACGGTGGTCGTCAATACGCCGGTGGAGGGCGGGACGTTCGCGTTCGGCGACGACATCCCGTTCTCGGTCACGGTCACCGACCCCGAGGACGGGACGGTGAATTGCTCCGAGGTGCAGGTGACGTTCGTGCTCGGCCACGACGCGCACGGCCACGCCGAGGAGTCCGTCAACGGCTGCTCGGGCGTGCTCCACACGGAGGCCGACGACGTCTCACACGGCGGCAACGTCTCCGGCGTGATCCAGGCGCGCTACACCGACCACGGCGGTCCGGGCGGCGTCCCACCGCTGACCACGACCGGCCAGCACCAGATCCGCCAGAAGCACCAGGAGGTGGAGTTCGTCGTCAACCAGTCCGGCACCAACACGGCGAACAACACCGACGGCGGCGCCGGCGTGCACCGCGGCAGCCTGGGCTCGGGCGACTGGCTCCAGCTCAACGGCCCATTCAACCTGACCAACATCGATTCGATCAGTTTCCGCGTGGCGGACGCGGCGACCGGCCGCACGCCCGGGTCGCCGCTGGCGGCAATCGAGGTCCGTCAGGACTCGATCACCGGGCCGATCCTGACGACGGCCAACCTCGTGTCCACCGGCGGGACGGGAACCTGGACAAGCCAGACGTTCCCAGTCTCGATGTCCGGGACGCATGAGCTGTTCCTGGTGTTCCGCTCGGTCACGGGTGGCGCCACGGGCGGCAACATGTTCAACCTCAACTGGGCCGAGTTCGTGGGCACGGGCATCGGCACCTAGCGAACCCGCCCGTGCCGGCGAACCCGAGTTCGTCGGCACGGGCATCCGCACCTAGCGAACCCGCCCGTGTAGCGGCAAGAGAGAAGACACTCATGCGAAGAAGATTTCGCACATCGGCAGTGGCCGCCTTCCTGACGGCGGCCGCACTCATCCCCGCGGCACCGTCGTGGGCACAGGAGACGACACCGCCGACGATCAACGTGGCGACGCTGTCGCCCTCCGCGCCGACCGGCCAGAACAACTGGTACCGCGGCCCGGTGACGCTGAACGTGTCGGCGACCGACGACGTCGGCATCGCCAAGTTCCAGTACTCGCTCAATGGCGGCGCCGCCTACATCGACGTGCCCGTCGAGGGGGCGCCGGCGTCGGCCACTGCGTCGGCGGTGATCACGCAGGAGGGCAACACCAGCGTCCGGTACCGCGCGGTCGACACGGCCGGAAACGTCGCGGCGTTCCGCTCGATCTCGGTCCGGATCGACACGCGCGCGCCGGCTGCATCGTACCCGGCGATCACCGACGGTCACGTCGGTCACGTCGCCACACTTATCCCGACGCGCACGGACCCCGCCCCCGGCTCGGGCGGAGTGGCTGTGCTGAACATGTACCTCGACGGCAAGCTGGTCCCCCCGTTGCCGGTGCAGACCTCCGACCTGTCGCTCGGCGTGCACACGCTCGCGGTGCATCTCTCTGACGCTGCTTCCAACAGCGCGAAGTACACACAGACGTTCATCGTGACGACATCGTTCGCGGACGTCGGCACGCTGATCGCCCGGTTCGTGACCGCCGGCAGCGTCCCGGCGGAGGTCGGCACGGCGCTCCAAGCCAAGCTCGACCAGGCGAAGGCGCTCGCCGACGCCGGTTCGGCCAAGCGCGCGAGCCAGGTCCTGCACGAGTTCGTCTCGATCGCCGGCGACCAGATCGCGCCCGGCTCGGCCCGCAGCACACTCGTGGGCGATGCGCGTTACCTGATCGACCAGCTCAACGGCCGGCTCGCGCCGGAGCCCGCGACGGGCCTCGAGTCTGAGCCCGCGGAGGGCCCGAAGTTCATCCCGGACCCGGTGCTCGCCCCGCTCCCGCACAACCCGGACGCCGACTACAACGTCCTGGTCTTCTCCAAGACGACGGGCTTCCGGCACGACCACATCCCGCACACCGTGGCCGCGATCCAGAAGCTCGGCATCGCGCACAACTTCAACGTCGACGTCTACGACCCGCAACTCCCGACCGTCACGCTGCCCACGAGCCCGTTCCTGAGCCTCGACACGCTCAAGCAGTACGACACGATCGTCTTCGAGTCCAACGTCGGGCACCCGGGCCCGCTCAATCCGATCACCGAGCAGCCGAACTTCGAGGCCTACATGCACCAGGGCGGCGGCTATGTCGGCATCCACGGCGCCGCCGACTCGTTCGAGATCGGCACCTGGCCGTGGTACGGCGACCTTGTGGGCGGGTTCTTCACCAACCATCCGAACGGCCAGAACGGGTTCGGCCAGTGCGGCAGCTGCATCCACACCGAGGTGGTGACCGAGGACAACACGCACCCGGCGACCGCGCATCTCCCTGACCGGTGGATGACGGTCGACGAGCTCTACAACTTCGACCGCAACATGCGGGCCGACGTGCACACGCTGCTGAGCCTCAACGAGGACAGCTACCAGCGCAGCCTCAACAGCGGCAACGCGGCCACCAACCCGCTGCGGCTGATGAACGGCGACCACCCGATCGCGTGGTGCCAGAACTGGGGCGGTGGCAAGGCGTTCTCGAACATCCTCGGCCACTTCCGGACGCAGTACTACGACGACTCGTTCATGCGGATCATCCTCGGCGGGATCGAGACGACCGCCGACCGCACGGGCGCCAACTGCTCGTCCTACCGCGAGACCAGCCTGCTGATCGAGGCCGACCGAGCGGCCGGGCTGCTGACCGCGGCCGCCGCCGACGCCGCCGATGCCGCCCTGGACATCGCGCGGGACAGCTACCTGGCAACCAACTACACCACCGCCATCCCGGCGCTGAACTCGATCGTCGACCTGGCTAACGACAAGGCCTCCGGCGACGCTGCGGCGCGTTCCGAGCTCGCGCGGCAGGCGCGCGCGCTGCGGGAGTGGATGCAGAACCTCAACCGCTGACCCGTTCACGCGGCGGGGGCGGTAGATCGCCGCTCCCGCCGCGCTGACGCTGTGGACCGTCCATCTCGCTGACGGCGCCCCGCCGCGCAGGCGTCCAAGGCGGACGTCGGATCTGACAACCTCAGTCACAGGACTGACGAGACATACGCTGCTCCACGACCTGAGAGCCGAGAGATCGCTGTCTCTATGATCAAGCTTCTCGACCTGCCGGGTGTGTGGTCACTCAAAAAGGCCTCGTCGCCCTCGGCTCTCCCCAGCCTGGCTGCCCACGGCCAGGGAGACGATGCTCTCGTATAAATGGGATGCTGTGGTGGAGCAGCCGGTCGACCAGGCTGACGGCGGTGGTGTGCTCGGGCAGGAAGCGGGCCACCGCGCTGGAACACAGCATGCATGAGCAAGAGGTCACAGCACCGGCGACGTCAGCCCGGGGCAGCGGTCTGCCTGGACGGCCACCAGTTTCGCTCGCCCAGCATCACCGCGAGAGCGGGGACGAGCAGGGCCCGGACGAGGAAGGTGTCGGCGAGCAGGCCCAGGGTGACCACAAAGCCGATCTGAAACAGCGCCTCCATCGGAAGCACCATCAAAGTCGCGAAGGTGGCGGCGAGCACGAGGCCGGCGGAGGTGATCACACCGCCCGTCCGCTCAAGGGCCTCCGTCACCGCGCGGCGGGTCTCGTGCTGTCGACGCCGCTCACTGATCCCGCTGAGGAGAAACACGTTGTAGTCGACGCCCAGGGCGACGAGGAAGATGAACGCGTACATCGGCAGATTCGGGTCTGAGGCCGGCTGGCCGAGGATGTGGGTGAAGATGAGGGAACCGACACCGAGGGCGAAGCCGAAGGAGAGGACCACGGTCGCGATCACGTAGAGCGGCATCACCACCGCGCGCAGGAGCACGGCGAGGACGACGAAGATCAGGGCAAGGCCGACCGGGACTATCAGCCTGGTGTCACGTTCGAGTGCCTGGCGGGCATCGTAGTTCTCGGCCACGGTCCCGCCGATCAGGACGATGTGGCCGTCGGCCGCGCGCCCAGCGACCTCGCGCAGCACCGGGACGGCGTCGGTGGCCTGCTCCGAGAACGGATCCATCCGCAGGTCCGCGTCGAAGATGAGCAAGTCCGTCGCGGACCTTCGCCGGCCTTGAGCCTCCGCACCCAGGGAGTCGCCGTCCGCCCCGACCGACCTGGCCACCGCGTGCATATCGGCGACGGGTGTGTGCGCGCCTTCGGTGAGAGCGCTCTGGACCTTCCCACCCACCTCGTGGGCTACGACGATGCGAAGCGGCGCCGCCCGGCCGGGGATGAAGTGGTCGCGGATCACCTGCTGGCCGCGGACCGAGTCCGGCGCCTCACGGAAGGACTCGGAGAAGTCGAGCGCCGGACGCCCGCCGATGCCGGCCAGCGCGCCCGCGGCGAGGAGAGCGGTGACCGCCGCGGCGATCACTCCCGGGCGTGCGTGAACGAGACCCGCGACGCGCCCCCAAAACGTGACCGCAGGTGCGGACTCGGGCTCGAGGCGGGGAACAGCGGGCCAGAACGCCCGTCGTCCGAGGGTGGTGAGCACCGCGGGCAGAAGGGTCAGGCCGGCACAGACCATGATCGCGACACCGAGGGCGAGGATCGGGCCCATCTCGCGCATGGCGTTGAAGTCGGCAAGGGCGAGGACCAGCATCGCGCCGACGACGATTGCTCCAGCGGAGAAAATCGCCGGGGCGGTGCGCTGGGCGGCGGCGACCATCGCCTCCTCGACGTCCCGCGCCCGGCGCAGCTCGTCGCGAAACCGCGCCACGATCAGCAGACAGTAGTCGGTGCCCGCACCGAACATCAGCACGATCAGGATCGCGGTCGTCTGGCCGCTGACCTCGGTGAGGCCAACGGCGACGAGGCCGTAGGCGAGGCCGGCGGTGACGAGATAGGCGAGGACGACGACGGCCAGCGGCACCAGCGCAACCAGCGGCGAGCGGTAGGTCAGGAGCAGCAGGAGCAGCAGCACGGCGATCGTGACTGCCAAGAGGGTCCCGTTGATCCCTTCAAGCGCAGCTTTTCGATCGGCCTCGAAGCCGGCACGGCCGGTCACGAAGGCCCTCAATCCGCTCTCGTCGCCGGCGGCCGACGGGACTGTCTCGCGGATTGCCGCGACCGCCTGCTCAATGTCGGGCGTCGAGTCGTCGGTCATCAGGACCGTGCTCAAGATGACGGTGTCATCGGGTGAGGTGAGCAGCGAAGCGCCCGGGCTCATGTCGAGCGGATCGGTTTTGCCGCACGCGCGTTGGTACGGGGTGGCGATCATCGTCAGGTTCGGGATCGCGCCGGACCGGCACAGCGCGAGGGCGTCGGCGTCGGCGCGCCGTCCGTCGTCCGCGGTGATCCCACTCTCGCGGAAGTAGGCGATCACCGCCGCTGTCTCGCTGCCGCGCCGGAACCGCTCGTCGATGATCTGCTTGACCGTCGCCGACTCCGATCCCCGGACGAGGAAGGTCTCGCTCTCGTCGGCGGCCCGCTCGCCGAGCCTGGCTTGTAGCGGTACCGCGAGCATCGCGAGCGCAAGCCACACCGCGATCACGACCCACCGTGACCGCCGACCGGCGGAGATTACGGAAGCCCTGGTGGGAGGTCGCATCGGGTCGCCGACCTCAGAGCCCACCGCCGACCCCCTCTATATAGCTGACGACGCCATCCGCGACGTAGACGTAGATCCTCGTCGGGTCGATCTCTATCGGCACGGGCCGGCTCTTGTCGTCCTCGCGCGAAACGATGATTTCGCAGTTGTGACGGGCCGCCTTCTCGCGCGCCTCAGCGAGCTCCAACCCGAGCAGCTCCGCCGTATCGAAGGCGTTCTCCGCGGGCCTGTACTGGCTGACGCCACCATTCTGTCCCGTCTCCACCATCGGGCATTGAAGGGCGGTCAGGTCGCGCCCCCGCGTCTTCGCCTCCCCGGACTCGTCGTTACATCCGGTCAGAGCCATTGCTCCGACGGCGATCGCAACCGTGGCCGCAGCGACGCCGAGAAGCCGCCGGTGAACCCTCTGCCCGCTCATAGCGGGGACGCTAGCGGACGAAACTACCTCGATCAAGACAACTAACATCTTTGGTAAACAAAAGGGCGGAATTGCTAGTACTAGCTTTGGTGATTCGCTGACGAAAGTCCTTGACATCTAGACAAAAGGCGCAGACGCTACGTCTTGACCTTCAGGCGGTCGAACCACATCGCTCCGGCCGCGGGGCTGGTCGCCGCCGCATTGGGAGAGGAAGTGAGTGGTATGCGGAACGCCGCGCCGCCCGCGCGGAGTGTGAGGCGTTCTTTAGTCGCACTGACCGCGGTCGCTCTGGGGGCTCAGATGCTCGCCCCTGTGACCGCCGCCCAAGCGGAGAGCACCCCCCTGACGGCTGCTGCCCCGGCGACGAGCACCGGGCAAGCGAGTAGAGCCCTCCTTGCGGCCTCTGCCCGGGCGGAGGGCAGCAAGAGGGTCCTCATCTACACCGGCACGACCGGGTATCGGCACGCCGAGGCGATCGACAACGGTCGCCCAGTGGTCCAGGCCGCTCTCCAGGCCGCGGGCTACGAGGTCGACTGGGAGGACTGCGACAACAACGGTGGCGGCACGAACAACTGCAACCACCCGGACAAGAACCCTCGGATCTTCACCGACGATAACCTGGCCCGATACAACGCGGTCCTGTTCCTGAACGCATCGTGGTCGTGGGCCGGCGGCGGTCGCCCCGGACCGCTCTTCGACCAGGCACAGCGCGACGCGTTGATCCGCTTCACCCAGAACCGCGGCGGGATCGCGGCTGTGCACAACATGACCGACGCCGGCGCCGGCGTGTCCGTGTGGGACTGGTGGGACGGCGGGCCGGACAGCGTCATCGGCACGACGATGACCGCCCACTCGAACGGGTCGGCGACCGGCAACGCCGCAACCGTCCAGGTCGCCGACCACAACCACCTCTCCACCAAAGACCTGCCCGACACCTACCAGCTCGCCGACGAGCACTACAACTTTGTCCGCAGCGTCCGGGGGACCCACCACGTGCTCGAGACCTTCGACGAGCGCACCTACAACACCGGCAGCCAGAAAATGGGCCAGGACCACCCCACGACGTGGTGCAAGCTCTACGACGGCGAGAGGGTCAAGGACGGCACCGCCACCCCGCGGCCCTACGACGACGGCCGGACCTGGGTGACCTCGCAGGGTCATTTCGGCGTGCGTTACAGCGAGAACGGCGGCGACAACCCGCTGGTCAAGCAGATCGTGGGAGGGGTGCGCTGGGTCGCCGGCGAGGGAAACAAGACCGACTGCTCGGGCACCGTGTGGTCGAACTTCACCCGCACGACCCTGGTCGACAATGCGAACGGCCCGATGGCTCTCGACGTGGCGCCGGACGGCAAGCTCTACTGGACCGAGATCGGCCCCACAACGGGCTACCAGTCGCAGGGCTACGTGAAGATGCACGATCCGAACGGCCCGCCGAACAACTCGACCACGGTCGCGACTATCCCGACCCGCGCCGACCACGGCAACTCCGAGGACGGCGTACTAGGGATGAGCCTGGAGCCGGGCTTCGACCTGTCGAACCCGAACAAGCGCGACATCTACGTCTACTATTCCCCGCGCAACCCCGACTGGCCGACCACGGGCAACCAGATAACGGTCGGCTACAACCTGATCAGCCGCTTCACGCTGAACGAGACCGGCACCGCGTTCGAGCCCGCGAAAGCAGGCGGTGACCCGGCACATCCATACGATGAGCGGGAGATCCTGCGCGTGCCCAAGGCGAAGATCTCGGGTAACCCCTCAGGCTTCCCCGGTGGCCCCACCGACAACGGCCCCGGCCATGTCGGCGGCGCGAGCCTGGTGTTCGACTCCGAAGGCAACCTCTACCTCGGAGTCGGCGACGACGTGTCCCCGAACGCGTCCGGCCACAACCGCTACGTGCCGATGGACCATCGCGCCTCCGAGCGCTGGGATTCACGCAAGACGGCGGCCAATACCGCCGACCTGCGCGGAAAGGTCCTGCGCATCAAGCCGATCAAGGACATCCCGGCAGGGCAGGCCGCCGACCCCGGCCTGGACAAGACCTACACGGTTCCGAAGGGCAACATGTTCCCGCCGGGGACCCCGAAGACCCGGCCGGAGATCTATGCCATGGGCTTCCGGCAGCCGTTCACGGTGCACACCGACCCCGCCCACCCGGGTACGGTCGTCGTCGGCGAGTACTGCCACGACAACTCGGTGGACCAGGCCGACCGCAGCCCGGCCGGCACCTGCGAGTGGGATCTGGTCGACGAGCCCGGCTTCCAGGGCTGGCCGTTCTGCGTCGGCGACAACTCGAAGACCAACACGACGTGGCGCTGGGACTACGCGACCAACTCCTCGACCGGTCAGCAGTACGACTGCTCGCTCGACAAGATCCCGGCCGACCTCAACTGGGCCCCGCCGGGCGGTACAAGTTCGCAGCCCACATTCCAAGGCCTCGATGAAATCCCAGGCCCCGCGAAGAAAGCGACGATCTGGCGCAAGTACCCCGGCAACCCCGGCGGTGAGAATCCGATGGACTTCGGCGACCTGGGCGCCGGGGGCATGCAGCCGGTCACCGGTCCGGTCTATCGATACAAGGACAGCTTCGGCCCCGGCGCCTTCCCGGCCTACTACGACGGCTCGTGGCTGATCACCAACCGTGGCGCCGACAACGGGTTCTGGAAGGAGGCGCGCCTGCGGCAGGACAACAACCAGTTGCTCCGGGTCAACGACTGGCTGCCGGTCAACCACTTCGGCACGCCGAACAGCAGCTTCGTGATCCCGACCAAGTTCGGGCCCGACGGCGCCCTCTACATGGGGCGCTGGACCTTCGGCTGCTGCCGCGCTCAGCTCAACTCCACAGCGAAGATGGAGTTGGTCAAGATCGAGTTCAAGCCCTCCAGCAAGTGCACGGAGGACACCCAGGCGCCGACGGTCTCGCACCAGATCGAGGGCCGGGCCCACCCCAGCCAGCAGAACGCCTACATCGACTCGGCCACGCTCAAACTCAACGCCACCGATGTCGGCTGTGCCGGCGTGGAAAAGGTCGAGTACCGCGTCAACGGCGGAGCGTGGACCGCCTACGACGCGCCGGTACTGCTCAAGAACCCGGGGAAGTACACGGTCGACTACCGGGCCACCGACTACTCCGGGAACACCTCCGCGACGCAGAGCGCCGTCTTCACGGTGCTCGACGGCGGCCGGACGCTCCCCACGGCGTGCGACATCTACGCCACGGGCACGGGGTGGAATCCCGACAACTGTGAGATCGCCCGCGGTGGCATCGTCACCTGGCACTTCAACGCGCCCGACGCGGGGATGCCGCATGATGTCTGGCTCGTGCCGCCCGGCGGCAATCCGGACCCGAACGGCGGCGACATCTTCGAGGTCACCAAGGGCGCCGTCTCGCCGGGAGGTCCGCCGGTCTCGTACACCTTCGATCGGGAGGGGACCTGGACCGTCATCTGCAGGCTCCACTCCGGCTACGACGGCAAGAAGTGGGCAGGCATGGTCGCGACAGTCACGGTCGGAGGAGGGGCCAAGGGCGTCTACACCATCTCCCCCAAGAGCAGCGGCAAGTACGTCACGCCGCAGAACGCCTCGACCGCCGACGATGCAAAGATCGTTCAGATGGGCGCGACGCAGGGCAGCGAGCAGCAGTGGGAGGCCGTTCCCTTCACCGCGGGCGCCTACCAGCTCAAGAACGTCAAGAGCGGCAAGTGCCTTGACGTGCCGAGCGGCTCGACCGCGACGGGCACCCAGCTCGTCCAGTACTCCTGCCATCCCGACGGACATAAGGACCAGATCAACCAGCGGTTCTACCTCATCCCGTCCGGAGACGCCTACCAGGTCAATCCGGCGGTGAGTGGCCTGTGCCTCGACATCAACGGCAACTCCAAGGCCGACGGCGCCGCAGTGATCCAGTGGACCTGCAACAACGCCGACAACCAGCGGTTCAGCTTCAGCCCGGTCGCCGCGGCCGACAAGACGCCGCCGGTGACGACCGCGACGACCGACCCGGCGCAGCCGGAGGGCGGCTCGTTCACCGGTCCGGTCACGGTCACGCTGACCGCCGTCGATGAGGACAAGGGCAGCGGGGTCGACCGGACAGAGTACAAGCTGGACGGCGGTGACTGGAAGCTGTACACCGGGCCGGTCGTCGTCTCCGGCGACGGCTCGCACACGCTGGCCTACCGCTCGACGGACAAGGCGGGCAACGTCGAGGACGTCAAGACCCTCACGGTGGCCATTTCCTCTCCGCGGGTTCCGCTGACCGTGACCGCTTCGTCCCGCTGCGTGGGTACGTCGGCGTACGTGGCGGTGACGGCCGTCAACGACGGCGATGTGCCGGCGGACGTGATGTTGACGACCCCGTACGGTTCCAAGACCGTGGCCGACGTGGCCCCGGGCAAGCAGGCCTATCAGTCCTTCAACGCGCGGGCCGGGCAGATCGGCGCGGCCAAGGTGACTGTCAAGGGGACCACGACGATCGGTGGCAAGCAGGTCACCTCGACCTACGACGCCGACTACAACGCGATCAGCTGCGGCTAGAGCTGTAGCTGGACCAGGCCGGCGGTGGCCACGGTGTACACACCCAGCGGTGTACGCGCCGGGGCCACCGCTCTACTGAACGAACCGTACTGAAATGGGGCCGGCCGGTCGACCGTCTGGACGATCGGCCGGCCGGCTCCGCCCCCATGCCCCCCATAAAATGGAGCGATCACGTGAAGACCACGAGAACTGCCCAGATACTGGCCGCGTCGGTGCTCGGTCTTGCGCTTGCGGGTGTGGCCGGTCCCGCGATGGCGGACGACGCCCCCGGTGACGGCATCGACGTCTCGGTGAACATCGAGCCCACCACCACTCCCGGTCAGCTGTCGATGACCGTGGCGGACAACGACGGGGTCTCCCTGCAGGAGAACGGCTCCGACGCCGCCGCCCGCCAGTTCACCGGCACCCTGCCGACGGTCACGGTGACCGACACCCGCACCCCCGAGGAGATTCCCGCCGGGGAGTACTGGGCGGTCGTGGGCCAGGCGAGTGCATTCACCGCGGCCGGTGACCCGGCCAAGGTCATCGGCCCGGAGTACCTGGGCTGGAAGCCGCGCCTGCTGACCGGCTCCTCCACCGGCGCGGTGTCGGCCGGTGAGCCGGTCTCCAGCGTCGTCTCCGACGGCACCGGCGCGCCCGCCGTGGGTCTGGCGGGCCAGGAGCTGCTCGTCTCGACCGCCAACTCCACCGACGAGATCGGCACCTCGAAGGTCAACGCCGACCTGGCCCTGCGGACCGGGGTCGACGTCGCCGCCGGGGAGTACCACTCGACCCTGACGCTCTCGCTGTTCAACCAGTCCTAAGCCGGACGCGGGACGCCAGAAAGGAAACGACCAGAAAGGAAACGGGTCACCCTTCGCCGAAAGGGTGGCCCACCTCACCCCGTTTCCGTGGACGGGTCTGCGGGCCGAAATTCTGGCTTTCAGGGGCCGAGGAAGACGAACCGAGCGCTCAAGCGAGGTGGCGGCAGAACGAGCCGCTCAGGACGCGATGTGGGGCCTACAGGAACGCCCCGACGGCTCCGGGGTCGCTACGTGTTCGAGGCCGACCTCGCCAGACAGGCCGTTGCCGACGCCGCTGCTGGGCGGATGACAGTTCGCCGAACTGTGCGGTGGCCTGGTTGGCCGTTGCCTGCGCGGACCGGGCGGGCTCCGCGAGCGCATGCCGGGCACTGGCGTTGCCCGCTGACGCGGTGAGCTTGGCATGAAGCGAGGCGGCCTCCTGAGCGATGACGCGAGACGCCTGAAGACCGACAGTCCGGAAGAAACCTTGAACGCGGGCGTCTTGCAGGAAGTCCTGAAGGTTGCCCTGGCTTCTCTGCATGGTCGTCTGAATGGCGCGGCTCATGTTTTGCAGCGCGTCACCTATGGCCCGGACCGTCCGCCATTGAGCGCTGTCCTGGAATGGACGGTTGTGACGCGCGACATCCTGCAGGGCAGGGGCCGACAGGCATTGACACCATCCTCTCGCCCGCTGGGTCGGCTCCCCCCAGAACACGCCCAATACAACAGCCAGCGCCGATTGTTACAACAGTCAGATATTCAGGTCGATGCCGAGCAACTTGACCGACGCCAGGTGCCGGCTGAGGTGAGCCCTTGCAACTCCCTGCCCTCCAGGGCCCGCCGGCGCACTCCACCAAATCAGCGATCCTCGCCGCCCTTGCCCCCTCTGGGGCGAGGGCCGACGAGCCGGGTCACAGGAAGCGATGGTGGTAGCCGCGCCTCCTAGGCAGGAGGGGACCTGCCGCGAAGCGTCCAGATCCGCTTTGGTCACCTCCACGAGGTCGGCCGTTGCCGCCGGTTCGCCACCTGTTCCGGCGCCGGCTCGCGCGGTCGGCCAGCGGTTCGGGGAAGAGTGCGTCCTGGCAGGGGCCGCACCCGGCCCGGCATGCGCCGGCCATCTTGGCGGCGAGGAGCACCCCAGGTCAGAACGGGTTTGGAGGAACGACCATTCCGACCCGATGACTTACCGATGGACAGGAGTCGCATTCAATCGCATTTCGGCGGAGACGATATCGAACTGAAATAAACAGATTCTATGAGCCTGTTTGGCACTCAATTACGTGGTTATGAAGAACGGCGCCTCCACCCCCCTACCTAACAAGGTGGTGACGTTCATGCGTCTTGTGAGACGCGGACTCCGAATCCTCGGCTGCGCCGGGGCGGCCGTCATCGTGCTTGCCGGCCCCTCCCCAGCCTCGGCCACCGGCACCGTCAACGCGGCCGTGACGGCCGCGAACACGCAGATCGGTGCGAAGATCCGGCCTTACGAGAAGCTGTACGAGCGGACGACCACGCGGACCCGGGCGCTCCCCGCACAGCCTAAGCAGGCTCTGCTCCAGGCCACCTCGGCCCTGTCCGCCGAGCTGGGACTCGCGCAGAACCCCACCCAGATCCTCGACGCGGACCTGTCGCCGGAGGTTGCGGGACGGCTGGCCAACGTGCTGACCGATCTGCTGGCCTGCCACCGGCTGACCAAGCCCGCCTTCGCGGCGATCCCGCCGGGCCTGCTGCCCGCGGTGCTCACGACCGACGGCTCCCTCAATCCGGCGGCCTACACCGGGATCCGGCTCTGCGGCGAGTCGGCCTGGCAGTCGACCAACGAGCTGGAGCTGGCCGCGGCGGAGGAGTCGAACACCGCCGCTCCCGGCTGTCAGGCGCTCGGCCAGGTGGACCTCGACATCTGGCCCGTGCTGCGGGTCGACGGCGCCTGCCACGACAACCGCTACGACAACGACTACCTGCTCACGCTCGACGTCGGCGGCAACGACACCTACGCCAACAACGCCGGCGGCAACCTCGTCGACGTGAACTTCTCGCCGGCCGGCTCCGCCGTACCCGGATTGCGCGGCACCGGGCCTGCCAAGGGCTGCCAGCGCGCCATTCCCGGTCTCACGGCCCTCGACTGTGTTCCCACCGCGGCGGTCGTCCTCGACCTGCAGGGCAACGACGTCTACGGCGTCAAGCAGAGCCCCGACCACGACACCGGGTGCACCAACGACCCTGTGGTCCGCCGGATGATGACGGGCGGGGCCGGCTTCCTCGGCGTGGGCATCCTGCGCGACGTGGAGGGCGACGACACCTACACCGGAAAGACCGGTGCGCTGGGCGCCGGCCACATCTTCGGTGTCGGCATCCTGTCCGACGGCGCGGGCGACGACGCCTATAGTGCCGTACGCAACAGTGAGGGCTTCGCCCTGGTCGGAGGCGTAGGCGTGCTTCGCGACGAGGCGGGCGACGACAGTTACGGCTTCTACATGCCCGCCCCGATCGACCCGAACGCCCCCAACCAGACCGAGGGCGCGGGCGGCGTGCGCGACGACGAGGGCGAGGGCCTGTGCGACCGCGTTCCCCGCTTCACCCAGGGCGCGGGCAACGTGGCCGGTGCGACCGGCATCTTCCTCGACGACACCGGAGGCGACAGCTACCACGGCGCGTTCGTCCTGGAGTTCGTCGGCCCGTTCCAGGTGCCGAGCACCCGCGCGGGAAGCCTCGGCTTCGGCAACAACCAGGGCCTCGGGGTCTTCCTCGACCGCGGCACCGTCAGCGACCAGTACACGGTCGACGACGAGCCCACCGTGGCCGGGGTGCCGAAGCGCGGCGACAACGTAACCGTCCAGCCCAACAACGAGAGCACGGGTTCGGGCTTCGGCCAGGGCCTCTTCGTCGACCAGTGATCGCGGGCGGCGAGTGATCAGTGCGCGGGTGCCCGGACCGGGCACCCGCGCACGCTTTTCCCCGGCACAGTAGACGCGCTGGACAGGGCCCTCTGAGGAATTGCCGAAGAGCGCCTGGCCCTCCGGCTTCCGCTCTATCCGGAGACGGCGCTGCCATTCGACGCCGACTCCGGCAGGGCTGGGACCCACTGCGCGACGTCGTCCATGCGTATGCCCGCAAGTTCGCCGTCGCCGGGAACGACCTGATCTACATCCATCACCCCGACCTGACCCACGGCTTCATCCAGTTCACCGGCCACTCCAAGCGCCGCTGCAGGCCGCCCACCGAGGTCAGTGGCGTCGTACGCCTGCACCTCGATCATTCCGCGCCCTCGGGGTCAGGGTGCAGTGGACGCGCGGCGACCTTTACAACGTAGATTCGTGGCGTCGGATCCCGCCAAAACGGACAGCTTCCTGGAATCAAGAAAAAGTCCATTTGAACACGGCGGCCACGCGCACCTTCGTCGACCGTGGATCCTCTGGTCAGCTCCGGTATCGACGGGCACTGGTCGGCACGTTCGGCTTCACGGTCAAACGACCGTCAGACATCAAAAGAGCCTGATCACTATGATCAGCCCTCTGACCTGCTACAACAGTGTCGGGCCGGCGGGTTTTGAACCCGCGACCCCTTGACCTAATCTCCCGGTCCTTCACTGCATGCAAGTCGGTTGCGCGCATGCTGGCAATGCTGCGCCCAGCGTCCCAGACCGATTGCTTGATAAAGCTTTTGCGCTGCAGCATAGGATTCGCACGCGTTGGCGCATCGCTCCTGAGTTTCTGCCAACCGAGCCAATGCGAGAAAGACGTTGGCCTGGCCGATCCGGTTCCCGATCTCCTCATGCAGAGCGCGGGCCTGAGCGTAGGCGCTGGCGGCCTGCTCATACTCGCCCCGCATCCGCGCGACCTCCCCCAAGCCCCTCAACGCGTTGGCCTGGCCGAGCCGGCTCCCGACCTCCTCATACACAGCGCGGGCCTGAGCGTAGGCGCTGGCGGCCTGCTCATACTCGCCCCGCATCCGCGCGACCTCCCCCAAGCCCCTCAACGCGTTGGCCTGGCCGAGCCGGCTCCCGACCTCCTCATACACAGCGCGGG
>NZ_JABBWZ010000008.1:0-59904 GCF_014161435.1 Microbispora sp. H10949 | reverse complement strand
GCGGGCCTGAGCGTAGGCGCTGGCGGCCTGCTCATACTCGCCCCGCATCCGCGCGACCTCCCCCAAACTCCTCAGAATGTGCGCCCGCACTGCCCACCGAGGAGGCTCGGCTCCTGGCCGAGACCGCCATCGAGAGCGGCATGCGCTGGGGCGAGCTCACCGAGCTCCGCGTCAAGGACCTCGACGTGCTCAGCCGGATCGTCACGGTGAGCCGGACGGTCATCGAGATCAACCACAAGCATCATCCCGAGGGGAAGCGGTTTCTGATCAAGGAGTATCCGAAAGACCGGGAATTTCGCCGCTTCAAGCTGAGCCCGCAGATCACGGCGAAGCTCGAGCAGCACATCGAAGACAGCAAGCTGGAGCGTGACGACCTGCTCTTCGTCTACCAGCCCGAGGAGTCCGCACCGCAGCCCAAGCTGGAGCCCGCAGAGCATCTGGGCCTGACCGAGCCGAACGCTGCCGGACGGCGATATCGGCATGGCACGCTCAGCGCGTACTCCGCGGGCAAGTGCCGCTGCGCGCACTGCAAGAACGCCTACGCCATTTACCGCGCCGAGCGCCGGTCCTCCGGCAAGGACAACCCGCGCCGGCCCCGCCGGTGGGACACCGACGGGCATATCCCCCGCCGCTGGTTCCGTGACCAGGTCTAGCGACCCGCGCTGGCCGCCTCGGGCCTGGAGTTCAAGGTCAAGATGCACGACCTCCGCCACGCCCACGCCTCCTGGCTGCTGGCCGGCGGCGCCGACCTCCAAGTCGTCAAGGAACGCCTCGGCCATGGCAGCATCTCCACAACCGAGAAGTACCTCCACACCCTTCCTGACGCCGACGAAACAGCCCTCGACGCCCTCGCCCGCACGCGGTCCCGTTCCGCACGTTGACCCGATTGGATGGAAGAAGGACCTGCGTCACGTCGCAAGTGAAGTACGCCGGGAAGCCTGGGCGGCAGGCCGGTCGTGGGCGAGGTAACCCGGCAGGTTGGCCTCCGGAGTCCCGGCCAGGGGCGCCAGCAAGTCGAGTATGAGCACGGCGTCCTTCTCCGGCAGCCGCAGCAGCGCCTGGCGCAGCTTGATGCTCCAGGCCGCCGGGTTGGGGAACGCGTCGAGCCGCGCCACGAGCGGCTGAAGCTCGACGCCGCGCCCCCACGGCGCCAGCCGATCGATATTCAGCTCACACCCGGTCGGGTAGTCGCGCCCGCCAATATGGACTGGCTTGTCGAGCCGTCGGACGTCCGAGGTCACCACGGCATGGCCGATGATCCGGCCGCGATCCCGTGTGGGGTTCCGGTAGGCACCGCGCGTCGTGTAAATCAGCAGCTCATCGCCCGGCCGGACCTGCGCGATCTCCGAGCGTGAGGTGGGCGGGAAGGCCATCCGCTGCTCATGCAGCACCCAGGCGATGGCCTGACGATCTCCCAGGATCAGCAGGTACGACGCGTTCTCTCTCACGCCTACAACGCTAGCGCCAGGCGGCCGTAAGGCTGAAGATCACGCGGCTCCGCTGCTCCAGCCGAACTGTTCGAGGCGGTGCCGGGCGACCTCGATCTCAGTGGGCGTGAACATCTCTGCGAACTGCGGCTGCACGACCAAGGCCTCGACCGTGAGGTCCAGCCGACCCCGTTCCCACAATGCCGCGAAGCCGTCCGACACTGCCGGCGAGCGCAGCAGCTTGCGCGCCGTCGCCAGACTGCCGTGCTCTGCCAGCATGCTCAGGAAATAGGAAGCGTGGTAGTTGGCCTCGCTGCGCGCCTTGTCGTAGATGGACCGCATTGCCGCGTCGAACTCGGCGGTCACCGTACCGTTCGCGAACGGTACGGCGAGCCCCTGCGGAACCTGCTCGTCACCCGCAGCCGTCTCGTTGCGGCGCGTCGCATAGCCAAGTAGGGCGTCCACCGAGGTGAAGACCTCATATCCCAGCTCTTCGAGCCTCGGCAGGTCGGCCACTTCGGGATCCAGCTCCAGTACGACTGGCTTGCCCTGGCCTGGCTGTAAGCCGTCGGGCCAGAACGCCTCGGCCATCGCCAGCCCCCGTCCGGTGAAAGGATCGGCGATCTCGCTGTCCAGCGCCGGCTCGGCATAGCCCAGCCGTACCAGTTCCTCGACCATCGCCTTGATCTGTGCGGACCGCACGTCATCTTGCTCGTCCGCCACAACGGCCATCGGCTGCAGTTCCGCGGCGGCAATCGGCGCGACCCCGTCCCGCAGCCCGGCGAGGAAGGACTGCGCCGCCTGCGCCAGCAGCTCACGTCGCGCCTCAAGGAAGTCCAGATACCGGTCCACCCGCCACAGGTCCCGGTCCATCGGGATCCATTGCGAGGCGAGAACGCCGGGGTGCTTCTCCTCCGCCTCGGCGAAGTACTCCTCCGGAGAGCGCTTGCCGATCACGAGGTTCGTATTCTGGGTCAGGAAGCAGAAGTTGGCGACGGCGTTGACGTGCACGCGGTCATAGTCCGCCTTGTACAGCAGCGCCTTCGGGAAGATGTGATGCACCTGCAGGGAGGTCAGCTTGCCCAACATTTCGGCGTGCAGTTCCAGCCCGCTGCCGAAGTCCCTGGCGCCGTGCACCCGGGTGAGCATGTAGAGCAGAGGGTAGAACCGCGAGCCCCGGGTCGAGCCTTCGAAGTCGTGTGGCCGGACCTCCAGGTTGCCACCGCGCCACCGCTCAAGCGACGCGATGAGTCCGTCAATCCCGGAACGCTCCACGGCGTCGTAGTCCTGAGCGAGCACGGTTTCCGTCGAACCGGCGAAGCGGCCCCACAGTGCGGCATGCACGTACCAGAACAGCACACGATCGCGATGCGCGCCGTCGATGAAACCCCCGCTGGGGGTGAGATGGAGCAGGCGGGAGACGACGGGGATCGCGTAACGCCCCATGAGGACCTGGTCGTGGTCGAGTCCCAACCGCCCCGACACCGCGCCCAGCAGCGTGTTGATATATCCGACGGACTTGGCCAGGGCCGACTCGAACTCCGTGTCCGAAACCGAATCCAGAGCGGCGAAAACGGCACGGCCGGTGGCGACCGCGGCAGCGTTGCGCAGCAGCCAGTCCAATGAGAAGTCGAAGCCCTTGGCCTGCCACTGCTTCAGGTGATGGCGCATGGTCTGACGGGCGGGTGACCACTGGGCGCAGATCTTGGCCAACGCGAGGTCACCCTTGGACAGAGCGGTTCCGCCCGAGTTGACCCGGTTGAAGATGTCGACGACGACGTCGACATTCTTGTCCGGGCCGGTGATCTTCTCTTCGTGGAACTCGCGGTTCTCCAGGTTCTTCAGCCGGTTCAACCGGGCGATGTAGGTCGAGAACCTGTCGGGATACTGCCCGAACGCGTGAATGAACGGCTCCAGCCCTTCGACGAACAGCCGCGTCACGTCCACCCAGCGGAGGTCGTCCCGCATCTTCGCCGGACCGTAGAACTCGAAGGTCTCATCCTCGACATTGAAGCGCAGACTCGTAAAGACGGAAGGATCGCCCTCGAAGAAGGCCGGAGCGTGGCCGCGCATGATCCCGTACAGCGACGTGATCCGCTGCTGCCCGTCCAGCAGCAGGAGCCGTACCCCTCCGTCGGTGGCGCCGCCGCGTACGGAGGCCATCTCGGGCGTGGTCTCCCAGAGCAGCAGGCCGCCGACCGGATATCCCTTGTACAGCGAGCGCATGAGCCCGCGGACCTGATCGCGATTCCACACGTACCCCCGCTGGAATTCCGGCAGGAGAACCGTCCCGTTGTCGATCTGGTGAAGGAGCACCGAGAGAGTGGCCAATTATCCGCTCCAGGTTGGGAATCTCATGATCCAAGGCATTACTGTACGGCTTGCGCCTGGCATTTCACCGGGTGTCAGGTAACGAATCCGGTCAGGAACTCGCTGGGTGCACCGTGCCACGACACGTACAGCTGCTCTCGCGCCCTGGTGCAGGCGACGAAAAGCAGGCATCGCTCCCGCTGAAGGTCCTGGGCGTGCGTCAGCTCATCCTCTTCGGCCGGCGTCACCGCACTCGACGGTGGCACCTGATGCTCTCCCACGCCGATGACGGCTATGCAGCGGAATTCCAGCCCTTTCATCCGGTGCATCGTCCCGGCACGCACCACGTCCTCGGCATCCGACGCCTTGGCCAGTGAGCGGGCCGGAACTCCCGTGCCCGTCAACATGACAATCGCCGAATCGGCCAGCATGTTGGATCGGGCCGCGATGCCGATCTCGGCTGGCTCTATCCCGGCGTCGATCCACCTGCGGACCTGACGCACCAGCGCGTCCAGCTCGTCCTTCAGCACCCGGAAGCCACGCAGCTCCGGTGGCAGTCCGTGCACCTGTGATCGGTATCCAGCCACCGTGTCGAGCCCGCCGTCCATGTCGTCGATCGGCTCGCCGCGGAGCATGCCGAGGCTCCAGCCAAGGATCTCGGCCGTGGTCCGGTAGTTGATCGTCAACCGGGCGGAGCGTCCTGTGACGTTGATGCCGATCTCGCGGAACGAGACCCGACTGTTGTAGATCCGCTGGTGGCTGTCCCCCGCGATGAACATGTCATCGGGTCCCTCGGCGACCGCCGCGCGTAAGAGCCGCCACTGAACCGGATGCAGGTCCTGAGCCTCATCGACGATGACGTGCCGATATGGCTTCACCGGCCGCTCGCACAACAGCTTGGTGGCTTCGACGCAGATCATCTCGTGTGTCCAGACGTTGCGCCGTTTCAGCTCCTCCTGAAACTCCCATACCGCCTGCCAGAGCTGGGCCTTCTGCCTAGTCCCGAGGCGACGGCCCCGCCCGGCTCTCTTGGCCGTCAGGTACTCGGCCGCACTGGTCACCTGCTGGGCGAGTATGACGTGCCGCCATTCCTCTGCGAGGAACGTCTCGGTGAAGGGAAGATCCAAGCGCTTGACGATCCGGCGCCAGATGTCCCTCTCCTCCTTGTCCCGGAGGATGGCGGCACGGCCGTGCTGTTCTGCGAAGATCTGGTAAGAGAGCTGGTCCACGTGCCGGACGTCAATGCGGTCGCGCACCTGCGCCGAGTCGATCAACAGCCGGAGCCCCGCCTCGAGTGAGGTGGAAAGCGTCGAGGTGAACGTGGTCACCAGTACGGGGCCTGCACCCTGCGTGGCGAGGTGGTGCGCGCGGTGCAGGGCGACGACCGTCTTCCCGGTTCCCGGCCCGCCCGTCACGCGCGCCGGGCCGCTGAAGGCCGCGTGCGCCACCTGATACTGCGCCGGGTGAAGATAGATCTTCCACAGCGCGAACGGGTGGCGGAACACCTCCATGAGTTCGCCCGGTCCCTCGACCAACACGACGCGCTCCGGCGTGCGAGCCACCGCGGCCGCGATGTCGTCGGTGTCGTACGCCCCTCCCTCGGAAGGCGCACCGAGCTCGGCCCACACCTCCTCTGGGGTCAGGCCCGCGGCCAGGCCGTACAGTGCGTCCCACTGGTTCTGCGGCAGGAACGCCCGGGATGCCTCCAGTTGGACGACGTCGGTCAGTGCACGCGCGAAGGTCAGTGTCTGCTCATCGACTCCCAGCCGAAGCAGATCGCCGTCGCTGACGTGTCCAAACAACCGTCGCGGTGTCCGATCCGAGGCGACCACGAGCTCGGGCAGCGTAACTTCGATGGCAGCGCTGTCTCGGATCTCTATCCGGCCTGTCGCGGCGTTCACTGACGCACGGTGGCGCTCCGCCCAGGTGTAAGCGTCGTCGTGTGGCAAGACTTTTAGCAGGGTGTAGACGTCACCCGTGTCCGGCGCGAGCACGACGCCGCGCCAGAATCTGTCAATACGAATGGTCCGGAAGCGGTCGTCACGGGCGTTACTCAACTTCTCCAGGTGCAGCCCCGCGTACGTCGCCTGCTCGAACTTCGCGAAGACTTCGGTGATGCGGTCCTGCACGGACCGTTCCAGTCTCCCAAAGTCGCGCAGGAACTCCTTGTCGATTCCCAGCGTCGGCATCTCAGCTCTCACCATCCAGACTGTCCAAGATCTCAATGATCTTGATCACGCTGGGATGGCCGGAGCCGTACCGCCGCTCGAGATCAGGCAACAGGTCCGTCAGAGTCTTCTTCGCTCGGATCCGATCCCCCGCGCCAAGTTCGAGCAGTGCGATCTGGCGCCGCAACTCCAGCACCCGGTCCTCATCAACACCGAACCGCTTCTCGTCCTCCAGCAGCCTGCCGAGCTCCGCGAGCGCGGCGGTGGTTTCGCCGATGGCGGCATGGCAGTTCGCTTCCATCAGCCGAAAGCGCAGGACAAGATCGCTATCAGGCCCGTCCCGCTCGGTGAGGTCCACGGCGAGCCTGGCGAACTCAGGAGCTGCCCGACGATAATCCCCAGCCAGAAAGAGCACGTCCGCCAGCTCAATGCGCAATGAGATCACGTCGGAGTTGGCCTCACCAAGCGAACGTGCCGCAGGCCCCGCGACTCCGGCAAGCACCTCAGCAGCCTGAGTGAAGCGGGATTCGGCCTTGAGCGCCTGGGCGTCTTTACGGGCCACCGCCATGTCACTCGACCTGAAAGGCTCAGGCGAGGCGACAGAGGGTGCGGGCGCCGAACGCACGGGCTCGCCGACGCCTTTCCCGGCGCTCAGACGTTCGCCGATCCGCCCCACGACGCCCGCATACATGCGAACCGGGTGCGGCGTGCCCGCGTCCACATACCCGGTGAACGAGGGCAGGTGGCGACAGAAATCCAGCAGGCGCTCGTAGACCACGACAGCTGACGTGGGCCGGTTATCCGGCGACTTCTCCAACAGCCACAGGACCAGCCGCTCCAACCCTTCGGGCACATCGCGCCGCCGGTGGCGCAACGGCTGCGGAGGCCGGCCCATATGGTTGTGCATGGACGCCAAGGGTGTGGCTCCGCAGAACTGGTTCTCTCCGGAGAGCATCTCATCCAGAACCACACCGAGGGAGTAGAGATCGCTCTGCGGGCTCGTCACACCCGCCATCGCCTGTTCGGGCGCCATGTACTCCGGTGTGCCTACCGCGACGCCGGTACGAGTAAGCCTGGTGGCCGTTGGCGAGAGCGCGGCGGCGATTCCGAAGTCCAGCACCTTGACCGTGCCATCAGGGCTCAGCATGAGATTGCTCGGCTTCAGGTCCCGGTGGACGAGGGAGCTGGCATGGGCCACAGCCAGCACCGAGCACACTTGGGCGGCGATCGCCGCGGCCCACGCGACCGGGATCTCAGTCTCGTCGAGAAGGGTCGTGACAGAGTAGCCGTTGATCAGCTGCATGACCAGGTAGAGCTCTTCCCCGTGCGTGCCGCAGTCGTAGACGGCCGGGACACCCGGGTGTTCAAGACGCGCGGTGATCCGCGACTCGCGGACGAAGCGCTGTGTGAGCTCCTTGTCCGGTTTGCCGTCCGGGAGCCGATCGATTCGGATGAACTTGATCGCGATCGGCCGGTCCAGGCGCTTGTCGTAGCCGAACCAGACTTCGCCCATCCCACCGCCGCGCCACGATAAGGGATCCAGCTCGTAACGATCGTCGATGGTCCGCCTGCTCAACCCCGCCGCCCTCCACAACAAGCTCTTCTTTACCCGAGAAATTACAGGATCAGCAATCAGTAGATTGGTTTCTCTGAA
This sequence comes from Microbispora sp. H10949, assembly GCF_014161435.1. Lineage (NCBI taxonomy): Bacteria > Bacillati > Actinomycetota > Actinomycetes > Streptosporangiales > Streptosporangiaceae > Microbispora > Microbispora sp. H10949. The sequence goes on along the minus strand of NZ_JABBWZ010000008.1, from coordinate 52,345 downwards.
ACCTCCGCATTCCTAGGATCGCATCATGCCTCTCGAGGATGTGGTTGACGCTCAGCGTGACGGCGCCCATGGGCGGGTGGCTGCGCGCAAGTCTCCCTTTGTTGTCGTACTGAGCGTTACCTGGGCATTTGTCCCGCTTGTCTCGTTCGGCCTGTTGACCTCGGTCGTCATCGCATCCGCCGCGATTCGGCTGAAGAGCCGAAGACAAGGCATCGCAGCCGGGGGTTACCTCGTCCTGTTCGTCGCCTACGTGGCCACGGCCGGGGTTCGCGACTTCGCTCACGACGACTGGCAGAACCAGGTAGCGATGTGGGTTTGGTACCTCGGACCGTGGTGGGGCGGCACTGTGCACGCTTTCGTCCTCAGGGCTCAAGTGTTCCGGCCGCGCGTGACGACGCGGTCGTCGCAGATGCGGTCGTACACCGGCCCTTCTCCCGCGCCTACGCCTTCCGGCACAGCTTCCAGACCGTCTGAACACGAAGCCCCAGCGGTCGCGGTGCAAGCAAGCACCTGGTCCTCTTCCTGGGATCCCTGGGGGACTCCCGCCTCATCTGTCCATAACTACAGCGATCAGTCACGCAAACTTGGCCCCTTTACGCTCCTTCACAGGTTGGGTGAGGGCGGGCAAGGCGCGGTCTACCTTGGGACGGCGCCTGACGGCCGGCAAGTCGCGATCAAGGTTCTGCACGAGCGGTTCCGGGGTGGGACGAAGGAACGCGCCGACTTCAAGCGCGAGGTAACCGCGGCTCAACGGGTGCCTCCGTTCTCCACGGCGCGAATCATCGACGTGGGCGTCGAGGGCGACACCGCCTACATCGTGAGCGAATTCGTTCCGGGACGATCTCTTGAAAGGCTCGTACGCGAGGACGGTCCCCTTGCGGGCGACAGCCTGATCCGGCTGGCCATCGCGACCTCGGCAGCGCTCAACGCCATCCACTCCGCCAAAATCATCCATCGTGATTTCAAGCCCGCCAACGTGCTGCTCGGGCCGGACGGGCCCCGCGTGATCGACTTCGGGATCGCCAAGGCGCTGGACCAGGTGACGATGACCTCGGGCGGCGTCAAGGGCACACCAGCGTACATGTCGCCGGAGCATGTCTCCGGCCTGCCCATCAGCCCCCAGGCCGACATCTTCAGCTGGGCCTCGACGATGTTCTACGGGGCGACCGGCCGTCTCGCCTTCAGCGGCGCGACGACTTTCCAGGTCTTCCAGGCGGTCCTTCACCATCAACCTGACCTTCGCGTCCTGCCACCGTCATTGCGAGACCCCATGGCCGCCTGTCTGGACAAGGACCCCCGGAATCGGCCGACGGCAGCGCAGCTCATGCTGGCCATCGCCCGCTAATCGGCCGGTTTGAGTTCTCCGTCGATAAGGCCTTGAAGGACCTGTGTTGCGAGCACGACCCCCAGCTCGGAGGTCTGGCGTACAGCGGTTTCGAAAGCCTCTAGCTGGCGGAAGACCTCACCGTACCGTCGTTGTTCGGCGATCGGCAGGCGGGGCAGTTGTGCCCGCCGCGCGTCGACCCTATATGTCCCGGACAAGGTGCTTGAGGCTCGCTCCGCGGAGACGCGCAGGAAGCCGGCCACGAAGTGAGGGTCGAGCGTCTCCTGGTCCACGCGGATGACGAAAAGGTGCGGTCCGAGAACCACTTCTTCGGTCATGACTCGCGCCATCACAGCGTGAGTAATCGCCGGGACCACGATGTCGCCGGGGTTGGCGGTTACGGTTTCCCGCCCTACCTGCCCGCGACCCGTCGGGCCGCGGCCGAGCACCAAATCCTTTGCTATGAGCAGCGGCACCTCCCCCGACTCTGTCTCCATCCGCATCGGAGTCTGCTCCAGCTGGACGGTCCCCGCCCGCGCCAGCTCGCCGAGGGTTGTCATGGTCAGGTCCCGAGTCTCCCGGCTTACGGCCGGCAGCAGCCGGGCCAGCGCAGAAGCCCGTTCCTCGAGATCATCTCGAGCCTTGTCGATGTCTCCCATCCGCACGGCGGCTGCCTTCGGAAGGTAGCGCGACGGCGTGAGGTCTACTTCGTCGTCCAGTAGCTCAAGGATCGGTACGGCGCGGCCAACCGACTCCACGCCATCCCCGAACGCCTCGACCGGACCATCGCCCATCAGCACATGCGAGGGAATGGCGCCCTTGCCTTCGGGCCTCCGCAGTAGCCATAGATGGGGCGGCAACGACGACTGCGGGGCCGATCCCGCAGGCAGCCCGATCACGGCCTGCAAAGTCCCTGTCCGCAACAGCTGCGACCGGATCCGACGCCCTGAACGGCGGTTCGCGGCGGCCGGCGGCATCAGTAACACCACCTGGCCGCCCGGGCGCACCCGGGCAAGGCAGTGCTGCGCCCACGCCAGTTCGGACTCACCCCGCGGCGGCAATCCATACTGCCAGCGCTGGTCGTTGGTCAGTTCCTCATATCCCCAGCCCCGTTCGTTGAACGGCGGAATGCACAACGCGCCGTCCACTTCGGCATCCGGAAATGCATCGGCGACCAGCGCGTCACCGGCGCGGATGTCGACGTCCGCTTGCTGCGCCGCCAGCCGAGCCTCGGCGAAGCGGGCCATGGCGGCATCCCGTTCCTGGCCGAGCAGACGATGCGCGTGCGGCCGGGCGGCCAGCAGCAAAGTTCCGAAACCGCAGAGGGGATCGAGCACTGTGCCGCAGGGGCCGAGCAGCCTGACCATCAGCGCGGCGACATCTGGGGAAACGATCTGTACTCGACGTGAATGCGTCTCGATGTAGCGCCGGAACAAGAACTCCACCGTGTCACGCAGACCGCGCTCAGCAGCCAGGCCCGTCACGGCTTTCAGCAATGCCACCGGTACGTCGACGCCCGCTGGGTCTCGCCGCTTCAGCGGGTCGTTCCCCTCAGATTGGACGAGGAACGCCACCACGGAACTCACCAGCGAGGCGAGGTGAAGATCATCCGCCGAGTTGCGGATCTGCTGCCACACTCGCTCGTCTTCAGGCAGCTCTGCCAGCTTCCCTTGTCCACGCAGCCATGCTTCGACCTCGGTCAGCGAAAAGAGCGGGTTTGACGAGGTGCCACCAACTGGATCGGGAAAGTCCTGAAATCTGCGGCGCCAGTTGCTGACGGCCGCCCGGCCCACCCCAGCCAGACGTGCGATGTCGCCCGCCGCCACTCTGGCGTCGTCGTGCATCACATGCATCTCCCATTCCCCGAGTTCAACGATCTAGCGCAGCCGCTCCAGCAGACCTTTCGCGCGCAGCTCAGCGATGTGCTCGGCCGCCCGTTGCGGAGCCGTTCCACCGTGAACGAGCAGCCCGGCCTCGATGTTCTTCGCCACGCCTGACTGGGTCAGGTTGGCGCTGGACACCAACAGCACCCGCCGGTCCGCCACGGCCAGCTTCGCGTGCATCTTCGCACCCTGCTCCATGCGCCTGTTCATCGGCCAATGCCATAGGTCGAGACCGGACACCGACGAAAACGCTGCCGACGGCTCGGCACCGCCCATGGCGGACCCCGCCCCCTGGAGGGTCTCGACGACTACCGTCACTGACACGCCGCGCTCGACGGCCGCGCGAAGCGCCTTCAGCAGCGGAGTGTACGGCTTGGCCGAATAGGTCATCAGCAGAAGTTCGCGTGCCGCCTCGGAGACGAGATCTACGAGAACCTGAGTGGTCGCTCGGACAGGCACGGCATGCGTGCTCGGCCCGCTCCACACGGACTCGACCCGGCTGGCACCCGCATGCTGGGCATGCCCATCGGCCACTCCTCGAAGATATGCGACCGCCTCGGCGTCAGGCACATGCTCCATCTCCTGCGCGTCGAGGACCGCCTGTGCCGCCTCGGCGAAACCCGGCACAGGCACCGTGCCAGGAATCGCACTCCGTGGCCACCCGTCCCCGATCCGGTCCGCGAGGGTACGAAGCCGGGAAGGCCCGAGCAGGGCGGCGGCTTTCGCCACTGCACGCTCGAAGCGCTGCGACGATCTCATGGCAGCTCGGGATAGAGGGCGAGGTCGGGGTCGTCGATGGGCACCACGAACCTGCGGTCGAGGAATCGGTTGCCCCGCTCGCATGTCGTTTCGGAGACGAACAGGCACACGTGGCAGGCGGCGCCGTGGAGGAAGTCGGCGGGTGCCTGCGGAAGACGTTCCGAGCACAGTGGATCGGACGAGCAGCGCATCGCATCGCGCAGTGCCCGACGCGTGAGCCGTACGAGGTTGGCGGGCTCGGCCAGCGAGACGAGGCCGCCCAGGGTTCCCTCGGCGTCGGGCACTGCCGTGTAGATGAGGATGCCGCTACGCCGGTCGTCGTAGCTGCCCGCGTAGATGCGTTCGGAAAGGCTGGCGGAGCTGTACCCACATTCCAGCGCGATGGTGCGGATGAGCAGGTGGGACAGGGTGTGCAGGGCGTAGAACCGAGCTCCCGGCCAGTGCTGCATCTCGTCGAAGGCGCCACGGATGCGGTCACTGTAGCGGTGCGTCCGAAAGCGGCCGTACGCCTCCTTGTGTTCACGCAACGCGAGTGTGTTCTCGACCCGCTTCTCCCAGTCCGCAAGCAGGTCCTCGGGCAGTTTGAGGAAGATGCCCTCGCCCCTGACCTCGCTGGCCGGCACCCACGTGGCCCTGTCTCTGGCGAGGGGGGCCCGGGTGACCAACTCCGGGTCCTCGGGGTCCGGCGCGTCGAGGCGGGTGAATCCGATCAGCGCGCGGACTTCCCGGAGGCGCTCCGCCTGGACGACGTCGGCGTAGACGCCGCGCAGCGGCTCGGGGACTCCCTCAGGATCGCGGCGCAGGGCGAAGTCTTCGTCGGGCTCGGGCAATTCAGGCGCGGACAGCACCTCCCATTCGGCGGTACGCAGGTCGGGGTAGCCCTCGGCCTTCGTTGCCTCCACACCGTCGAGCCGGGCGCGGTGCCGCTCGATCGCGTCCCACACCGCCTGGTCGTCCCACTTGTCGAACTCTCTGAGCGCGGGTACGGCACCACGCATAAAGGGCAGCATGTTCGGGCCGGGAATGCCGTAGAGAGATGTCCAGTGCTGGGCGACCTTGGCGTCCAGCACACTGCCTCCCAGCTCCGGCACCCACAGCGAGGACAGCGTCTGTGCGAACCACTGGTTGGAGGCTCCGACGACGAGCACCCGCACGGGCCGCGTGCACGACTCGAACGTGGACAGGTGCGGATGGCGGCCCCGGCATCCCGGCAGGTTCTGCTCGCCTCGCCGGCCCATGGCTTCGGTGATGTTGCGCCGCAGCCCGCAGCGTTCACATTTGATCTCCACGTTGGCACCCATGTTGCCGCCGCGGTCGTCCATGCTCAGGGGCGGGAAGTCCACCTCACAGGTGCCGCCTCGATGCACGAAGCGCACGTAGGGGAAGTCGTCCAGATGGCCTGCCGTACACGCGAGCACGAAGCGGGCGGCCACGGCCAGGGGGCGGGGACCGGACTTCTTGCGTGGGCAGTTTTTATGGAAGAACCGGGCCTCGTGCGGCGCATGCGCCTTCGGGTTCTCAAAGCCGAAAACGACCTGCGACTCAATGGGCGCCAGCATGTTGCAGGCCGTGCATCTCATCCATGCGGGAAAGGGGACCGTGGGGACGCCCACGCGCGCGGCCATGCCGCTCTGGTCCTGGTCCGGCATCCACGGAGCGGGGCGCAACTGCTCGACGTTCTTGCCGAGGAGGGTCTGGACGGCGGCCAGGAGCCTAGGCTCGGCCAGTGGCTCCCAGTCGGGAATCATGTCGTAGCGCCAGTCGTCCAGCCCTTTGACCAGCACGGAGAAGTTCGGCAGGTCCACCAGCGCGCCGACGCCGCCGGTGAACATCAGGTGGCTGGGACGGACGGCGCCAACCCTGCGCCGGTGTCCTTCTGGCTTGCCGGCCATCACTGCCCCTTTCCGTTCAGCGTGCTCTCACCGAGCTCGTCCCCTTCGGGAGTGTCAGCGTCGTCGTCTTCGGCGCCGGTCGTGGCGAAGGCCCAGTCGGGTGCCCCGTACACAGGAGCGAACATCTCCTCCAAGCGGGGGACCAGAAGGTTGATCTCGTTCTCGGTCTCGCGCATGGACTGGCCGACGGTCATCGTGTCCCATGGGCCGTCTCCCGCGGCACGCAAAAGCCCCGCGAGTGGCTGCTTGGTGGAGGAACTCGCCTGGTAACCCAGCCTGTTCTGCCCGCTCCGTTCCTTGAGCCACTTGTCGGTCACAACATCGAGGCGTTCGCGCAGGTAGTCACGGCCGCGTTCACCCGCGACCGCCTCCGCGCGGGACAGGAATCGTTCCCTGATCCGTCCGGCGATCGGGCCGTCCAGCGGCACGTCGTGGGCGTCGGAATTGCGCGAGTAAGTCTCCTCCGCGTTCCGCAGCGCGGCGACGAACGCCGCCGTGACGCCTCGGTCCAGTGCCCGTCGGGTGTACGGGGTGACCGACAGCGCCTCCACCTGGCGATAGAAGGTGGCGTGGTAGTGCTCGAAGTCCTCGAAATGCGCGAGGTCGCGCGGCCGAGACCAGTTGGACAGCGTGACCACCAACCCGGGCCGTTCAGCGTCACGGCCGATACGGGAGGAAGCCTGGATGTACTCGGCCGTGTTCTTCGGCTGCCCGGTCACCACCATCAGACCGAACCTGGACACGTCGACACCGACCTGCAGCATCGAGGTGGCCAGCACGACATCGACCGGAAGCCTCTTTCTCGCTAGCCGCCTACCCACCAGCGGATGCTCCGGACGTTTGTCACGGAAGGCGAACGCCCGTTCGGCACTGAGGTCGAACTTCCGGCGCGAGGTGTCGAACTCGGGATCGAAACCGACCTCGAGGTTCCTGAGCACCTCGCTGATGTCAGTGGAAGAGATCCGGGAGGTGAGCTCCTGGACGGTGAGCATTTCCAGCCGGGTCGCCAGCCGGTTGGACAGGCCCTTTCGCTTCCCGTGTGTGCGGATACGGGTCGTCACGTCGTCATCGACGTACCGGCGCATGCCGGCTAGCTCTCGGGTGGCGTTGAAGTAGCCGACGAGCGTCATATACGGATCGGCGGGCTTGCCGTACCTGTCGAAGACCGTCTGGCCGGCGATGAGCAGGATCTCGGCGAGCCGGATCTCGGCGGACTTGAGACGAACGCCATGTGCGCAGACGCCCAGATAGCGTCGCCCGGGAGTCTCGGGTGTAATCGGCACCTGACGGGAGAAGAAGGTGTCCGTCACATCGATGACCTGCGGTGGAAAGATGGCGAGCTCGCGGGCGAAGACCCCGAGCACCTGCGCGTCGGCTCGCTTCGTCGTCGCGGTGGAGGCAATGATCTTCGGTCCGCATCCGTCGCCCCAGGTGCACAGCTCGTCCACGGCTGCCTCGAAAAGGCCGACGGTTGTGCCGAGCGCACCGGAGATCAGGTGCAGCTCGTCCTGGATGATCAGGTCCGGCGGACGCAGCCGGGTCACCGGCTGGACTTGGGTCGCGGGGAGCATGCCCTTGGCGTTGTGCTTGGACGTGCATTTGGTCTTGTCATTCAGGTCCTCGTGCCGGTAGCCGTGCCGTGGGCACCATTCCCGGACCCGACCGAACAGGTGGCCGGCGAAGCCACGCCACGGAAGCTGGGCCAGTTTGTCGACGGTGGCGATGACCAGGCTCGGGGTGAGCCGGTAGATCTCCTCGTCCACGGTGAGGATCGGAAGCCCCTCTCCAGGTGACATCCTCCGAGAGAACGGACAGGCGTTCTGCCCCTCACCGTTGGCGCAGTACAGCAAGACACGACGGCGATCGTCGTCGATGTGCAGGTCCTCGTGCCCCCGCAACGTCTGACCGCACCACGGGCACGACAGAGTTTGCAGAACGTTCGGGCGCTTGCCTTCGGGGGCCGCCCGAGCGTCACTCACCTCCTTGGTCGCGCCCTCGAACCAGTTTGGGGAGACGGCTCCGCCGACCCACAGCCCTATCCGGAACGGCGTGCCGCCCCAGGTCTGCTCGTCGCGGCGGCGGAGCATCTCGGCGGCGCACACGAGCGCGGCAGCCCGCTGGAACTGCTGGGCGGTGAGCAACCGCAGGGTGTAGCGCATGAGGACGGCCACGCCGTCCAGCCCACTGCGCGCCTGCTCTGCCGCACCCACCACCTTCTGGAGCCGTCTGATCGCAAATGTATAGGCGGTCAGCCCCAGGTACGCCTCGGTCTTGCCGCCACCGGTCGGGAAGAACAGCAGGTCGGCGGTGGCCGTGTGGTCGGCCGCCCGCTCCGGGTGCGCTGGGTCGGTCAGCGAGGGCAGGTTGAGGAGCACGAAGGCGAGCTGGAACGGGCGCCAGGAGGCCGCCTTGGCTCCCTCATTCTCAACGAGAGCGGTCGCGGCCTCGAATGTCAGGCCCCGCTCCTGCCGGAGCTTGGCGATCGCCGAGTGCCGCCGCTGCGACGCCATCGCCTCGTTGGCGAACCGGAACGCCTTCAGCGCGTCCTCATTCGAGGCCAGCAGATCGATCCCAGCACGAAGGCGCTGGGCCGCCCGGCGCGCCTTGAACACCGCGTTCACGGCCACCGGACGCAGCGCTTCCGGCAAGGTCGGGATCTCGTCGGCGCGCTTCTCCAGCCAGGCCGAGTAGTCGTCGGCGAGTGGTGCGAGCCCGGCGCGCAGCTGATCGATGTCGGCCGAGGCCAGGGCGTCCATCGACAGCTCGACGTCCCTGAGCCCGCTGGTCGGCGCGATGGTCGCGGGCACGTTGTAGACGGGTAGCCATGTCGTCCGCAGCTCGTGCGCGCACCGCTCGTTGTCACGCAGGCTTGCGTGCACGGCGACATTTCGTCCGGAGGCATACCGCCGCTCATTCCGGTAGAGGAGCCGCAGGTGAGCGTCCTCCTCGTCGTATCCTTCCCCACCGCCGTCGAGCGGGTCGTCGATGGGCAGGAAGATCGCCGCGTCGCCGTCGAGCGCCCTGACCCGCAGCTCTGTCTGGAACAGCCAGGCCGCATCCTTGTTGCTGTTTGGCTCCCGCTGGGTGTTGATCAGCGATAACTCCACCACCCTGCGTCCGTGCCGAGGACGTACGGCCACCGCGAGCAGCACGCCGGGGTCGTCGACGGTGGCGCCGGTGAGCGGGATCCGGCAGGTCGACTCCCGGTCGAGCCGGACCTCCTTGTCGTACGTGACCGGCTCACGGGACCAGGTCCGGGCCTTCTTGCCGTCGTCGCGCTCGATCTCCGTCTTGCTGTACCGCCCCCACGAGGCGGTGACCGCGATCACGTCTACGTCGGCGGGGACGGCGAAGGACAACCCCATCGAGGAAGCCCATAAGCGCCCGAGGTTCTGCGACGTGAGAACGTCGGGCAGCTCGGCTTCGGCAGCATCACCCTGGACACCGGTCTCAGTGTCAGGCACCTCGTCGGCCTCGTCGCGCGAGGAAATCGGCGAGTGCTTGGGACCTAACATGCCGACGAGGTAGCGCTCGCGCGGCCCCATCGCCCGCGGCGGGAACTCCTCCAGGTCGCCGTCCCACGGCCCGAGCAGGTCGCGACAGACGAGCTCCTGGAACTCGTCCCGCACCTCGTACGATGATGTCTCGGCGAAGACCTGCGGCACGTCCAACGGGGGGACGGCCTCTTCCTGCTCGGTCGCTGCGGCTTCGGCCACCTCAGCGGATCCCGACGCGGTCAGGTCGAGAGCCTGCTGCCTGTTTCCCAGCTTGGGAAACAGATCCCCCTGGTCACTCGTCATGGCGCTGACCATTCCTTCCGCACTGCGATCGGGTGTCGTCCAGGCCGGCTCGCCGAGTGACAAGCCGCTGCGGGCTGCGGGAGCCGTGTCACCACAGCCGTCCGTCGGACTCCGAGGCGGCCGGGGTGGTCTTCGGCTTCGCCGCCTTCTTACCGGGCTTGTCGTGGAGGCCCTTCGCCACCTCTTCGGCGTAGCGCTCGTGGTTGAGCTCCAGGAGGCAGTCGACGAACTCGCGCTGCACGGCAGGGCCGACCGTGTAGCGCGTCTCGCGGGCGACGAGGTGATGCCCGTGATCGAGCTTGTCGATCAGGTCGACCCAGCCGTACGCCCGGCAGACCGCCTCGTCGATCGCCTTGTGGATCGCGCGCAGCTCGACGATGTCCTCATCGGTGTTGGCGGGGTCATTGACCATGTTGTACGTCGCGGTGAGCCCCGCCTGTCGGGCCAGCATGAGCTCCCGCCGGAACGTGTCCAGCCGGTCCCCCAGCTCCCGCATCTCCTGGGTGAGCTCCGGTAGCGGCAACGTCTCGAACACATCCGAGGGCGTGTAGCGAACCCTCGTCTCCAGCGTCGAGGCCCGTGTGAGCGCCCACCAGTAATGCGGCGCGCTCGACAGCAGTGCCAGCATCGCAGTGTCAGCCGTCGCGAACACACCGAGCATGTGTGAGAAGACCTGCCCGGTCGGCACCATCACCGGCATGACCACCTTACTGACGAGCGTGATCACAACCACCCGCTCAAGCCCCGCAATGGCCTTGACCATCGCAGGGCGCTTGTCCGCGTAGTGCCAATACCGCTCCGGCAATGGATTCCGTAGAGCGAAGTTCCCGTCTGGCTTCCTGCGTTGACGCTCCGGCTTGACCAAACGAAGCACCTGGTCGTATGGCTCCGTGTACGTCCTAGCCTTGGCCTCGTCCCAGTCATGGAAATTGACGACCCAACGACTTGCCGAGGAGTCGGGGCGCGAGTTCAGGTCCTGCCCGTTGAGATACGGGAAAAGCACGTCTTTATTGTTCGAGTTCCGCTCAATCATCGCTTGTGCAGCACCTGGCTCCATCGTGAATCCGAGTCCGAGCACATATGAGCCGATGAATGAGATCCCTGTGCTACCTGCCAGCCGATTGGGATTACCGACGACGCGAGCATCGGGGTCGAGCGACGGAGCGATTCCCGCGACGACTATTCCATCGGAAATTCGCTCGGCCTCTTCACCAGGGATCGCGCGGCTAGTCCACACAGCGCAGTACTCCAGCACCGCGCTCTTTGACGGCCACGGCTTGCTCTTCACCGCCTGGCGAATCGTCACACCACTCGCCACGAGTTGGTCGAGGCTAACTTCACGCGTGTCGCCCTGAGCAAGAGTATTTGTGGCGATCAGCCCGGTTTGGCCCAACGAGTTGAGCACGCCGTGCGCGCGAAGCGCGAAATAGGCCACCAAATCGGCATGCCCTCGCGTCCCTCTCCCGATGGCCTCCACCAGGTATTCCCGGTAGGCCACGCCCAGGGATCCGGTCAACTTCTTACCGCCCAAGAAGGGCGGGTTGCCGATGATGGCGTCGAAGCCGGGGCCGTTTGGGCACTTCTGCTTGTCGTCTTCGAAGACTTCGGGGAAGACCAGCGGCCAGTGGATCGGCTGGCGGTCGAAGGAGCCAGGCACGCGGTCCTTGTTCAGCCATTCCTTGCGCTGCTCGCGAGCCTCGACCTCCGCCCTCGCCGATCCCTCAGTGATACGGCGCACATAGTCGGAGGCGGCGATCGAGCCGTCACGCAGGCCGGCGTCTCCCCTACCCGTGTAGGCGAGCGCCGCACCAACGGCGAGATCGGCGAACAGCCTGGCCTGGGACGTCTTCAGTTCGGCGTCGGCCAGCACGCTGCGCTTCTTCGCGAGGGCCTCCATCGGTTTATCCCCGAGCTGGATGTCGGCGAGCGCACGGCGTTCGGCGGCGACCTCGCGTACCAGCTCGCGGGCGCCGAGGGCGAAGTTTCGCAGGGCACGCTTCTCGTGGATCTCGCGGCCCCGCTTCGGGTTCATGTGCATCACTTCGAGCTGGTCAAGTGAGGTGATGCCGAGCAGCGAGTCACCCGCCACAAGACGGTCGTCGAGGAAGGTGAAGGGCCGTTCCTTGTCCATGGAGACGAGCCATAGCGACAGCTTGGCCATCTCCACGGCCATCGGGTTGATGTCCGCGCCATAGAGGCAGTGCTCGATGATCTGGCGCATCGCCTCGATGACGACCGGATCCTGGTCGGCGTCGGCCGTACGAGCTGTGGACTCGTCGGCGGACAGGTAGGCCGCCGCGCGCTCGTCACCCTCCCGCGACCAGGCCTCGACGAGATGGCGGGCGAGGTAGCGGGCGGCGGCGACCAGGAAGGCGGCCGAGCCCATGGCGATGTCGGCGACCTTGAGCCGCAGGATTTCCTCGCTGGACTTCGGCTGCCATTCGGAGCGGTCCGCCGTCTGGAGCGGCCCAACCCGGTAGACCAGCGGCTCCAGCGCCCCTTCGACGACCTGTTCTGCGAGAAAGCGCGGGGTGTAGTGCGTTCCTGTGTTCTTGCGCAGCGCCGACTCGGTGACATACAGGGCGCCGGGCAGGACGACCGTCGGCAGCTCGCGCAGGTCGTGGCGGATGATGCCGTAGAACGGGAGCAGCCGCTCGGCCAGTTCGCGGTCACCTCCGGTCACAGCCAGCAGCTTCCGGAGCGCCTCGACCTTCTCCGCCTCGGCCATCGGAGCGAGCCGCTTCGCAATGGCGGCGGCCGTACCGATTCCGGAGGGCTTGTAGAGCTCGGCCAGCTTCGCCGCGAGGCCGTCACCGACGGACGTCGCGAGCCGCTCCAGGTGGGACAGCTCGACCTCTTCCTCCAGGCCGGGCTTCCCGACAAGGCCGACCACGGTGTCGGTCGCCCGGTGCCCCTCGAAGGAGAGCAGCCCCTCGTAGACGTAGCCGATCTGCTCGACGTCCAGGGCGCGGAAGCTGAGCTTGCGCCGCTCGCGGGCCTTGCCTGAGCCGATCTGGACGTACTGCACGGCCTTGAGCATGTGCAGCACTGTGCGATCGTCGATGGACAGCGGCAGCCAGGCATAGGCGTCGGGATCGAACATGGAGCCGTCGTGGGCGTGCATCTTCAGGCGGGGATGATCGACCCCCGCGTAGACCGCGTTGAAGAGCGCGAGCAGCCGGTGCCAGGCGGACTGGGTCTGCTCCAGGTCGTTCTCGCTGCCTTCGAGAGCCATCTGCTCCAGCTCGGCGCAGAGCCCTCCGGCCGAGTAGGCAGTGGTGTAGAGCTCGTTGTCGGCCGGCAGCAGGCCGCGTTCCTCGGCGAAAAGCAGGAACACGATCCGCATCATGACGGTCACGGCACCGCGGTAGACGTCGTGCGCGGAGACGTCGCCCACTCCCTCGCCGCCGGCCGCGCGGTCGCGGGCGTCGGCGCGGCCGATGGCGGCGACGAGAAGTTCGACGGCCTGCCGCACCTGGACGCCCAGCGCCTCGGTGATGTCCTCCTGGCTGTCCAGGCTGGCCTTCAGCAGCGCGGGCAGCGTCTCCTCTTCCGGCACCGAGAAGAAACGGGCACGCTTGAGCAGCGAGACGAACGCGCGGACCACGTCGCGCTCGGCCGCCTCATGCCAGGAGATCGCGTCGAAGACGGCGGTCGTGGTGACGCCGCCCCGGGGGGCCCAGACGAGGGTCCACCAGCGACCGTCGGTGACCAGGCCAAGTTCGATGCCGTGGTGCCGGCAGAGCTGGGCCAGCCGGTCGACCGGGGTGGCGGCCCAGTCCTCCCCCTTGATGCGGGCCGTCGGCCGGCCTTCGCAGATCATGCCGATCAGCCGCACGCTGTCGGGCTTGATCTCTTCACCCGGCTCCACCAGGGCGAAGTCGGGGACGAGCTGGGTGTCGTGCTGCGGCACATCGACGGTCAGCACCTCGAGGCCGTGAATATGAACCGCGTCCTTCCAGCCGAGCAGGTGGCGCAGGCCGTACAGGACCCAGTCGTCGACGAGACCCCCTGCTTGCCAGGTGCCGTGTTCGAGGCGCAGCCGTTCGCGGGTCTCCTTGTCGAGCGGGTCGAGCGACGGCCAGGTGCGGCGGAGGACCGGCAGCGACAGGAACGGCCCAGATACCTCGACAAGGCTCAGCCAGTCCTGGTGCATGCGGTTCGCGTCGGGCTGCGTGCGCCAGTTGGATCCCTTGCTCATCGAGAGGCCTCCTGCTTCGGAACAACGAAGATCACGGCTACGGGGAAGACGTGTTCCTGGGGGTCGCGGTAGCGGGCCGCGATGGCGTCATGTTCCCGCTGTCGTTCCTGGGACAGCCGGTCGAGACGCGTCTTCCAGGAATCACGGTCACGTCTGTACTGCCTGAGTTCACGCTCGTCCTTGGTCGCCTCGATCCGGCTGAACAGCGCGTCCTCTTCTTCGTCTTCGGCGAGCTTGGCGCGCAGCGCCGCCGCGAACTGGTCGAGGTTGGCGGCGATCCGGTTCTGCTCGGCCTCCTGACGCTTGGCGAGGAGGTTCTCCAGCGAGTCGCGGCGGGTCTTCACCCGGGCGTCGATGGCGTCGACAAGGCCGGGCCGCATCTTCTCCCAGATGCCGGCGAGGTGCTTGTGAAGGTGCGGCGAGGCGGGCAGTCCCTGAGTGAGAGCCCGGTCGAGGATGCCGCGGAGCGTGCCGAGGGTGTCGAGCCGGCGGAACCGGCCGCTCTGCTGCGCCCAGCCTCCGGCATAGAGCACCTCCTCATGCAAGCGGACACCATCGCCGCCGACGAGGACGTACCGGGCGTACGCGCCGATCAGGGTCATCTCCAGCGCGGGGTCGTCGCTGACCACGGCGGTCACCCGGTGCAGGCCGATGTCCGGGTTGGAGACCGCCGCACGCAGCAGCCGGGTCGACATGGCGACCAGCGGATGGTTGAGGTGTGCGAGCACGGCGTCGTCTCGCAGCTCCTTCACCGTTTCGGGATCGAACGTGATCGGACGCTGCCTGGGTGGCTGGCCGTCCTTGGTGATCTTCTCGAGGAGTCCCGCAGCCGCCCTTTCCCAGGAGCCGGTCAACGGAGGGACCTCGAAGAGCCTTTCGGTGAGGTGCTTTTCATCGAGGTACGGCTTCAACGGCTGCTGGCGGGCGAGATCGAGCGCTGTGTCCACGACCCGCTGGATGCTCTGCGGCGTGATCCTCAGCTCGCTGACCGTCTCGTCGAGGTTGGCACGCAGCTTCCTGACCTGCTCGCCGACGTTCGTCTCGACAGGAACGTCTTCCTTGGGGGCGACCTGGTCGATGTCGTCGATGCCGACGTTCTCGCCAAGCATGCGGCGCTGGACGCGCTCGGAGATGACCACGTTGACCGGGCCGAGGTCCTTCCGCTGCTGCGCGACCTTCTCGGCGATCCGGGAGAGGAACTCCAGGTCGGCCTCATAGGAGTCGACGGCTGTGTCCCAGCCGGTGCCGACGAAGTGCCTGATGTCCGGCGTGTGCTGCTGGCCGTACCGGTCGACCCGACCGATGCGCTGTTCGAGCTTGTTGGGGTTGAACGGGATATCGTAGTTGATCAGGCGGTGGCAGAAGTTCTGCAGGTCGATGCCTTCACCCGCCGCGTCGGTGGCGAGGAGGATCCGCACCTTGAACTCGGTGGGATCCTTCTGGAAGGCCTGCCGCACCTGCTCGCGCTCATCGGCAGACATGCCGCCGTGGAGGAGAGCCAGGCGGTCACCGCCGAGGCCCTCCTGGTTGAGGAGGTCGGCGAGCCAGGTCTGCGTGTCGCGGTATTCGGTGAAAACCACGACCCGCTCGTTGGACCAGTGCTGGTCGGGACGGCAGACGGCCTTCAGGTAGGTGATGAGCTCTTGGGCCTTGGCGTCCGGCCGCACCGCGTGCTTCTGAGCCCAGCGCCGCATCTTCTCCAGCAGCTCAATCTCCTGCTCCGTGGCGCCCTCCTGCAGGGGATGCGCCCGGTTCACCGCGTCGTCCTCGGCTTCGGCGAGGAATTCGTCGTCGAGCGTGGCGGTGTACTCGGAGAACTCCTCGATCCACTCGGGAACCTCGTCTGACTCGTCGAGGACGGACGCCGCCTTCGCGTTGACCGTGTCCAGGTAGACGCCGACGGTGTGGAGGAACGCCGCCGGGCTGGAGAAGAGCCGCTTCTTGAGCAGCAGGGTCACGAGGTCGGCGGCCTTCCGGCCCTTGTTCCGGGTGAGGCGCTTCTTTCGGGCTGCCGCGAACTGCTTGAGCAGCTCGTGAATCTCCCGCTCGTCCTGGGGATACAGCACCGGGATGGCTTGTGCGCTGCGTTCCTTGAATCGCTTGGAGCCGTCGCCGTTGACGATGTCCCGCTTGAGCCGCCGGACCACGGTGTCCTCCACTGCGGCGGAGTCGGGGTCGACCCCGCGGGCGAACCGCTGGTCGTCGAGCGTTTCCAGCAGGGCGGTGAACGACGCCTGGTAGCCGTTGTGCGGGGTGGCGGACAGGAAGAGCCGGTGCGTGAAGTGCGGTGCCAGCCGGCGGATGAGCTTGGTCTGCTGGGAGTCCACCGCGTAGACCTGCTTGGGCGCGGCCGGGGCGACATGGTGTGCCTCGTCGAGGATGAGCAGGTCGAACGCGCGCTTCTCCGCGGATGGGTCGAGCACCTCGTCGAGAAGCCGCTGCGCCTTCTGCCCGCGCAGCCATGGAAGGCTGACGATGGTCAGCGGGTAGACCTCGAAGGGATTGGCCGCGCTTCCGCGGGTGCGGCGCACGACCGCGCAACGCTCGGCGTCGATGATCGTGAAGTCGAGGCCGAACTTCTCGGCCATCTCGTCTTTCCATTTGAGCGTGAGTCCCGCCGGACACACGATCATGATCCGCCTGGCGCGGTGCCTGAGCAGCAGCTCCTGGGCGACCAGGCCCGCTTCGATGGTCTTTCCCAGACCGACGTCGTCGGCGAGTAGGAGATTCACGCGAGGCGCGTCGACTGCGCGGGCGACCGGCTCCAACTGGTAGTCCTCGATCGCGACGCCGGAGCGGAACGGCGCCTGGAGCGTCTTGACGTCCGCGGATGTGACCGCCGACCAACGGATCGCATCAAGAAATGCCGCGAGACGCGCAGGGGGATCGAAGTCCGCGACTTCCGGCAAGGAGCCGCCCGGAAGGATCTTGCTGCCGGGCTCGACCTCCCAGATGACATCGAGAGTGTGGCCGTAGCGCCCGTCTTCGACGCTCTGAAGGCTCACCAGAGTGCTGCTCTCGCCGGTCTCGACCTCGCTGACGACCCACCGCTGACCACGGACAGCGACCAGCGCCCCGATGGCCGGCTTCTCCGACGTCGCACTCGTCACCATTCACTCCTCGCCAACGGCCCTTGCCAGCATCAGTTACGGCCCGCTGCGCCCGGAATACAGCAAGGCGGCAGCTCCGCAAGAGTCTGGCAGGAAATAGGGAACGATCCAGATCAAACAGCCCGGGTCCACACCCGGAGTGCGTCCCAAAGCAATCTACGACGCTTTGGCGTTCCCTGTCCATAGCAACAGGTTGCTTGTGCACTGAGTTCACAGTCCGCTCTAATGGAAGCCAGACGCGGCCGCGTTCTCGGTCTCCGGCACGCATGCCAGCCACCCGAGAGACCTACGCGAGTGCAACTGCTGGAACGGCAATTACCAGGCCCCATCCGTACCACGATCAGCGGTCGCTCTGGTGAGCGTTAGCTAGATCGATATGGAGTCGCCGCGTCAACACAGCCTGCCGTACCAGATGAGACGTCTTCGACGATAGGTGAGCGTGACCTCCACCATGCCCCCCAACGTGACACGGCTGTACCAGGCCGTTCTGCGCGACGTAAGAGCTCCGATCTCGATCAGGCTCCGCCGCGTCTTCTCAGAGTGGGCTGCGGAGAAGGGGTTTCCGGCCGCCAATCCCGGAAGTCCGCTGACGGAGCATGAGGTGAATGGTTCCCGGCTGCGAATGGAGCGGCGCGGCGACTGCGGCCGGTACATCCTGGATGAGCCGTGCGACGGCGGGGTGCTCCAGACTCGGGTCATCTATGCCGAGTCCGTGCCCGGCATGACCGGCTGGGTCATGGTCACGGCCGACCAGCGCGGCCATGGGGCGCCGCTGTCCGCACAGGCCCCCGGCTTCGTCCCTGCCTATCTGCGAACCGCGAGGATCACCGATGGCGCGGTGCACCTGGAAGACAGCCCCCTCGTGGTCGATGAGGAAGAGGTCGACCGCTTCCTGCACACCCTGGCGGAGCCCCGTCGGCGCGTGCCCGTCGTCGTCTCGGTCGACTCTTCGAGTTCTGATGCCGCCCCATCGCGCGCCCGATACCTGTCGGCGGCGACCGCGGGGGTCGCGCTGGTGGCGCGCTTCGGTGACCTGCGCACTCAGGACCGGTTCAACCAGGTGATGGGCCACGAGCTCGGCGTCTTCGGTGGCGGCATCCGCACCTATCTCGCGCCGTTCGATCCCGCAGCGGAGCGCTATCCGTACCGCCACCGGCCCATGGGCGGGGGGATGATTCGTAACGAGGGCGATCGCGCGCTGGATAAGGCGATCGAAGGAGTGATCGGCGCTACCGCGTACATGAGTCTGCCGGACGAGGTGATCGCGACGCTTCGCGTGGTCAATCGGGTGCTGGCCGGCCGCTCTGAGCTGCGCGAGATCGCCGAGGCGGTGCACTCGGCTCGGGCTGTCGCCGACCCCGCCAGGGAAGAGCTTCGCCGCCGGATGATGGCCAAGACGGTGCGCCCCGCTCCTGCCATAGTGATCGAGGACAGCAGGACGGAGATCGCAAGCCAGTCTCCGTCAGCGGAGCCGGAAGCACCGCAACGGGAGAACGCTGAGGCATCTGTTCCGGCTCCCGACCCGTCGGAGCTCGCCCAGAGCGTGGCTGAGTCGGTCGTCAAGGAGCTGCGCGCGGACCTGGAATCGGCACTGTCCTTGGCCGCGACCTCCGGCCCTCTTGTGGACGAGTCACACGGGGTGTCGCGGCAGCTTGCCGTCCTCACCGCCCATGTCGCGGGTCTGCGAGACATCGTCGGCGCACGTTGCGGCAATGAGGAGCCGCTACACGTGACCGGGAGCGATGCCGAGCGGCTCATAGGCGAACTGGAGACGCTGCGCGCCGAGCACAAAGTGCTCCTCGGTGAGTACGAGGAGGCAGTTTCAGACATTCGCCGGATGACGGAACGGGTGCGTCACCTGGAGCGCAAGCTCGCCGAAACCGGGCAATCCGTGTATGGCATAGCGCTCGGAGACGACCTCTTCGAGCCCGCCAGTCTGATGGAGACACTGATTGAGGCCAGGCAGCGGCTCACCCACGTCGTCATCGGCGACACCGACGCGGCTGCCACCCGGCTGGACCTGCACCATCCCGCCCTGTCTCGGATCTGGGCCGCGAAGGCGTGGGACGCGCTGCGTGCGCTGGATGACTTCGCCAGGGCCAGGTCGTCATGTCAATTCGCCGGCGGTTTCTACGACTGGTGCGCCACCGGCTCCGCCGACAGGCTCACCATTCCGGTCGGGATGCTCTCCATGCGCGAGTCCCAGTCAGTGGCGAACCGGCCGAAGTTCAGCGCCCCTCGAACCTTCGCCGTCCCGAGAGAAGTGGACCCGAGCGGCAGGCTGCTCATGGAGGCGCACGTGAAGCTCCGGCCCGTGGGCTATCCCGCACCCCGCCTGTACTTCCATGACGACTCCGGAGGCGCCACCGGCAAAATCTGGGTCGGCTACGTCGGCGACCACCTACCGAACACCCGGACCAACTGACTACCTCTTTTACGACGACGCCGATGTGGAGCCCTCCATGTCAGATGACGATCTGCGATACCGGCCCTCGATTCTTGAGTTGAACTGGCTGAAGGAGCTACAGCCGAAGTCCTGCCTCGTCGTCGGCGAGGTGCCAGACGGATCTCGGGACGCCATCAAGGCGCTCGCCCTTGACGTGCGAAGTACCCCGCCAGTCCCGATGACTAAGCGGCTTCACCGAGGCGCGTATGCGATCAAGAGCGACCTTGGCTGGCAAGCGATGGTGGTCCTCTCCGGGCAAGACCCGGCAGCGCCGGAGACCGCTCGGAGCCGATTCATCGAAGACGGGCACCTGCTCACCGCTTGGGCCGTACAAAGCACGATGTGGGCCAGCGCGCTCCCCTTGACAGGTGACTCGCGCTTTCGGGTCGGCGCCATGGTCCGTCCCGAGGGCGGCGCCGTTGGCCGGGTCGCCGGGCTCAAGGCGACGCCGAGTGGATATGTGTACGAGGTTGACATCCGCGGGGAGATCAAGATCCTTAGCGAGGAGGCCCTGACCGAGGTCGAGGGCGACCCCAGCAGGCCGGAGTTCTGGCTCACTCAGCCGCCGGCGGACGCTGCCGGACTGTCGCTCACGCTCACATGGACAAAACTGAACCATCCGCTGACCGACACGCTCTACTCGTACGCGTCGAGCAAGACGGTCTTCCGCGCCTACCAGTTCAAGCCTGTGCTCAAGGTTCTCACCGGATCCTCTGGCCGGATTCTCATCGCCGATGAGGTCGGTCTGGGCAAGACCATCGAGGCCGGGCTCATCTGGAGCGAGCTCGAACAGCGTGGCAAGCTCGACCGGGTTCTGGTCGTGGCGCCGTCTGTGCTCAAGTTCAAGTGGCAGGCGGAGATGCGGCGTCGCTTCGATCGCGACCTCGCACTGTTGAAGCCGCGCGATCTGGAGGACTTCGCCGACAGATGGGAGCGAGGGGAGCATCCGAACCTACGGGGCGTCATCTCTCTTGAATCGCTGCGCGGCGCCGACAAGGTGCTGGCCCAGCTCGCGACGCTGCAGCCGCGGTTCGACCTCGTCATCGTGGACGAGGCTCACTACATGCGCAACCGGGAGAGCAAGTCGCACGCGCTCGGACAGCTCCTAGCCGACTGGACGGACTACCTCATCTTGCTGTCCGCCACTCCGCTCAACCTCGGCAACGACGACCTATTCAACCTGATGAGCCTCCTCGACCCGGAGCACTTCTCCGACCGCGAAACGTTCGAGCGCCAGCTCAGGCCAAACGAGGTGCTGAACGAGGTGACCAGGTCCCTAATCGGGAACACAGAGCCGAGGAAACTACTCGTCACCCTCGACCAGCTCAAGGGCATGCGGTTCGGTCGCGATATCACCGACCGACCGGACTACGCGTTGCTCCTCGAATTGCTCAAGGTGGAGCGCCCGCTCACACATGAGGAGAAGGCCCGAGCCCGCCGACTGCTCGCCGACCTGAACGTCCTCAGCGGCGTACTGACCCGGACGCGCAAGGCGGACGTACCTGACCGTAAGGCCGTACGGGAGCCGCGCAACATCCACGTCGAGTGGACCAAGGAAGAGCAGGACTACTACCGAGCGGTCTACCTGTGGGCCTGGCGCCGAGCGTGGAGCATGGGAGTACCTCCCGCTTTCGTCATGCAGATGCCACTCAGGCAGGCGGCCAGCTGCATCCCCGCCTCACAGGAGTCGCTGCGGCTGCGCGATCCAAAGCTGTTCCGCATGGAGATCGACGATGTCGATGATGATGTCGACGAGGTCGATCTCAGCGGGCTGCTGGACGTGTCGGCACAGTTCAAGCCGGTCCAGGTCGATACGAAGTACGACCGGTTGCTGGAGGAGCTGGAACAGCTTCGCGCCCTCGGCATCCGTCAAATGATGATCTTCTCATTCTTCCGAGGAACCCTCTCATACCTGGCACGGCGGCTGCGCGAGCATTTCACAGTCCGAGTGATGGACGGTGGAGTGCCTCCCGAGGAACGCGAAGAGATCATGCGCGACTTCCGCGAGGGCGGCTTCCAGATCCTGCTGCTGAGCGAGGTAGGATCCGAGGGCCTCGACTTCGAGTTCTGCAACGTGCTCGTCAACTACGACCTGCCGTGGAATCCCATGCGCGTCGAGCAGCGGATCGGCCGCCTCGATCGGTTCGGGCAGGAGCACGACAAGATCTTCATCTACAACATGCATGTCCCAGGCACGATCGAGACGGACATCTTCCAGCGCCTCTACGACCGAATCGGCATCTTCCAGAACTCCATTGGGGAGCTCGAACCGATCCTGCGTGACAACTTTTCGAAACTGCTGAATCCCGCGCTCAGTCCCGACCAGGTGGAGGAGCAGATTGAACGCGTCGCGGTCGCTGCCCAGCAGCGGGATCAAGCCACCGAGGAACTGCGCGCGTCTCGGGCTCTACTCTCCGGCCTGGACGGGCTGCTTGTGGAGGGATTCAGCGAGCACGGTCCCGGCAACGGCCGATTCGTCGGCTCGACCGAGATCCGCAGAATGATCGACGAGCTCTTCCGCCGATACAGCGCTCGCCGGACGGAACCAGACCAGAAGGGCATCTTCTATATCGTCGGATCCCACGAACTCGCCACCAAGCTCCGGTGGAGCAGAGCGGACGAGACGGGGAGCAAATACCCTCTTGCCCAGCTCGCCGCCCGCTTGCAGGACAGAACCCGCCTGGAGTGCACCTTCGAGCCAGAGACCGCCAGCAAGTATGACATTGAGCTGCTGTCGGCACGCCACCCCCTGGTCAAGCTGACGCTGGCAGTACTGCAGGAGGAGGACCTGGCCCTACCGCGCTTCGGCTCCGTTACCGTGCCTGGTCTACCTCAAGGGGGCCGATACCTCATGACAGTGGACCTCGCTGAGTCGGGAGGCCTGCGCCCGCAACTTGAGCTATGGATCACAGCCGTCGATCTCGACACGTACGAGGTGCAGCCCGACGCTGGAGAGGCTCTGCTCACCGCGCTGGCCGAGGGCACACTCGGAGACGGCGACTCCATCGTTCCCGAGGACGGCCTGCTGCACGTATGGCATTCCGCTCAGAACCACGTGGCAGCCAGACTTCTCGATACCGAACGAACCCGGCGGCAGGAGAACCAGGCACTCGTCGAGGGTCGTATCCGGGCTCACGAGAGCACGATCGACCTGCAGATCCAGAAGACCCAGGAGCTCCTTGCCAGGATCAGCGAGGCTGGCATCCGGCGACTACACGAAGGTCGGCTCCGCAATCTGAGGGCGAACCGCCAGGCAATCCGGGACAGGCTAAGCGCCAGGAAGGCGCTCAGCATCTCTCTCACCCCTGTCGCGGTAGCCCTCGTCACTGCTCAGGCGGCGCCCAGTCCCTCAATAGATACCACTGGTCGTCGCCCTTCTGAGCCTCGTCTGGCACGCGATTAAGCACAAGCTCCGCGAAGTCCCGCCCGCGGATTACCGGCCAGCGATCCACACGGACCTGAAGCGTACGGCCGGATCCATCCTGGATGATGATGCGGCCGTTGCAATACATTCTGAACAGCATGTCGTCGCCCATACGAAGGAGGATGCTGTCCGCCTGCTTCCCGTCGATCCTCAGGCGGACATACTCTCCCGAGATCGACCGTACTCGAAGTCGCGAATTCCCCTGACGCGGGCCGGGGAAATCTCGGCTTCGCCTCTCGTAAAACAGCGAAGTCATTGAGAGTGCCTGCCAGGCCTCGTAGAGCCGCGTATGTGCTTTGTAGATGATCTCCTGGCGCACACCGGCGCCTTCATCCCACTCCAGTACGAAGTCGAATCCTGGGCGATGCAGGTTGAGCCGCTCGTACTCAGTGGTGTTCGCGAGCCCTGCGACGATCGCCTCGTCAGGGGCAACGCCAACGTCGTCGAACACCTCGGCTTGAGGGAAGAGCGAGCCGATCCGCCGCCCGACGTACGGGATGCGGCTCATCCCACCGACGAGAAGCACATACTTGATCTCCTCGGCCAGCTTCTCCGGCCCCATCGCACGAAGGTCCGCCGGCGAGTTCGTTGTCCGACGGCCGTCCCACGTGAGCGCGTCCTCGGTCATCTTCGCCTCCCGGACGGCCGCCCAGACGAGTTGCTCGGCGGAGTCCATTTGCGGAGCGAAGGCCTCCTCCAGTTGTTCCCGGAGGTAGGGCACGACCGGTAGTTTACCCATGCTCCGAAAGACGACCAGATGCTCACGGTCGACTGAAAGCCTGATTTTCGCCTCTCTTGCTTCTCGAAGCAGCAGTGCCTGGACGCGCTGCTGGTTGGGCAGGCTGTGCAGGTCGAAGCCCTTGCGCCTGAGCCCGTCACTGAGGTCCCGAGCAATGGCGACGTCTAGAACGTCTCCAGCCTGAGTGCTGCCGATGGCGGACAGCACCGAGATCTCGGGACTCTCCCCTCCCACGATGTCGAGGACGGCGATATCGAGAGTTCCGCCGCCCATGTCGAAGACCAGGAGCCTTCCCACTGGCCGTTCGCCATGGGCAAGGAACCTGTTGGTCACCCAGGCGATTCCGGCCGCGATAGGTTCGTCAATGAGTGCGGCGTCATCGACTGGTAGACCTGCCTTTCCCGCCAGGCGGAGCAGTCGCGCTCGCTGGTCGCCGGTCCACATCGCAGGGCAGCCAAGGCGGAACTCCTCGATGGAACCGAGTGGGTGACCAGCAGTCGCCGCTCGATTCGCCATCTCCGCCAGCACTGCGACGATCACATCATCGGCACCGACCTCGGTTGCGCCGACCCGGACCTTTCCACGGTCCTCCGTGATCGCACGCTTCACCGAGCGAATCACCTGGTCCGCAGGAAGGACGTCGGCGTCCTCCCCCACGAGAAGAGCATGTCCTCGATAGCCGGCAATCGACGGGAACCATTTGGTGCTCCGGCCAAGGGGGATAATCTCCACGGGGAGTCGCCCGATCTGCTCAGCCACGAGCGAAGTCGAGGTACCAAAATCGATGCCGATCGCTCGCCCCGCCGATCCACCTCCATCGGGGTGGACTAAGGGTTGAGGGCCGGAATCACCTGATGAGGTTTCCGAACTACCGTTCAAAGTCGTGTGGGGTGTCGATCCCGCCACCGGTCCTCCTCCGTCAACGTGAACCCAGGGACTTGTTCAAGAACCGGCGTCACCCCGACTGGCTCCGGAATCAGGGATCACGCTAGGACATCGGACCGACAATTTTTGAGGGCTTCTTAGAACGTGGCCGAATCCACATCAAGCAGGCTCGACCAGTGCTTTCTGCAGGAGCACCTCCTCTGTCGCCGCTGACCAACGATAACCAGGGCGAATGACAACCACGGGCGTGCCAGCCTCAGGATCGCCGACCAGCGGATCATGCACAGCCGGATCGAAGCTCGCTTCGTCACCCACCGCGCCTATGGCTTTCACCCCTTGGCTGGCAATGAGGCCGCGGACCCTGTCGACAATGAGCCCGGGATCGGCTCTGCCGACCAGCAATTCTTCGACCTCCGCAGCGAGGTCGGCCAGGGAACGGACAACGTCGATCTTGATTTGACGTTCCTGCGCGCCCCGTACGCTGATCGCGTGGCTGTGTGCGCCCTGCAGATCTCGCTCCAATCGCGCGCAGCGCTCAGCCAGTTCAACGGCTTTGCGTTCGGCGGCTTCGGCCAGCTCGACGGCCGTCTCGGCTTCGCCCCGTGCTCGGCGGAGTTCACCCCGGAGCGCGTCCAACTGCTGCCGCCCGCTCAGCCTGCTCATCCAGGAGGTGGCGACCCGATCTTGATCGGCAACCCTTCGGAAAGCTTCTGCCATTTCAGCCGGCGCGAGATGCTCGGCTAACACGACGGGCAGGCCGTAGAAGAAAGCTAGCCTGGCGCGAGTGGTGACAAGGGACAACTCACGGGCTAGGAGCGGCCGGACAACATGTTCTATGACGTCAGGTAAGGCGATGACTCTGCCCAACGGACCGCGTCCGCATTCGCTGAGAGCCTGTACGGTCACCCCGTCCCACCACCTGACATCGGACACTGCGTCAGGGCGTACCTGCTCAACCGCCGCGATCAGATCGACGCGACCGCCCTTGCCATGAAAGGGCAGCGGACGCGCGATGCGCGCGAGAATGTCCACGTCGATAGTGTCACCTGGAAGATCAGGGAGCATCCTGGCCAGGACACGGGCGGCTGTGTCCAGGACTTCGAACTCACCTTTCTGCGGGCTCACGGACAGGTGGGCGACCAACTCGATATAGGACGCGAAAGACTCATTTAGCAGCGTCCGCGACGACGAAACTCGCCGCACAAGCCATACAATCGCCGCTCGCATGGCGGAGCCGGGAGCCGGCCTCCTGCTCACTTCTTCCACGGCGGCAGCGACGAGTGGTCCCACCATGGCCGCATCTAGGCTGGCCAAGTGCTCTGGAGCATCAACGGCCTCGACAGGTTTCGGAACCGCGAGGAACATGACCTTCAGGAGCGTGCGCTCATGCTCTTTCGCTGCGGCGAAGAGGTGCTCGATCTCTGCGTCATCCTGTGCTGCAAGTTTCGCGCCTACCCGCAGGGGTGTCACCAGGTACCGATGGACCGGCTGAGGCAGCTTGCTGCCGAGAACCTCCGCCAGAACCTCGCGGAGCCCTCGTTCGGCGCTCGCGTCGCAGTCCACGTCAACGGAGGGGATCCGCTTAAGTTGAGAGGCTTTTTCGGCGTGATCGGTGGACTGCTTCTCAGCAGGAGCAGGGATATCTAGCACATGCTTCGGGCCGTCTTGGACGACTGGGGTCGGGACACCACTCAGTGGCTCCACCAACTCGAGGCCCCGGGAATCATGCGCCTTGGTCGTAGCCGCTCCGTTCGCAGAGACGTCCGGCCGATTTGTGACCGGTCCGGCCCATCCATAGAGGCCGGAGTCAGCGCGTACGCCATCATGTTTAGCGAGTTTGCTGTACGTGGACTTCCATGCCTTGTCCACGGCGTCTTTCTCGAGCCCGAACTCGACGAGTTGCTCCTTGATGTGTGTGGCCCTAAGTGGCTTGGAAGTCTCCCGTAGGAGCTCAAGGATGACTGTCATCGGATCGCGTTTGAAGCGCTCGGCGAAGGCCAGGCGATCGACTAGGGACTGATAGCGCAGTGTTCCCGCAACGGCTAGAAGGGTATGCACCCCAAGTCGTACGTTCTCCTCCACGGTTCCATCGTCTTCCCATCGGACCGTGGCGAGAGTGCCGGACCGCGACAGCACGGTGCCTACTCGAAGTTTTCCATCAGCATGCTGCGGTCTGCGCACCGCAACTTCGGCTCGATCCACGGCTGCAACTGTAGAGGCAGGGAGGAGGACGTGGTGGACGCAAAACCGGCGAACAGCTCGACTCTCGCCGAACCTGCCCTCGCTACCACGACCACGGCTATCGGCTGCCTCTGATGGACACCGGCATCAGGGGTGAGAGTCCCCCGTCAATACCGCAGTCGACACCCTACATATATGTGGAGGTCTACGCACACGTCACTAGGATTCGCGTCATGTCCACAGAGAGCGATCAGCGGCGGGATCCTGCAGGGCCGACCGACATCCGTCCCCCGCTCCTGGACGCATTTAGCATTGTCTGGACGGTCGTTCCGCTTATCTCGCTCGGCTTTCTGACCTCGCTCGTCTTCGGTTTCGCCGCCTACCGGCTCAGGAGCCGGGCGATGGCGATCGCCGCCGGCTGCTACCTGGCCGTGCTTGTCGCCCTCGTGTCGACCGCCGGGATTCGCAGCTTCGGGCCGGACGACTGGCAGAACCAGGCTGCCATGTGGACGTGGATTCTCGGGCCCTGGTGGGGTGGCACCCTGCATGCGCTCTTCGCGAGAAAACGTGTATTCCCGCCGAAGGCCATGACCGTTCCCGGAACCTCGCGCCCGGCACCCGGGTACGGGGGGTGGTCATGGGACCCGTGGAGCAGCTCGGAACCTGCCCACCCTCCCGGCGAAGAACGGGAGACTGTGGCCGGGCCTACCGGGGTTGCTGTCCCCGTGAGCTACATCTGGGCGCTGGTGCCTCTATTCACGCTCGGGTTCGCCACATGCCTGGTGATCGGCTCTGCCGCGATGCGGCTTCGAAGCCGGAAACAGGGTCTGGCCGCGGCTGGTTACCTGGTCCTGCTCGCGGTCTTCGTCATCGCAAATGAACCGCTCGGCCAACTGCCGAGCATGGACTGGCGGGCACAGCTGTACTTTTGGAGTTGGTCGCTGGGGCCGTGGTGGGGTGGCACGTTCCATGCCCTCGTTCTGAGGCAGGCCATGTTCCGGCAACGCCTTCCTGTCGACTCGCATCAGTCGAACCCTCGAATGAGTGCCCCGCCCATAGCGACCCCACCGATGCGTGCCCTTGGACCATACAGATTGATCGACCGGATTGGTGGCGGCGGGCAGGGAATCGTCTATCTCGGTCTCGCACCCTCCGGCAGACGCGTCGCGATCAAGGTGCTACACACCCTGATGGGAACAGGGGTTGCCGAACGCGAGGGCTTTCTGCGGGAGGTCACCGCGGCGCAGCGGGTTCCGCCGTTCGCTACCGCGCCGATCATCGATGTCGGGATCACGGGTGACGTCGCGTACATCGTGAGCGAATACGTCGACGGACCGTCGCTAGAGACATACATCCACCGCGGGCGGCCCATGGACGGAGACAGCATCACACGCCTGGCCATCTCGACCGCTGCCGCCCTCAGAGGAATCCACAGCACTAACATCGTCCACCGGGATTTCAAGCCGGCCAACGTCCTGCTCGCACCCGACGGCCCTCGCGTGATCGACTTCGGTATCGCCAAAGCCCTGGACAACGTCACCATGACGACCGGAGGCTTTAAGGGGACCCCCGCGTACATGTCCCCTGAGCAGGTCTCCGGGCAGCCGGTCGGCCCGCCCTCCGACATATTCAGCTGGGCGTCCACGATCTACTTCGCGGCCACCGGTCGTCTGGCGTTCGACGGCCTCACCGTATACGCCGTTTCCCATCAGATCCTGAGCCACCATCCCGACGTATCCGTCCTACCCCGGCCACTTCGAGATGCGGTGGCGGCCTCCTTCAGCAAGGACCCGTGCAACCGCCCGACGCCCGCCCAGCTCATGCTCGCGATCACTCAATAGCTTGCTCATCCACCAGGCATCTGTCTCTCTCGCTTGAAGACGAGCACGCGCTCTTGCCCGGAGGGGCGGATCGGCCTGTGTGGCACCGTTGCGACCTCCGCTGGGTTCGGACGCGACGGACCGGCCGTCGACCTTGTAGCTCGTCCGATGTCGAGACCGACGCCTGCCCCCTGGTGGGCGTACAAAGACCACCTCGGGCGGACGCGTGCAACGCAACGCATCGCGGAAATAATTGTGCGCTGGATTCACAATCTGCTCTAATAGACACTCGGTACACGAGGTTGTCGCGCCGCAAGGCCTCCGCCGTCTCGGCTCGACGTACCCAGCCTTCTGCCGCGCCTGTTTATCCCCCATCTGGAGATTCCTGTGCATAGCACCCCTCAGAACTCTGCCTCGTACGGCCACGGGCAGCCCTACCCCCAGACGGTGATCGTGCAGAAGAAGGGCGGCGGTTGCCTGAAAGCGCTGCTCATCGGCGCCGCCGTACTCATGGGGCTGACCGTCCTCGGCACGGTGCTCAAGGGTGGCGGCGGCGACACCCAGGTGAGCCTGACCAGCACACCTGGACGGACCAGCGAGGCCGCCAAGCCCGAAAAGCCTCAGGCCCCCGGCCTGGGAGACGTGGTCAAGGACGGCAAGTTCGCCTTCAAAGTCACCAAGGTCGAGAAGGGACTGTCACAGGTCGGCGAGGGCTTCACGGTGTCTAAGGCCCAGGGCCAGTACGTGCTGATCCACCTGACCGTGAAGAACATCGGCGACGAGGCCCAGATGTTCACAGACTCGGCGCAGAAGCTCATCGACACCAAGGGCCGCCAGTTCGACGCCGACTCCGGTGCCGCCGCGCTCGGCCTGGACGGTTCCAATGCGTTCCTCAACAACATCAACCCCGGCAACAGCGTCAAGGGGATCCTGCTCTTCGACGTGCCGAGGAACCTGACCCTCAAGGCCGTCGAACTGCACGACTCGATCTTCTCCAACGGCGTCACCGTGTCCCTGGCTCGGTGAGCCATGGGTACTACTCCTGCGTCATGGGCTGCATGCTCGGCGGCGCCATCGGAGACGCCCTGGGCAAGCCGATCGAGTTCATGTCGCTGGAACAGATCCGCACGACCTACGGGCCGGACGGACTGCGCTACATGGTCTCGACCGAGGTCACCGACGACACGCAGATGACCCTGTTCACCGCCGAAGGGCCGATCCGGGCACGCCTCCACCGCACCGACCCCGTCGCCGCCCGGAACGCCTACCTGCGCTGGCTCGACACCCAGCAGTTCCCCGATCCGCCGGCCCCGGACGACAGCCTGCGCAACACGGCTGGCTCCGGCAGGAGAACTGGCTGTACGCGCGACGGGCGCCGGGCACGGCCTGCCTGTCAGGGCTCTACGCGAGCAGACGGCACCGGGACGTATCCGCCCCCGGTTCCATCGGTGAGATCAACCCACTCTCCAAGAGCTGCGGCAGCGTCATGCGCTCCGCGCCGTTCAGACTCGCGGTATTCGATCCGTTCGAGACGGCGGCCCGCTGCTCCTACCTCACCCAAGGGCATCCGACAGCCTCGCTGTCCGCCGGCGCGTTTGCCTCGATCATCCACGACCTGGTCCATGGCGACTCCCTCGAGCACGCCGTACAGCAGGCACTCACCGTCTCCCCGGCTACCCCGCGCACGAGGAGACCCTTGGCGTACTGCGCGCCGCCGTCGAACTGGCCTCCGGGCCCCGGCCAACCCCCGAAGCGGTCGAATCACTCGCCGGATGGGTCGCGGACGAGGCACTCGCGATCGCCGTCTACTGCGCGCTCGCCGAACCCGACCCCACCCAGCAAGGCACTCCTCCTGGCCGTCAATCAGTCCGGCGACTCCGACTCAGCCAGGGCCATCTGCGGCAACAACCTCAGCGCCCAGCACGGATTCAGACTGCTGCCCGCCGACTGGGTCGACGCCGTGGAAGGCCGCCAGACCATCGTCAAGATCACCTACGACCTCTTGGCAGAACCCACCTCACACAGCTACCGGACCGACCACTACCCCCTCCTGAGGAGAACGCTCCTGTTCCGCCCTGCTCGTCGTACTGGCCCTGACCGCCGCCGCGCATGGACACGACATTCCGCGGCGAGGGCGACGACGTCGTGCGCCTGCACACCACCCGGCGATCAGGTGCTCAAGCTCTTCCCCACCCGCGGATTGCGCACCATGCGCGCCGCGCACAAGGACGAATCCAACTTCATCGTCCCCACCTACAGCCGCGTCGGCAGCCCTTGACTGCCTCATCAACAAGATTGGCCGCTATCGCGGCAAGATTCTGCTCCCCGCGGGCACCCGCCTGGTCACCCTCCGCGCCGACGGTGCTTGGACGCGACCGGACAGCGCAGTCCGCGGAAGATCACATGCCGGTTGCAATTTTAGATCTGTCCATTCCTACCCTTACCGGCTGTTACTAGCATCACCACAGCCGTGAATGCTCCACAAAGGAAAGCGATGCTCCCCCGCATTGCCGTTTGCCCGTCTCATGCCCGTGATCGGGGTCGCTGATGGCAGCCGGTCGCGAGCGCAGGCTGATCACCGTCGTTCAGGAAGCGTTGTCCGCCGGTCCGGTGCCCCGGGATGCCCTGCTCACGGCAGTACACGACGCCGGTCTGCGGCGTGTCGACGCTGGCGTGCTGTGGGAGACCTGTATCACCCACGGAATCGCTGACCTTCGCGACGAACTGTGGATCCCCAGAGGATGGGCACCACCCTTCTCAAGTGGCGTAGCCGAAAGGGTGCCATCTCCCGCACAGCCGACGCCCACAAGGACTGTTACGGAACGCTCGATGGAGGAACGGGCGGCTGCCCAAGTCAGGCGACTGGCGGCGGCAGTGGGCCTTCCCGCGGTGGAGCCGACGCCGCCCTTGGGACCCGTACCCGCGCGCTGGGCTGAAGTGGCGGCTGGGGCGTCCCGTGCTTTCCATGACGAGCTACACGCGGTCACGAAGAGCCGGACCCAGACCGACGTGCCGCTGTCTGACGGAACCGAAGCCGGCAGGGCGCGCAGCCGACGGAAGCTGATGCGGTTCGAGGCACAGGGCGATCTGGGCATCCAGGAAGGCACACCGGCCACCCTCATCATGGAGGATGTGCAGGTAGCCGTCGAAGTCATCTCCGTCTTCGGCAACGTCGTTACCCTCTCGATGCCTCCGGATGCCCCTGCGGTGCGGGAGGCGGCCCTGCGGCTCGACCTGTCCTGGCTACTCACCGCACAAAGCCGACGGCTGCACGAGCTCACTCATGGTGGACCCGGGTTCAACGCCAAGGCAGCCCTCGCCGTGGTCACACCTCCGAGGGCCAACGTGTCTCCGTCGCGGGGGAGGCTGGCCTACGCCGATTTGAAAGTTCTCAACGAGGGTCAGCGCAACGCAGTCGAGCTCGCCCTTGCACCGGGAGTCACCTGGTTGTGGGGGCCGCCGGGGACGGGAAAGACGACAACGGTCTCCGCGCTTGTGGCGAAGCTGTTCGAGCGCGGGAAGCGCGTTTTGCTCGCCGCCCCGACGAACGCGGCGCTGGACGTGGCGGTTCAGGCGGTATTGAAGCGTCTGCCGAATGTTGCGGGAGGCCGGGTGGTCCGGCTCGGTCAGCCAGCGGATCCGTCGCTGGTCGACCGCGCGGCCGGCAGGGTTCTCGTGGACGAGATCGCGGCCGAGCGCGGCGCTCCCCTCGCTCAGCACCGCGTGAAGGTGGGTGAGCGACTCCGCGATTGCCGCAAGGGGCTTGTCGCCCTGCGGCGTCGTAAGGACCGGCTCACGCCTAACCAAGAAGCGAGGCGACTCAAGCTGGAGATTGAGATCGCCGAACTTGAGGCTGTGAAGCAGGAGCTGGACGACAAGCTGCTCGCAGTACGTCGTCAGGTCTGCCGGGAGGCCACGGTCGTGGCGGCAACGGCCCATCAGGTCGTCCTCGAAACGCTCAAGCACATCACCTTCGATGTAGTCGTTCTCGACGAGGCGAGCATGACCAGCGCCGCTCTGGCCATGCTCGTGGCCGGGATGGGGAGCGGGCACACCGTCATCGCGGGGGACTTCCGCCAGTTGCCGCCGATCGCCGTCGCCGACACCCCACTGGCCCACGAGTGGTTGCGGCGCAGCGTCTTCGAGAAGGCGGGCATCGACACTGCCGTGTCAGCGCGACGTCCGCCTGCCCGTCTGGCCGCCCTGACCGAGCAATACCGCATGCGTCAGCGCATCGGAGACATCGTCAGTGCCGCCTTCTATCCCGAAAGCCCACTCGTCACGGCCTCGAGTGTGGGGATCAGAGCGGCAAGGAGCCGGGCTCCATGGGCGACCGGCCAGCTCGTGGTGGTGGACACATCGGACATGCAGGCGCGGACAGCGCGCAAACAAGGCATCTTCTCGCGTTACAACCTGATGCACGCTCAGCTGGTCGCCGCGCTGGTCGGCAGTGCGACGAACAAGGCCCACGACGTCGCCTTAATCAGCCCGTTCGCCCCCCAGGCCCGCCTGCTGGAGGCTCTCCTTCCCGAATCGCGCTCAGAGGAATGGGCCGCCTCCACCGTTCACCGCTTCCAGGGGGGCGAACGCGACATCGTCGTCTATGACTCGGTCGACACCGGCCACGGCATCACGCGACTGCACCCGTGGTTCACCGAGGGCGGCAGTGGAAGTGAAGGTGCAAGGCTACTCAACGTCGCGGCGAGCCGCGCCCGTGACAATCTGATCGTCATCGGTGCCTTCGACGCGCTCAACCGCCATCGCTCCTCGGGAGATGCGGTGTCGACATTCATCGCGCACCTGCTCGATCGCGCAGAACGTCTGTCGTGGGAGGAAGCCGTCGCCCTTTCTTTCGGCGGCACCCAGCACGTGGAAGGCAGCGTCGTTGAGCGATTGAACGACGACATCACCAGAGCGGGAACGGTCGAGATGTGGCTGCCCGCAGCACCGCTGAGGGCTCTGCCCGCTCTTGTGCCAGCATTGCGACTCCTTCCAGACAACGACGCCGACAAGGAGGCGGTGACCATCTGGGTCGAACCGGAGCCGGACGGCCACTTATCCGTGGCAGGCCTCCAGGCCCTGAGGGAGGGAATCAACATCCGCCCGTGCCAGCCCATCCGGGAATCCCTCGCCGTGATCGGCGATGTCGTCTGGTCCTCGTCCGCATCGCTTCTCGGGCCGAAGCCGGGAGTAGTGCTCCGTACCGAAGACCGCGCGTTCGCCGACGCGGTACGCCGCGCACAACGACGCCGTCCCGGGGCGGCGCCGGGAAGCGGGCAACCGGGCGACGACTGCGGACGTTGCCAGCGAACGCTGATCCGCTACGAGCATGAACGCTGGGGACAGACGGATCTCCGGTACGAATGCGCTGCCTGCGATCGTCTGATCAGGACAGGCAAGGGCAAGTCCTCGGCGTAGGAACTGATGATCTCTGGGAATTTGTCGTCACAGGAGCGAACGCATCCGCAGGGATACGTCACGACCGAAGTCGACGAGCGCCGTAGCGGCATCATCGAGTTCTGGCGCGCCGGTGAACTGTTCACCCCCATAGCAGTCCGGAGATCGATCCGGCCGATCCGCGTGGCCGTGCAGCAAGGCAGCCGCAGGATGACCAGGAATGGTAGGCATTTCACGGCTACTTGTCGGTGCTCCGGTTTATCGTCAGTGCGAGGGTTCAGGAGGGGCAATGGATGATCTCCTCGCAATGTCCAGACGGCAGCTGGATGGATGGGCGTCCGAGTTTGCCCGGAAGCGGGTGCTGCCTGACGAGACACTGCGACTCCGGCCGTCGCTACACCTGGATGAGGCCAATGGTCTGGCGTTGGCAAGAGGCGCTGGACTTGTGGAGGTGCAGGCCGACGGGGCGTTCCGGCTCGCCGGGGCAGCGCCGAACAAGGGGCCTTACAACCTCTTCTCACGCGGGCCGGCCCCGTTACTGAATCGTGAGTACCTGGTCCAGATCGCAGCGTTCGCCGAGATCGTTATCGAGCACCGATGGCCGGCACGACAGGTTGCGTTCGAGTACGACGCGCTCGATCTGGCGGTCCTTGACGACCGCGGACGCCCACTCGTCGTGGCCGAGACCAAGCGCGATACCAAGTCACTAGAGGTGATGCTCGCCGCAATCGGCAGCGCTTCCCTCGACCAGGTCACCAATCCGGCAACCACAATACATAGGAAAATCGCGGCCCTCGCGAGATACGGCCCTGTAGTGTTCTGGGCGGTAGCACCAGGCGTACGACGCACCTTCGACGTCGAGATCGACCCTACGGGCATGCCGCGACTGCGCACTCGCGACGCCCTGCCGAGAGGGCCATTAGCGGAGCTAGACTGCCGGATCTGCGGTTCCGAAGAAGACGTTCGTGGCCACTCGCTGCCTGGTGGACGCATCGGCCTGGTGTGCACCTCCTGCGATCACCACTGGTCGCGGACGCCCCGCACTGCCTGCCGACGGTGCGGATCCGCGGACGTCGAGGTGGGCGCCTACCAGGGATGGGCCTACGACGAACCTGAGGCCGCCGCTGACGACACGATGGCGTCATGGCACTACGTCGACTGGGACGTGTACCGCTGCCAAAAATGCCACCACGTTTGGCAGGTGGGCCGCCGTGCCGACTGAAGGCGGTCGGGCTGACTGGGCCAACCTCACCGCATTCCTATCCGCCCGTCCCGAAGACCAGGTGACCCTGTCGTGGAGCGAGCTGATCCGGATCGTCGGAACGATCCCCGCCTCCGCGACCCGCCACCACCCGCAGTGGTGGCACGGCGACTGTTCCCACGTCCGCGCATGGCGCGCCGCCGGCTACACCCTCGAATGGGTGAAACCAGGACGAACAGTCAGCTTCCGCCGCAGCAGCCCGACCACGCCTTACGAACCCATCCCGACACGACAGCCAGCGGCACCGACCGCGACAGCCACGTCTCCCGGCAGCGACGTACGAGCGCTGCAACAGATCGACCCCCGCAGCACGCTGCTGGTGATCCCCTGCTCGAAACGCAAGCGTGACGGCGGCCAGCCTTGGACCGAAGGTGCACCGCGGTGGCCCGCTGCACTCCTGTCAGCCCGCGCACGCAACCAGGAGGCGGCGCGGCTGGACGAACGCCATGCACTGCCTGCCTGGCGTCGCTACATCGGAGAGTTCTACACGGCCGCCCAGGACCCTCTCACATGTGCCGTGATCGAAAAGGCGCCGCTGCTCATCCTGAGCGGCGGATATGGCCTGGTACGCGGCGACGAACCCATAGGCACATACAACAAGATCATGAATCTGGCCGATTGGCCGCGTGGCCTACTGGAAGACCTCCTGATCGCGGAGGCCCGCAACGCCGGTGTGCCCTACGTCGTGGCCTTCGCCGCGGCAAGTACTGACTACGCCCGACTGATCCGACGCGTGCCCTGGCGGCGTGCCAGCCTGAGCGCGCTGCTAGTCACCGTCACAGGCGTGGCCGGCGGAGGGGCCATGCGGGAAACGCCTCGTCGACTCGGCCACGCGTTCGCCTGCTATTGGACGAAACAGGCCGCCGAGCAGTACCCCGTCGGTATCACCGTGGAGCATGTGACATGACCGACGTCACAGCACGACGACAAGACACCGACCGGTTCTATGCCTTGCTCGACGAGCTGGCCGAACGCGTCGGTGGGCCACGCCGCCTCTATCAGTGTTCCGCGGCCAGCGGATGGCCACCGCACGGCGTCTATTTCTTCTTCCAGGACGGCGAAACTCGCGCCGACGGGGCCCGGCCCCGCGTCGTGAGAGTTGGCACTCATGCGCTGACCCCCACTTCACGCACAACTCTGTGGACCCGGCTCGCTCAACATCGTGGCCAGATCAGCGGAACCAACCCCGGCGGCGGCAACCAGCGCGGCTCGATATTCCGTCGCCACGTCGGCTACGCGCTCCTCGCTAGCGGCGACTGGCCCTCGGAGATAGCGCAATCCTGGCCGAAGACCCACGTCACCGCCCGGCAGCGACAAGCCGAAAGTCCACTCGAGCTCGCGGTGACGGCACTCATTGCCGCCATGCCGCTGCTCTGGCTGGACGTACCGGACCGCGACATACGCCGCAAGATCGAAGCGAACTCGATCGCGCTTCTTTCCCGACGTATCGGAGGTATCGACCCTCCCTCCCCCACATGGCTGGGCCTACACGCCGCCAACGATAAAGTACGCAGCTCCGGCCTCTGGAACAGCAACCACGTGGACGACGAATACGACCCGGCTTTCCTCGACGACATGGACGTCTGCGTCACCTCGCATCGGCAATCATCACTGCCGTGAGCCAACGACCATGTAGCAATCTGGGGCGAGCGTGTACTGATAGGCGGGCATGTGAGCCGTAGGTGGGCGGACGAGCCCGACGAACCGAGGCTGCAAAAATCGGTGGAACGCGCCGAAAGCGGACCCCGGCCACGCATCCGAGCGGACGGTTCGTCCCTGGCCCGGCTTCACTTCCTACGCTGGTGGCCACACACTGCGGAACACCAGGCTTCGCAGCCCCTGCACCTACTGCGCTGCTATCGGCAGATCAATCCCGAGAAGTTTCAGCAGCTCAGCGGTTGGTACGAGGTAGGCGACGCCGACGCGGATGATGCGGCAGGGGAACTCTCCCTTCTTGGCCAGCTCGTACGCCTTGGTTCGCCCCAGGCTGAGAGCCCGGGCGGCGGTGAGCAGGTCGACCGTGGCTGGCAGTTGCTGCAGCTCGGCCAGGGTGAGGCCCTTCATTTCTTCTCCATCAAGCTTGCCGGCCGGGTGAACCCGACCACATCAGAACGAGCCGAATAGGACGCGTAGCACACGACGTCTCCGGTGTGCGGCGCGTGAATCATCTGGCCGGGAGCGACGACGATCCCGACATGCCCGGGCCCGCCGGCTCCCGGGTGCATGAAGACCAGGTCGCCTGGCTGCTCCTGGCCGCGAGTGACAGCGGGCCCCTGGCGCCACTGGTCGGCGGCGACGCGCGGCAGCAGGATCCCCGCGTACTGATAGGCGCGCATGGTCAGCCCCGAGCAGTCGAACGCGCCGGGCCCCTCAGCTCCCCACGCGTACGGCTTGCCAAGCTGCATCCGCGCGTAGGCGAGGACACGGCCGGCCACGGCAGTCGGCGCCAAAGGAAGCGCGCACAGCTCCTCCCCCACGCCAGCCGAGCCCGAAGAGTAACCGCGGGCGAAGTCGAGGACCCGGCGGACGTACCAGTCGGCGTGGTTGTAGCGCCAAATGGCCCGGTACATGTCCGCCGGCGCTCCGCTCGCCTTCAGGTACTTCGCCGTCGACGGGATCGCGTCGGCCGGGTCGTAGACGTCGGTCCGCCCGTCGCCGTTCCCGTCTACGCCGTACGCCGCCCAGGTCATACCAAGGGACTGCATGGGCCCCATAGCGCCAGCGCGGTTCGCACCATCCCGGATCCCGACGCCGGTACCGCGCCCGTGGTCGCTTTCGGCCTTGCCGATCCCCGCGAGCACCTGCCAGGGGACGCCATACTTCTGCCCGGCCTGCTGATACGGCCGTAGGTAGTTCGGCGGGATGTCACCGTCCTGCCCCTGACCGCAACCGGCGGAGCCGCTCAAGGCGGTGAACGCGGAGGGCAATCTATGCTGGTCAGCGCAGTTGCCGACATGCTTCAGGCGGGGCCGGTGCTGAATCCGGCGCCGGTCGCACTGCCGGGCCTGGGAGGGCCGATCACGACCATCCTCGGCTGGGGCAAGTGGGGCGTCATCGTCGCGGGCGTTGCCGGCCTGCTGATCTGCGGCGCGCAGATGGCGATCGGCCGCAAGAACCGCTCCTCCTTCGCCGCCGACGGCGCGTCCGGCATCCCCTGGGTGCTCGGCGGGCGTCGAGGTGGAGACGATGACACAATCCCGGGCTTGCGCGAACGCCTCCTCCGAGCGTCTTCGCTCGTCGGTGGACAGGGATGCGTGCGAAAGGAACACGGTGGCGAGAAACGCCTGGTCTTCCGCGATTCCAAGCAGCTTGTCGAGGAGCTGGGGCACGCCCTCCGTGGTCCGGGCATCGACTCCTTGAGCCGATCAATGCAGCGCTCAGCGGTGTTGCGTTCGTACAGGTCCCAGTTGCGGCTGACCGCGCAGCCAGCGCGATTCAGGCATGCAAGTCAACCAAAGGGACTCCACGAAAGCCGGTAAGTACTAGAGCCTCCACCGAAGCCGGGACCGCTTTACTCAGCGGATCCGTTCTTGATTCGATCTGTCAACCCGCGTGCTGGTTTGAGCGTCCTGAGTCACGCTAAGCATTCCCAGCACCCCCAGAATCTCCAGGCGGCAGTAGATGAGCGAGCGTCAAACCGACCCGTTATCCGATGCGGAGCACTCCACCGAGTCGGCTACGGCCGATCCCACGCCACTTGAGCGCCTCGGCAGCAAGGCCAAGGAGGTCATCGACAAGATCCTCAACGTCGGCGTCGACGGTGGGGGCCCGTGGAAGGGATCCATCCAGGTCGCGGAGGAACACCTCACGAAGCACGGCGACGTCGAGAAGGCCATCCAGCGCCTTATCGCGACGCACGTTCGCATCACCTCTAGCACCGGATTTCTGACCGGTCTCGGCGGGCTGATCACTCTGCCCGTCACGATGCCCGCCGACCTCACAGCGCTGTGGCTCACCCAGGCGCGCCTATCCGGCGCGATCGCGCACCTGCGCGGGTATGACCTCCGCTCCGAAGAGGTGCGCTCCGTCGTCCTCATCTCGCTGATCGGGTCCTCAGCAGCCGAGGCTCTGTCGCAGGCGGGCGTCCAGATCGGCACGAAGTCCGCCATCAGCGCCATCAAGCAGGTTCCCGGCCGCGTTCTCATCCAGATCAACAAGACGGTCGGCTTCCGACTGATCACCAAGGCAGGCACCAAGGGCATCGTGAACTTGACCAAACTGGCACCCGTCGTGGGCGGGGTGATCGGCGGTGGCATCAACTTCACCAGCACCCGCGCGGTCGGTGCGTGGGCGAAGAAGAACTTCCCGGCCACGGACGACGGCAGCCACAGGCGCACTCACTGATCCTAACAGACTACAAAAACGCGCATGAGCCAGGGATCGGGCACGCGACTAACATCACACTCAACGCAACTTGACCGACGCCTTCTATGAGCACGGCGTTCTCTTTCCTACTCCGCCGATGACTTGTCGTTGGTGGAGCAGGAAAGAGAAGTCCTTTGTCCTGCGTGCCCTGGGTAATCCGCCACCCGCAATGTCGACGTGCTTACATCGCGATTGCGCTCCAGCGAGTTGTGGATCAGGGATGACAGGGGTCCAGCTGGCCATCTCCGACGCCTGTCGGTTCCGGTTGAAGACTGGTTCTGGCACTAAGACCTCCTAACGCAATGAGCTGAGGCGACGCCAGCAGATGAGGGCGCAGCCGATGCTAAGGAAGGCGCGGTGGATGTCCTCGCGTACTTCCCAGCGGATGCGCAGTCTGCGGAAGCTGTGCAGCAGTGCGGGCTTGCTCGACGAGCCAGCGCTGTTTGCCCAGGCCGGAGCCGTGCTCGGTGCTGCGTCGGGCGATCTGCGGGCGCACGCCCAGTGCCCGGACGAGCCTGCGGTACTTGTCGTGGTCGTAGCCGCGGTCACCGAGGACGACGTCAGGGCGTCGGCGGGGCCGACCGCGCTTGCCGCGTACGGGCGGGATGGCCTCCAGCAGCGGCACGAGCTGGGTGACGTCGTTGCGGTTGCCGCCGGTCAGGGTGAACGCCAAGGGAATGCCGGTG
Organism: Microbispora sp. H10949; assembly: GCF_014161435.1. Taxonomy (NCBI): domain Bacteria; kingdom Bacillati; phylum Actinomycetota; class Actinomycetes; order Streptosporangiales; family Streptosporangiaceae; genus Microbispora; species Microbispora sp. H10949. The sequence continues at coordinate 12,172 of NZ_JABBWZ010000008.1, read as the reverse complement.
GCGTCGGTGATCAGGTGGTGCTTGCTGCCCAGACGGCCTCGATCGACCGGGCTCGGGCCGGTCTGCGCCCCCCTTTTAGCGCTCTGAGTGGGAGGAGTCCACGACAGCGTGGGAGAAGTCGAGTGCGTCAGCAGCACGGAGGCGATCGAGCAGGACCTCGTGCAGGCGCTGCCACACCCCCGCACGTTGCCACTCGGCCAGACGCCGCCAGCAGGTCATGCCCGAGCCGTAGCCCAGTTCCTGCGGCAGGTGCTCCCAGGCGATCCCGGTGTGCAGGCCGAACAAGATGCCCTGCAGCACCTGGCGATCATCCAGCCGCTTACGGCCCGGATAGCGGGTCCGGCGCTGATGCTTCGGCAGCAACGGCTCGATGACCGCCCATAACTCGTCGCCGACCTCCCACGGCTTCAGCCGCGCCACCTGCCACTCCTCTCGCCCGGCTACAGCGAGAGATCAAACCACAACGGAGATCATTCTGTTAGGAGGTCTAAGACCACCATCGCCCTGCCGCCGCCATCCCCGCCTACCGTCCGCCAGGCCACCAGCTGGTTCCTCCGCCACCCCGACAGCCTCGACGCCGACGAACACCAGCACCTGCAGGCCTTAAGCCCTGGCCGCGCTCGGCGAGCACGTCCGCGCCTTCGCCAAGATGATGGCCCACCTCACCGGCGACGGGCTGGAACAGTGGATGAAGCGAGTTCAGGCCGACGACCTGCCGGAACTGCACTCCTTCATCACGGGGCTACGGCGCGACTTCGACGCCGCCAAAGCCGGCCTGACCCTGCCCCACAGTTCAGGCAAGGTCGAAGGCAACGTCAACCGCATCAAGATGCTCAAGCGGCAGATGTTCGGCCGAGACAACCCCGACCTCCTGCGCAAACGCATCCTCCTCACCGGCTGAGACGGGTCAACGCAGGAAGTCAGTGCCAGAGCCACGATCGAGCCGGAATTGACCGACGCCCACGCCGGCCTGGTTGGCTGCGTTGCGGGCGGTCTTCCTCGGCACCTCCTGGCAGCGCTGCCGCGTCCAATTCATGCGCAACGTACTGGCCCGCGGGGAAGGTGATGTGAGATAGCGGCCGGTCGCGGAAGGCGACCACTTCGCTGTCCAGTCGGCGCAGATGCGCCAGACCTCGCTTTTGGAGATCCCGGTCTAGGCGCCGAGTGCTTTGACCAGGTCATCGACTCTGCGGGCAGACACCCCGTGCAGGTAGGCCTCCATGACCACGGAGAACAGCGCCTGGTCGATGCGGCGGCGGCGTTCAGCGCTTGGCGGATGACGTCGGCGGCGTCGGCGGCTTTCAAAGGCTCCAGCAGGTTGAGCAGGGCAGACTGGTTCAGAGCCATCGTGTGGTGTCCTCCGCGAGAACCTTTGGTCGGGAACTCGCTGACCGTCACACGATGGCTCGCCCCATGTCTGGGCTTGCATCAACAGCTTGGAGTTACACCACGAGGGGACGTCACCCATGGGAACGGGCGGGTTGGCATGTGAGTGCATCTTCCGCGTTGGCGTGGATGGGCGAGTCAGCAGTGTGGATCTAATCCGCATTTGGACACGACATCTGTCACCGGGCAGCACGGTACGGGAGCGGGACTCTCGATGACACCTGGGTGACCTAACACAGAAAAGCCACAATCCCCGATCTTGGGAACTGTGGCTCTGACCTGCTAAAGCTCTGTCGGGACGGCGGTGTTCTGGTTCAGGACATAGGAAACGGGTGTCTCGAGACATAGGAAACCCCGCCGGAGCATGTGTCCAGAGATAGGAAACACGGAGAGTTAGGACCTACGGGCGGTCGACAGTCGGCCCGTGTCGAAGGCCAGACTCATCATCACGGCGGTCGACGTCGAGGGCCGCTCACAGGCAGACGTCACCCGCTCCTACGGCGTCTCCAAAGGCTGGATCTCCAAGCTCGTTGCCCGATACCGACAGCAGGGCGAGGACGCCTTCGAGCCCCGATCCAGACGACCCAAAACCTCACCGACCGCGATCGACGCCGCCATCGTCGAACTGATCGTCGGCCTCCGCAAGGAAGTGTCCGGTCAGGGCCTGCACGCCGGACCGGACATCATCGCCTGGCACCTACAACATCATCACCAGGTCACGGTGTCCCGGGCGACGATCAGCCGCTACCTGATGCGGGCCGGCCTGGTCACCCCCGAGCCGAACAAACGGCCACGATCCTCCTACATCCGCTTCCAAGCCGAGCAGCCAAACGAGACCTGGCAGGCCGACTTCACCCACTACCGGCTCACCGACGGCACCGACGCCGAGATCCTCACCTGGCTGGACGACCACTCCCGCTACGCCCTGTCGGTGACGGCCTGGCCCCGCGTCACCGGCCCGATCGTTCGCGACACCTTCCGCCACGCGGTGGCCGCCCACGGCGTGCCCGCCTCCACACTGACCGACAACAGCATGGTGTTCACCACCCGCCTGGCCGGCGGCCGCGGCGGCCGCAACGCCTTCGAACACGAACTACGCCGCCTGCACGTGACACAGAAGAACTCCACCCCCAACCACCCCACCACCTGCGGAAAAGTCGAACGGTTCCAGCAGACGATGAAGAAATGGCTGCGCGCGCAGCCCGACACCATCACCGACTTACAGACCCTCCTCGACTGCTTCGTCGACGCCTACAACCACCACCGCCCCCACCGCTCCCTGCCCCACCGGGCCACCCCCGTCGCGGCCTACAACAACCGGCCCAAGGCCCAACCAGCCAGCAGCCGCGCCAGCGACACCCACACCCGGGTCCGACACGACCACGTCGACCACAGCAGCATCGTCACCCTGCGGATCGGCGGCCGCCTCCACCACATCGGCATCGGACGAACCCACACCCGAACCCACGTCATCCTTCTCGTCGACGATCTCCACGTCCGGGTGGTCGCCGCCACCACCGGAGAACTTCTCCGCGAGCTGACCATCGACCCCACCCGCGACTACCAACCCCAGTACACAAAGAAACCCCCGAACCCGTAGGTTCGAGGGTTTCCGATGTCTTGCGACATCACACTGTCGGGACGGCGGGATTTGAACCCACGACCCCTTGACCACCAGTCGCGTTCCGCCGTTCATTCATCACCTTGAGTAATCGAGCCGCCTGAGAGAAACTGCAGGTAGACAACGTGATCGTGATGCCAACTCGTCCCAGCGAATGCCATCGGATCGCGCTTAGTCCACGGTCAAATGACGGTCAGACGATCTTGGGGGCACGATGGGCTTCTCGCGGAAGCGCCTCGGCAAGAACGGCAAGCCGAGGTACACCGCGTACTACACGGACCTGCGCGGCCGGGAGCTCTCCGCCGGCACCTTCGGCAGCAAGAAGGAGGCCGACAAGGCCTGGCAGCAGGCCGAGGCGAGGGTGGCGGAGGGCCGAGCCGGCGATCCGGCCCGGACCAAGCAGACCTTCCGGCGGTACGTCGAGAAGGAGTGGCTACCGCACCACGTCATGGAGGCGACGACCCGCGAGGGGTACACCTACTCGGTCTATGCCCACATCATGGACTGGTTCGGCCCGATGCGCATGATCGAGATCCTGCCCAGTGACGTACGCGCCTGGGTGAAGGACCAGCAAGACCGCGGCCTCTCCCCCGCCACCATCCGGCTCAACAAGTCGATCCTCAGCGGCATCTTCACAACGGCACTGAACGACCAGGTCACCGCACTGCACCCGTGCAAGGGCGTGAAAACACCGACCGTGCCGAAGAAGCCGCTACGCATCGTCTCCCCCGAGGAGTTCGACAAGCTCTACTTCGCGCTGCCTACCGAAGAGGCCCGGCTCCTGGCCGAGACCGCCATCGAAAGCGGCATGCGCTGGGGCGAGCTCACCGAGCTCCGCGTCAAGGACCTCGACGTGCTCAGCCGGATCGTCACGGTGAGCCGGACGGTCATCGAGATCAACCCCAAGCATCATCCCCAGGGGAAGCGGTTCCTGGTCAAGGAGTATCCGAAGGACCGGGAGTTTCGCCGCTTCAAGCTCAGCCCTCAGATCACGGCGAAGCTCAAGCAGCACATCGAAGACAGCAAGCTGGAGCGTGACGACTTGCTCTTCGTCTACCAGCCCGAGGAGTCCGCGCCGCAGCCCAAGGTGGAGCCCACAGAGCACCTGGGCCTGACCGAGCCGAACAAAGCCGGACGGCGGTACCGGCACGGCACGCTCAGCGCCTATTCGGCAGGCAAGTGCCGCTGCCAGCACTGCAAGAACGCCTATGCGGTTTATCGCGCCGAGCGTCGGTCCTCCGGCAAGGACAACCCCCGCCGACCACGCCGCTGGGACACCGACGGGCATATCCCCCGTCGCTGGTTCCGCGACCAGATCTGGCGGCCGGCGCTTGCCGCCTCGGGTCTGGAGTTCAAGGTCAAGATGCACGACCTCCGTCACGCCCATGCCTCGTGGCTGCTGGCCGGGGGTGCCGACCTGCAGGTTGTGAAGGAACGCCTCGGCCACGGCAGCATCTCCACCACAGAGAAGTACTTGCACACCCTCCCCGACGCCGACGACACCGCCCTCGATGCCCTCGCCCGCACCCGCGCTCGGTCTCGTTGACATCAGACTGGGCGTATTGACCGTACGCGCAAATCCGAACCCCGCCTGGCTGACCGAGGTGAACCGCCAGGCCCACGCCGCCTCCTGAGGCGTCCACGGCGCCGGCCGAGTGCACGACGAGCTCACCCTCGGCCGGGGCATCGCAATCGGTTACGGCCAGTGTGACGATGTTGATGCACCGGGCGGGCATCAAGGGGACTGCCCGGTAACCGCCAACGGCGCCTGGCCGGGCAGGTGCCGACCGCCACCGATATGGTCGACCGGCTGTTCGCCCGCTCGGGCCCGGATCAGCTGTGGGTTACCAATGCACCGAGCAACTGCAATAGCGAAGCCGTCGACAGGCGTTTGATCACGGTCGGCCGACGCCCGTCTCACAGCCGGTATGAGAATCGCAGCGCGCCGCCTTCTTCCCGGTAGAAGTCTCGGCCGTTCACGCTGAAGGGGTTGCGAAGCATCGTCACCATCGTGCGCTCCGGATTCAGTACCCACGTGATGATAAGGAGTCGCCAGCGTTCATTTCGGGCTGCAGTTTGCGCCGCCCGAATCTCACTTTCACCGAGTTCAAATTGACCGCCATCGCCTTGTGTCGCCTTCACTTCAAACATGAAGGGCTCCTGCCCGGAACCAATACGGAAGTCGAAGCCAAGACCGTCATCTCCCGTGGGGCCTGGAAAGATCTTCTGGCGATTGGTGGACACCCAGCTGCTTTCGTCGGTGGCCGGGTAGTTCTTGCGCAGCCACTGGTAGGCAATCCATTCCCCCGCAAAGCCGATCGCCGTGCGCTGTGCCGGTGAAAGGTCACGGTCCACGCGTGCGCCTGCGCTACTTCGACCGCCTTGCGCGGAGCCGGTCCGGCGGCTGGGAAGCGGTTGTAGGTTAGCGAAGCGTCCACGTCCGGCAATCATCTCCGGATTCTCTTCCAGCCCCTGTTGCAGGCCGGCGATCACTTCGGTGAAGTCGCCAGAATCCACGTCGAACTCCTGACGGCCAAGGGTGATGACACGTCGGCGGCGAGCACGTTCCTCCCGAGCTCGCTGCTCAGCATGGCGGGCCGGGTCGAGATCGGCCTGGGTCAGGCCATGTGCGGCGAGGACGGTTGTCGTTGGCATCCCTGCTGGCCACTGGCCCAGGACGTCAAGCCAGACGACGACATCGTCCTTCGTGAGAGGTCGAAAATCCAATACGCCCACTTGATCCAGCAGCGTCGTGGTGGTCTCTATGGCGCCGGCCCCTGCTAGCACACCAGGCCGAGGACGCCTCGACGCTTTGATCAGCAGGTCCAGCTCGGGAACGAGGTGGCGAATCAGCAGGTTGTTGCTGCTCCGGAGCTGATCCAGCGCAGGTAGACGCTCACCGTCCTGCGGCGCGGGAGCTCCGAGCCGTTCGGTCAACGATGCTTCGATATGCTCCGCGAGCAGGCCAATGTCCACGCTGTCTTGGGTGAACGCCCATTCCTCAGGGGTGGTGATCCACTGCAGGGAGCGGGTCCGCGCCCAATCTTCGATCGGCTCGCTGGCCTCGAAGCGGTCAAAAACGGCCCAGCGCAGCCGATCAACAAGGCGAGATCGCTTCAGATCGATGTATTTCCGTAGTTCTTCTTCATGGACGTCAGCACGGCTGATGGGGTGGTACTGCGGTGTGAGTGCGGCCAGTGTGCGGTTGAATTCCGCAAAATCTAGACGCATGGCTGTACGCAGCTCATCCACGTTGCGAGCTCTGCGCGCCGCCGCGACCAGTTCCTCCGCGGTCCCTGGCAACTCATCGTTGTAGGGCGCGAGCAGTGCCTGGAACGTGCTGAGGTCCGGAGACGGAGGAACCGTGAGCTTGTTGGCGTGCTCCAGCCCTAGACAGTGAACCAGGACCGGGTAGCAGCGCTCCAACACGCCCCCGATGGATCCGTCAAGACGACGTACTGTCTCCTGCAACTGGTGAAGCGAGACGCTCAACGCATCGGCGAGTTGCTCATCGGTGGGTGACTCCAGGGCAGCGCATCTGTCGCGCAGCTCGTAGGCGGCGAGTTTGAGCGGTGCGGCGAATTTCGGGCGTCCCACCACGTGACCGATGGCCTCCGCCAACTGCGCTACGGATTCCCAAGTGAAGTCGTTCCCCTCGAGCATCGGTGCCAGGATCAAGGGCCGATCGTCGTCCGGAAGGGGCAGGACGCCATTCTGCCTCGCGGGTAGCTCGATGGGTTCGTCGTCGACGGCAATGTCCAGCGTCTCATAGCCATGTAAACGGATCCTTCGTGCCAGCGAGACGAGGCCGGTGAGCCCAGCTTCGCTCGTCCGCACGCCGGGGGAGTGATCTTCCAGTACCCCAACCGCGTACGGCAACCACGGCAGGTGCTCAAGGAGTTGCGAACCAGCGGCCAGCGACACCAGCGGCTGACCGTCGACCATGACCGTCATGGTCGCGTCATCAACATGTCGAACAGCCGTCGTGCACACCCGAGCGAGCAATCGAGTGGCCTCCCGGGCTCCATCCGGCACAACCAGCAGAGCGCTTTCCGTCTCTCTGATTAGCCGGGATGCCAGGCTGTCCCGGTCCCCGGTTACGTATAGCTTTTGGGTTCCCACCGCTAGGTCGGCACCCTTGATGGTGCTGAGCTGGTCACCGGTTTCGGCAAGCAGAGAGGCGCTCAAGAGCGGCCGGAGGGCCTCGCTCGGTGAAGCCATGCCGCGCGCGTGTGAGATCAACGCTGTCCAGGCTTTCTGGTTGGCCCGTTGAAGCACGGGCCGGTCCTCGTCGTACACGGCACCGGTATCAACGAGCGCTCCCAGCGCCGCGATGAGCTTGACGCTGTCGTGAGGACTCCCCCATGTAGGCAGCCCCATGTCATGCAGCCGCTTCTGTACAGCCGGCGGGTCCAGAAGTGGCCGGAAAGCATGCGCAACGGTAGGAGCGAAGGAGGGCTCCTCGTCAGCCAGGGCAGGAGGCCAGTACCAGGCGTCAGCCGGACGAGCGAACTCTACAGTGCGGGTGCGGGTGCGTATGGGCAACCACGGCTGCTCTCGGATGAACGCGGCCAAGGGAGTCGGGAGGCGATGGGCATCATGCTCTCGCGAATGGGAGCTGGTCCACACGCTGGTGAAATGGTTGTCGGACCAGTGCATTAGACCATGCAGGATCAACCGGGCGTATGCGAGACGTCCCTTCTCGGTAAATCCGCAGACCACCTCTTGCCCCGGCAAGCGGAAGGCAGGCGATCCGTAGTAGCCCGTCCGAGGATGGCTGACGTAGGAGAAGTGGGCCGGAAGACAGAGTCGCCACTGTTCGGTGACCCCAGGAGGGGTCTTGGCCTCGTTGACGACCGCAGTCACGGTGAGCCAGGACCCCGTGAGCCACCTCCCAGCATCGGGAGCGAAGCGAGGGATGAGCCCGTCCGTGACTCCGAGCTGTTCGAGAAATCCTAGCCAGTCACTCTTAGTGTCGTCATCCTGGATAAACCTTTGCGGTGGTGCGACGATGTGGTCGTTCATCCATTTCAGATCAGGAGAGATTTCACGTCCTTCGGTCACGACGTAAGCGAGGTCGTCTCCGCAGGCCTTGCCCCAGCCTGAGCCGAATGCAGCGTGCCGTGCGGGCACCAGAGGCCCTGCCGCAGACGGCACATATAGTCCCAACTCCCCAATCGGAAGACTTTTGGAAGATCTTCGCGAGCGGTAGAGCTGAAAGACAAACCTCAGGGCCTGCAAGCGCAGCTTCTCTGAGGCCTCTTTCTGGAGAGCGTTTCGGACGTGCTCCAGGAGCCCTGCGGCGTCAAAAGCGCGGATGAGTCTCGACTTTTCAAGAAACTCCCGGGCTTGCTGGCGCCGCACGTGGTCTTGTCCACCTGCCCACTGCAGAGAAGGGTGAACGTAGAACAGCTGTTTGCTGAGCATCTCGGGGACACGGAGCTCGCCTATGTCATCGGCTCCAACCTGGACCGGTTGAAAGAATGCCTCCTGCTGCCGCTCACGCTGCATCCCGGCCGATTCGGCTGTATCAAGGCTACCATTGAAGCAACGGATCGTCCCATCATCGGCCAGCAGAAGCGGTCGCCCTTGAAGGACCTCTCCATTTTTGTCAAACAACAAAAAAAGGTCAAGGTAGACACCATTCCAGACATCAACGGCATCCCCCGGGACTGGCAAAGGTAGCGTCTCCGCGATACGTACTACGTAATCCGCCAACTCTTGCTTTAATGGATCCAAAGAACACTCAAGGTAGCTACACGTACGGGCCAGTCTGTCGAGCCGGCTGTCACCGATGTCCGGGTCCGCCACAGCTACGCCAACGTTCATAGCCGCCTGGGCGGTGAGCACCGTTAAGTCCTTTGCCTGATTCTTCGCAGGCCAGCGAACGGCGTCCGTAGGCGCAGACCACATGTCATCCTGAGCGTCGCCGCTTGTAGGAACCACAGGCACATCCGAGAATGCGTGGCCGTGCACACGTTGCGCTGCGTTCGACAGCAGCCCCGCTGACAGTGCACCGGGATCCCAGCTAATTAGGTCGACTGCGGCTATTCGAGCTTTCCTGGTGGACACTGTCCGCAACATGGCGGCCGCGATCAGGCAGGTTTCGGCGAGCACGTCGAACAGCATCACATTCAGCTGATGCTCACGGTTCAATCCCGTGCGGTCAAACTTGGTGAAGAATGGCGCGTTGAGGTGGGCGGGAAGTGGCGCAGCAACATCGTCGCCGAGTGGTAGGAAGGTGTACATATGCCCGGCACGGGGATTCTCCGCCCCATACGGCAAGGCGATCTCGACGGCGGCAGGCTCTGTCCAGTCCAGCCAAGACTCATCCAGCAGACCTTCGTCGACGGCCGCTCTGGCCGTGTTCTGTAGCCGCTTGGCTGGAATATGCCCTCGGGCCAGCACATAGCCGCCGAGTGGGCCAAGATCGACCTTAGCCAGCGACACGATCGGAACTGATTCTGCAGTCTCGGCCAGTTCGCTGTGCCCGGCCCTGATATCGGGCCAGAGCCGTTCCTGGCGGGTGAGCTCTGTCCGGTGACCATCGCCGTCGGCCGCGCGGTGCTCCAACACCAGTCGTTTAAGGCGGTCGAGGAACAGCATGACTGGCACCTTGGACGTAGCCAGATCCTTCAGACGGCGGGCCACTTTGAGACGCGCGATGTCATTTCGCAGCGGCAGTCGGACAACAGTGACATGGCCCTCTGCTGCCAGCTCCGCGCAGATCGCAGGCAAGTCAAAAATCGGGTACGGAATCTGGAACGGCGGCAGCTCCTCTACTGCCCTACGCACCAATTCCTCGTTCTCAAGCAGGGCCCGCAGGTCGTCTTCGACAGCGAATCGGAAGCGGTATCCGTTCAGAGGTGTGCGGTCCGGCCCGCCGGCTTGGGAGCTGAAGATCTCCGGAGCGTCAGTGATCTCCAGCACGCTCCGGAATCCGACTCCCTTGTTGCCGATGCCCTCGCCTATGGTCTTATCACTTAGCGCGAGCTTGCAGATCGCCTCAACCTGTTCCCAGGTGAACGGAGTCCCACCGTTGGCGACATACAGCGTCCCATGCAGACCCTCGAGTTCATTGAGCAGGATGTGGACGCGTCCGTCAGTGCGATCGCCTGGGTGGGCATCGTGAGCGTTCTGCAGCAACTCCAGCAGGAACCGTCCCGCATATTCCCGTGCCGTAGCGCGCGAGACCGCTCGAAGCTGCTGGCCCGGCTTCCAGATCTTTGTATTCTGCGATTCGCGAAGTACAGCCAGCGCGTACTCGCGAAGTTGCCGCGCGTAGGTCTCGCCGGAGGAAGCGTCGGCGGCCTCCTGTCCCGGCGTACCGATCCCCATATTGATCACGCCGCCCCGTCCCGTAGGCAATCGTGCGGGCACCGTAACGCATGCCACCGACAAATCGTCCCGCACTCCTCCAAGATCATCCTACTGGTGCAATATCTCCAAGCAGTCGACCGTGCTCGGCGAGAGGAAGGCGGAGCTCGCGCGGCTCGACGGATTCACGCTCGCCGCTCAGGCCGCTTCCGAGGTGGAGACTTCGGCCGCGACCCTGATGGAGGACACCGAGGAGTACCTGCCCTTGGAAATCGCCCGCGCCATCCTGCGCAGGCGCATGGAGGAGTTCCGCAACGCTCAGCAGGACCCTGTACTGGCCCACGCGGGACGGCTGTTTACACAGCTGGCTCTCGGTAGATTCGCCGACCTGGAGCTCGATCAGGACGGTGACTCCCACACAGTGCTGGCCCGCTCGGCGACCGGTGGCCTGCTCCGAGTCGACCAGCTCAGCGAGGCCACCGCCGACCAGCTCTACCTTGCCCTGCGGCTCGCCACCCTTGAGCGGTACTCCGAGGAGGACCGGGCTCTGCCGTTCGCCGTAGATGGCATCTTCATGACCTTCGACGACCGGCGCGCACAAGCCGCCCTCACTGTGCTCGACGAGATGGCCGAGCGTTTCCAGGTGATCGTGTTCACGCACCACGATCACCTTGTCGAGCTCGCACTCGCGGCGACTCCCCCCGGGCGTATTCACGTCCATCCCCTGCCGGAGTTTGAAGGGGCTAAGTAATCGTCTGCTGGGCGCGGTTGAACGCTGCAGCCTCCTTGGAACCCCGTCCTGAGCGTCATAGCGTGCGGTCTTCGTCGTGAGGAAGCGCCCGGCTCAGGCCTCGGCGGTGACGGCGGCTACCAGCGAATCCGCAGCGGCTCGCCACGGATGCTGCGGCGGGACCTGTGAACTCTGGGTGTGCTTGACCTTGGTCACTGTTGCGGTGGCGAAGCGAAGAGATGGACCGATCTCGTCGGCATCGAGTTCGTAGACGGTGCGCTTGTCGCCGGGTTCGGTTTCGTAGGTGCGCTGGCGCAGGCGGCCCTGAACGATGACGCGCGTGCCGCGGTGGAGGGATTCGGCGATGTGCTCGCCGAGGTCGCGCCAGGCGGTGCAGGTGAGGAACAGGCTGGTGCCGTCTTTCCACTCCCCCGTCTGGCGGTCTTGGTAGCGGGGCGTGGAGGCGACGCGGAAGCGTACGACGGCGTGGCCAGCCGTGGTGAAGCGGAACTCGGGGTCGTCGACGAGGTTGCCGACGATGGTGATGGTCGTCTCGTTGGCCATCGGGTGTCCTCCGTTTGTGTGGAATTTGGATCCGTGAGGGCGCGGGGGCGTGTGCCCCCGCGCCGGTGCCGGGCCGCTACACCTTCCGACCGGCGACGGTCGCCAGGCGCTGGGTCTCGATGGCCTCGGTGATGCAGTCCTGGCAGATCCAGCTGTGGTCGGTGCAGCGGAACAGCTGCTCGATGTGGGTCGTCTGGCCGCAGCGGCCGCAGGTGCTCAGGTCGGTCAGGCCGAGGGGGGTGTCGAGGGTGAGGGTCATGTCCTGCTCCTTGTCGCCGGGGTCCCGTGCCGGGGTCCGTGCCGTGTTCTGGTGAGGGAAGGAGCCGCAGGCGGAAAGGGAGGGAGGGCAACCGGGCGGCCTGCGCGGTCAAGATGTTTTGCGACAGCAAAAGATCTTGAACACGCGGGTTGAGCGGAGCGAAAGCCAGGCTGGCCGTACTCCGAAGGGCCGTTGAAGAAGCTGCTGGCGCGTATCCGCCCGGAGTATGTCGGCATCGATCCGGTGGATCGGGTGACCTATCAGCCCGGCCAGCTCACGCAGTGCGATCTGTGGT